>NZ_CP141769.1:602196-903294 GCF_035621355.1 Thiobacillus sp. SCUT-2 | reverse complement strand
CGCCCCGGCAAGGAAGATCTCGCGCTGCTTGGCCATTTCCTCGGCCTTCTTCTTGCCCATCGCGCGGCGCAGCAGGTCGGCGCCGCCGAGCGAGTAGCCGGCGAGGATCTGCGCCACCAGCATCACCTGCTCCTGGTAGACGATGATGCCGTAGGTCGATTTCAGCGTGTCTTCGAGATCGGGGTGGAAATACCACTCCGCCTTGCCGCGGCCGGTCTTGCGCTGCTCGTTCTTGCGCACGATGAAGTCGTCGACCATGCCGGAGCCGAGCGGGCCCGGCCGGTTCAGCGCCATCAGCGCGATGATGTCCTCGAAGCAGTCGCCCTTGAGCTTCTTCTCCAGATCCTTGGCCGAGCGCGATTCCGACTGGAACACCGCCGTGGTGTTGCCGTCGGCGAAGAGCCTGTAGACCGCCGGATCGTCGAGCGGCAGGTCCTCCAGCCGGAAGGTCTCCATGCCGGGCTGGCGCTGCACGAAGCGCACCGCCTCGGCGAGGATGGTCAGCGTGCGCAGGCCGAGGAAGTCGAACTTCACCAGACCGATCGCCTCGACGTCGTCCTTGTCGAACTGCGACACCACCGCCTCGGAACCTTCGGCGCGATAGAGCGGACAGAAGTCGGTGAGTTTCCCGGGCGCGATCAGCACGCCGCCGGCGTGCATGCCGACGTTGCGCGTAAGCTCCTCGAGCTTCTCCGCCAGCCCGAAGAGCTCCTGCACCTCCTCTTCCTGGTCGTAGCGTTCCTTGAGCTGCGGCTCCATCTCCAGCGCCTTCCTGAGCGATACCGGCTTCACGCCTTCGACCGGAACCAGCTTGGAGAGCTTGTCGCAGTAGGTGTAGGGCATGTCGAGCACGCGACCAACGTCGCGGATGACCGACTTCGAGCCCAGCGTGCCGAAGGTGGCGATCTGCGACACCGCGGCGTGGCCATACGTGTCCTTCACGTACTGGATCACGCGGTCGCGCCCGTCCTGGCAGAAGTCGACGTCGAAGTCGGGCATCGATACGCGCTCGGGGTTGAGGAAGCGCTCGAACAGCAGGTCGTACCTGAGCGGGTCGAGGTCGGTGATCGACAGGCAGTAGGCGACCAGCGAGCCCGCGCCCGAGCCCCGCCCCGGCCCCACCGGCACGCCGTTGTGCTTGGCCCAGTTGATGAAGTCCGACACGATCAGGAAGTAGCCCGGGAAACCCATCTGGATGATGGTGCCGAGCTCGAATTCGAGGCGTTCGGTGTACTCGGGCAGCTTCGCCGCGCGCGCCGCCTCGTCCGGATACAGGTGCGCCATGCGCTCATGCAGGCCTTCGTAGGAGCGCTGGCGGATGTAGTCGTCGAGGCTCATGCCGTCCGGCGTCGGGAAGTCGGGCAGCTTGCTTTTTCCCAGCTCGAGCGTGAGGTTGCAGCGCTTGGCGATCTCGACGCTGTTCGCGAGCGCTTCCGGCAGGTCGGCGAACAGTCCGGCCATCTCGTCGGGCGACTTGAAATACTGCTCGGCGGTGAACGGCCGCGGCCGGCGCGGGTCGCCGAGCATCATGCCCTCGGCGATGCACACGCGCGCCTCGTGCGCCTTGAAGTCGTCGGGCGCGAGGAACTGGATCGGATGGGTGGCAACCGCAGGCAGGTTCAGGGCGGCGCCGACGTCGAGCAGGCCGTCGATCAGGCGCTCGGTGTGCGGCTGGCCGAAGCGCTGCAATTCGAGGTAGTAGCGTCCCGGGAACAGTGCAGCCCAGGCTTCGGCCGCCGCGCGCGCGGCGGCCGGCTTGTCGTCGAGCAGCGCCTGGGCGACATTGCCGGCGTCGCCGCCCGACAGTGCGAGGAGCCCCTCGGTCCCCTCGGCGAACCAGGCCGGATCGATTTCGGCACGACCGCGGTACAGGTTTTCCTGGTAGGCGCGCGACAGGATTTCGCAGAGGCGGCGATAGCCCTCGCGATGCTGCACCAGCAGCAGCAGGCGCGACGGCCGGTTGCGGTCGGCGCTGTTGGTCACCCAGACGTCGCAGCCGAATACCGGCTTCACGCCGGCGCCGCGCGCGGCGCGGTAGAACTTGATCCAGCCGAAGGTGTTGGAAAGGTCGGTGAAGCCCAGCGCCGGCATGCCGGTGGCGCGTGCGCGGTCGACCGCCTCGTCGACCCGCACCAGGCCGTCGGAGACGGAGAATTCGCTGTGCAGTCGGAGGTGGACGAAGCGCGGGTCGGTCATGGGAAGGCGGCGGACAATCAGGCAGCCATTTTAACGCCGTAGCCGAAGGCGCCGAAAAACAAAAAGGCAGCCGCGGCTGCCTTTTTGTCCGTGCAAGCGATCGGCTCAGTTGGCGCGGCGCTTGAATTCGTTGGTGCGGGTATCGATCTCGATCATGTCGCCGATCTCGACGAACGCGGCAACCGGAAGCTCGAAGCCGGTGGGCTTGATGCGCGCAGGCTTCATGACCTTGCCGGAGGTGTCGCCGCGCACGGCGGGCTCGGTGTACTCGACCTCGCGGATCACCGTGGTCGGCATCTCGACCGAGATTGCCTTGCCGTCGTAGAACACCACTTCCACCGGCATGCCGTCGTCGAGGTAGTTCAGCGCATCGCCGAGGTTATCGCCTTCGACTTCGTACTGGTTGTACTCGCTGTCCATGAACACGTACAGCGGGTCGGCGAAGTAGGAATAGGTGCATTCCTTGCGGTCAAGCGTCACGGTGTCGAACTTGTCGTCGGCGCGGTAGACGGATTCCATGCCGGAGCCGGTGAGCAGGTTCTTCAGCTTCATCTTGACGACGGAGGCGTTGCGGCCGGATTTCGAGAATTCGGCCTTCTGCACGACCATCGGGTCTTTGCCGATCATCACGACGTTGCCGGCGCGGAGTTCCATTGCGGTTTTCATGGTGTGTGTCCTGCGGAGAGAGCTAAGGGTTTGAGAAAACTCGTTATTTTAACCGGTTTTCGGCGAATTCCACCAGCTTTTCGGTGAGCGAACCGGCCTGCCCCAGCGCGTCGAGCCAGGCGGCCGCCTGCTGTTCGATCGCCGCCTGCTGCGCGCGCCAGGCGACCCAGCAGCTCGCCGGATCGGGCGCCGGCGCGAGGCCGTTCCAGTGACGCCACAGGCCGCCGACGGCGGCGGCCGCAGCCCGCCCCAGGCCGTGAACGTATCGCGCCAGCAGCGCTTCGAGCTTGTCCGCGTGCGCCCCCTCCGCCTGCGGATAGGCCTGCCAGACCAGCGGACGACCCGCCCACTGGGCGCGCACGCAGGAATCCTCGCCGCGGACGAAATTGAGGTCGCACGCCCACAGCAGGCGATCGTAGGCATCCTGGTCGGTGAACGGCAGGATGCGCAGCTCCAGCGCGCCGCGCCGGAAGCGCTCGCCGGCCTCCGCCGTCGGCACGCCCAACCACGCGGCGAGCTGCGGCACGATGCGTCCCTCCGGCACCAGGCAGGTCACCGGCTGCGGGCCCGCCGCCCAGGCATCGAGCAGCCCCGCGAGCGCGGGATTCTCGTAGGCGAACAGCGACACCCGCAATTCGCCGGCCACGAGCGCGCCGAGCCCGAGCGCCCGCCAGAATTCCGCCCTGCCCGCGTCGAGGAACGCGGCGCGCCGCTGCGCCAGGTCGGGTTCGACCAGCAGGCCGCCGGTCGCCGGCGTGTAGCCGGGAAAGAAGAAGAACTTGGTCAGCGCCAGCCGCGGGTGCGGCGACGGCAGCCCGTGGTGCGCCTCCACCCACGCTTCCGCGCTCAGATATTCGAGATTGATCCAGACCGGTGCCGGCGAGCGCCGCGCCATCGTCTCCAGGTAGACGCCGGGCAGCGCGCAGCCGAAGGCCTCGACGACCACCTGCGCCGGCTCGACCGCGGCGAACGGTTCGCGCCAGGCGCGCACCGTAACGCCCGCACAGGCCTGGGCGTCGGCAGCGGGATCGATCGCCGGCCAGATGCGGCGGAAGGCGCGCAGGTCGTCGACCCACAGGCGGACATCGCGATCGCCGTCACGCGCGAGGCCGCGCGCCAGCCGCCAGGCGACGCCGATGTCGCCGTAGTTGTCGATGACGTTGCAGAAGATGTCCCAGCTGACGCGCATGCCCGCATGCTACCGCACCGCAAAACAAAGGGGCTCCCTGCGGAGCCCCTGTCGCGCCGGCGTCCGGCCCCTCAGTCCTTCTTGCCCGACAGGCAGGATTTCATGAAGGCCTTGCGCGCATCGCCCTTGAGCGCCTTGCTCGACGCCTCCGCGTTGCAGTCCTTCATCCGTTGCTGCTGCGCGGCCCTGCCGTCGGCCTGGGCGCCGCCCGACAGGCAGGATTTCATGAAGGCCTTGCGGGCGTCGCCCTTGAGGTCCTTGCCCGACGCCTCGGTGTTGCAGGATTTCATCCGCGCCTGCTGGGCCGTCTCCGCCCAGGCGGCCGTCGCCAGCAGGGTTCCGGCCATCAGGCCGATCAGCATGGTTTTCAGCATCGTCTCGTCTCCTCGGGTTGAATGGAAACCACAGTCTAGCCGAGTCCCTTGTTTTTTCTCGCATTCCTCTTGTAAAAACCGGAGCACGGGAGTAAAAAGCCAGAAGTTTGGTTTCAAGAACCGTGCAGGTTTGGCATTACCGCAGGGGGAATCACCGGGTAGCGCGCTTGAACTCAGACCGACGGCCATAAAAAACAAGCCGTCCTGTCATCCGCCGGAGCTTTGCGCTTATCGCGGTTGTGTTTAGTGTTACGCCAAGGAGGGAAGTGTTAATGGCAACAGGTACTGTCAAGTGGTTCAGCGACGCCAAGGGGTTCGGTTTCATCACCCCGGACGATGGCGGCGAGGATGTGTTCGCGCATTTCTCCGCCATCCAGACCAGCGGCTTCAAGACGCTCAAGGAAGGCCAGAAGGTCAGCTTTGAAGTCAGCCAGGGTCCGAAGGGCAAGCAGGCTTCCAACATCCAGCCCCAGGGCTGAGCCGGCTCGGTCCAACAAAAAGCCCCGCCTAGGCGGGGCTTTTTGTTGGCTGCGTGCCGCTTACATCTTCGCGACCATCGCCTCGGCGAAGGCCGAGCACTTCACCTCGGTCGCGCCGTCCATCAGGCGGGCGAAGTCGTAGGTCACGGTCTTGGCCTGGATCGTCCGTTCCATGCTGGCGATGATCAGGTCCGCCGCCTCGGTCCAGCCGAGGTGGCGCAGCATCATCTCGGCCGACAGGATCAGCGAGCCCGGGTTCACGTAGTCCTTGCCGGCATACTTCGGCGCCGTGCCGTGGGTCGCCTCGAACATCGCGACGGTGTCGGAGAGGTTCGCCCCCGGCGCGATGCCGATGCCGCCGACTTCCGCCGCGAGCGCGTCGGAGATGTAGTCGCCGTTGAGGTTGAGCGTGGCGATCACGTCGTATTCGGCCGGGCGCAGCAGGATCTGCTGCAGGAAGGCGTCGGCGATGACGTCCTTGATGACGATGCCGTTCGGGAGTTGCATCCACGGGCCTTCGCCAATCACTTTGGCGCCGAATTCGCGCGCGGCGAGCTCGTAGCCCCACTTCTTGAAGCCGCCCTCGGTGAACTTCATGATGTTGCCCTTGTGCACCAGGGTCACCGACTTGCGCTTGTTGTCGATCGCGTACTGGATGGCCTTGCGGATCAGACGTTCGGAACCCTCGATCGACACCGGCTTGATGCCGATGGCCGAGGTCCCGGGGAAGCGGATCTTCTTCACGCCCATCTGCCGCTGCAGGTACTTGATGACGCGCTTCGCTTCGTCGGAGTTGGCCTCCCACTCGACGCCGGCGTAGATGTCCTCGGTGTTCTCGCGGAAGATCACCATGTCGACCTTCTCGGGCTCCTTCACGGGGGAAGGCACGCCGGTGAAGTAGCGTACCGGGCGCAGGCACACGTACAGGTCGAGCAGCTGGCGCAGCGCGACGTTGAGCGAGCGGATGCCGCCCGAGGTCGGCGTGGTCAGCGGGCCCTTGATCGAGATCACGTAATCCCTCACCGCCTTCACGGTCTCGTCGGGCAGCCACTGGTCGCCGCCGTAGACCTTGACCGCCTTCTCGCCGGCGTAGACCTCCATCCACGCGATCCTCTTCTTGCCGCCGTAGGCCTTGGCGACCGCGGCATCGACGACCTTCTTCATCGCCGGGGTGATGTCGACGCCGGTGCCGTCGCCCTCGATGAAGGGAATGATCGGGGTGTCGGGCACGTTCAGCGTGTTGTCGGCGTTGACGGTGATCTTCTTGCCCTGTGCGGGGATCTGGATGTGCTGGTAGGTCATGGCTGGATTAATTAAGTCCGGTGCTCTTGTAACGTTAAAATGTGGGCTTCTAGAGAAGTTCGTCTCAGCGTGGCGCGATTGATCGTGTTCAACAAACCCTATGGCGTGCTGAGCCAGTTCACCCCGGAGGGGCGCTGGCAGGGCCTGCGCGACCACCTCGACATTCCGGGCGTGTACGCGGCCGGCCGGCTCGATGCCGACAGCGAGGGACTGCTGATTTTAACCGATGACGGCGCCCTGCAGGCCCGCATCGCCGACCCCCGGCACAAGCTGCCCAAGACCTACTGGGCGCAGGTCGAAGGCTCACCCACCGACGCCGACCTCGAGCCCTTGCGCCGCGGCGTCGATCTCGGCGACTTCGTCACCCGGCCGGCGCAGGCGCGCCTGATCGACGAGCCCGCCGATCTTTGGCCGCGCACCCCGCCGATCCGCTTTCGCGCCAGCATCCCCACCGCATGGATCGAGCTCGTGATCGCCGAGGGCAAGAACCGCCAGGTGCGACGCATGACGGCGAAGATCGGCTTTCCGACGCTGCGCCTCGTGCGCGCCGCCGTCGGCGACTGGAGACTGGGCGGCCTCAAGCCCGGAGAATGGAAAGAAATTCATGTCTGAGAGCTGGCTGCCCCATGTAGTCGTCGCGGCGCTTGCCGAACGCGACGGCAAGTTCCTGCTGGTCGAGGAACACACCGCCGAAGGCCTGCGCCTCAACCAGCCGGCCGGCCACTGGGAGCGCGGCGAGACGCTGGTCGAGGCGGTGCGCCGCGAGGCGCTCGAGGAAACCGCGCACCGCGTCGAGCCGACCGCGCTCGTCGGCTGCTACACGACGCACTACCCGCAGCGCGACATCACCTACCTGCGCTTCGCCTACGTCTGCGACGTCACCGGCTTCGACGCCGAACGCACGCTCGACCACGGCATCGTGCGCGCGCTCTGGCTCACGCCCGAGGAACTCGCGGCGCACCCCACGCCGCACCGCAGCCCGCTGGTGATGCGCTGCGTCGAGGACTATCTCGCGGGACGGCGCTTCCCGCTCGACTTCGTGAGGCACGCGTGAGCACCAGGGTCGTCGTCGGCCTGTCGGGCGGGGTCGACTCCGCCGTCGCCGCGTATCTGCTGAAGCAGCAGGGCTACGACGTGCTCGGCGTCTTCATGAAGAACTGGGACGACGACGACAACACCGAGCACTGCACCGCACGGCAGGATTTCCTCGACGTGCTGGCGGTCGCCGACGTGCTCGGCATCGAGGTCGAGGCGGTCAACTTCGCCGCCGAGTACAAGGAGCGCGTGTTCAGCTACTTCCTCGCCGAATACAAGGCCGGCCGCACACCCAACCCCGACGTGCTGTGCAACGCCGAGATCAAGTTCAAGGCCTTTCTCGACGACGCCATCGCGCGCGGCGCCGAGTACATCGCCACCGGCCACTACGTCGGCAAGGGCCACGATCCGTTCGGCCGCGCCACGCTGCTGCGCGCGAACGACGCCAACAAGGACCAGAGCTACTTCCTATACCGCCTCTGCCAGGCGCAGCTCCGCCCTGCCCTGTTTCCTCTCGCACACCTGCGGAAGCCCGAGGTGCGCAGGATCGCCGCCGAGATCGGGCTGCCCAACGCCACCAAGAAGGACAGCACCGGCATCTGCTTCATCGGCGAGCGCAACTTCCGCGAATTCCTCGAGCGCTACCTGCCGCGCGACCCCGGCGACATGAAGACGCCCGAGGGCCGCGTCGTCGGCCGGCACCAGGGGCTGATGTACTACACGCTGGGGCAGCGCCAGGGCCTCGGCATCGGCGGGCAGAAGGACGGCAACACCGAACCGTGGTTCGTCGCCGCCAAGGACATGGCGACGAATACGCTGGTCGTCGTGCAGGGCCACGACCACCCGCTGCTGCAGCGCAGCACGCTCACGGCCGGCCAGCTCAGCTGGATCGCCGGCGTCGCGCCCGATCCCGCCAAGCCCTACACGGCCAAGACCCGCTACCGCCAGACCGACGCGCCCTGCCGCATCACGAAGCTCGACGCCGACACGCTGGAGCTCGCCTTCGACGCCCGACAATGGGCGGTGACGCCCGGCCAGTCCGTCGTGCTCTATGACGGCGAGGTCTGCCTCGGCGGCGGCATCATCTGCTGAACCCCGCTACAATCCACGCATTCCAGACCCGCATCCCACCATGTCGCACGAAGCCCCCGCCCCCGCCGCCAACTTCATCCGCAACATCATCGACGAGCAGAACGCCGCCGGTAAATGGGGCGGCCGCGTCGAGACGCGCTTCCCGCCCGAGCCCAACGGCTACCTCCACCTCGGCCACGCGAAATCGATCTGCCTGAACTTCGGCCTGGCGCGCGACTACGGCGGCGTCTGCCACCTGCGCTTCGACGACACCAACCCGGAGAAGGAGGAGCAGGAATACGTCGACTCCATCGTCGAGTCGGTGAAGTGGCTGGGCTTCGACTGGGGCACGCACCTCTACTTCGCGTCGAACTACTTCGACACCATGTACGCCTGCGCCGAGTACCTGATCCAGGCCGGCCACGCCTACGTCGATTCGCTCACCGCCGACGAGATGCGCGCGTACCGCGGCACGCTGACTGAAAAAGGCAAAGACAGCCCCTATCGGAATCGCTCGGTCGAGGAGAACCTCGACCTGTTCCGTCGTATGAAGGCGGGCGAGTTCCCCGACGGCGCGCACGTGCTGCGTGCGAAAATCGACATGGCCTCGCCCAACATCAACCTGCGCGACCCGGCGATCTACCGCATCAAGCACGCCACCCACCACAACACGGGCGATACCTGGTGCATCTACCCGATGTACACCTACGCGCACCCGATCGAGGATGCGATCGAGCACATCACCCACTCGATCTGCACCCTGGAATTCGAGGACCAGCGTCCGTTCTATGACTGGCTGCTCGACAAGCTCGCCATTGGGGGCTTCTTCACCCGCCCGCTGCCGCAGCAGATCGAGTTCGCGCGCCTGAACCTGACCTATGTCGTGCTCTCGAAGCGCAAGCTGATCCAGCTCGTCGAAGAGAAGCACGTCTCCGGCTGGGACGACCCGCGCATGCCCACGCTCGTCGGCGCGCGCCGCCGCGGCTACACGCCCGAGGGCTTCCGCCGCTTCACCGACCAGATCGGCGTGTCGAAGTCCGATGGCTGGATCGACTACAGCGTGTTCGAGGCCTGCCAGCGCGACGTGCTGAACGACAGCGCGCTGCGCCGCGTCGCCGTGCTCGACCCGGTGAGATTGATCATCGACAACTACCCGGAAGGCCAGAGCGAAGACTGCTTCGCCCCCAACCATCCGCAGCAGCCCGAGCTCGGCAAGCGCGCCATCCCGTTCTCACGCGAACTGTGGATCGAGCGCGAGGACTTCGAGGAAACACCGCCCAAGGGTTACTTCCGTTTATTCCCCGGCAACTCGGTGCGCCTGCGCTACGGCTACGTCGTCAAATGCACCGGCTGCGACAAGGACGCCGCCGGCAACATCACCGCCGTGCACTGCGACTACCTGCCCGACACCAAGTCCGGCACTCCCGGCGCCGACTCGGTCAAGGTCAAGGGCAACATCCACTGGGTCAGCGCCGCGCACGCCATCGAGACCGAAGTGCGCCTCTACGACCGCCTGTTCAGGACCGCGCAACCGGGTCAGGAAACAGGCAACTTCCTCGACGACCTCAACGCCGATTCGGTGAAGGTGATCCGCGCGCAACTCGAGCCCGCGTTGAAGGATGCCGCGCCCGAAGCTTCGTTCCAGTTCGAGCGGCACGGCTATTTTGTTGCGGATCGGTCGGATACCAGGCCGGGGGCGCCGGTGTTCAACCGGACGGTGACACTGAAGGATTCGTGGGTGAAAGCGGAAACACAGATTGCCGCCAAGTCGCCACGTGATGCAAAATGACGGCACGAATTCCTCATCAGTCTGTTTTCACAGGAATATCCTCCAGCAGCAGAACTGAATGTCCTTTTAGTTATTATCAGGGCCGTTTTTCCACAGGAAGGAATTCCGGGGCAAGATATGTTCCGAGATATGTCTCACCTGCATTGCAGTAAACTTGCCCTTCCCCTATCTCTGACATAGCTGGTTTCTTGTCGTAAGGCGCCCGGACAAACGGCATGAACTCAGCCAGATCTTTTAGCGCGGACGATGGATCTGAGTCCGAATTGACTGACGCCAGCAGCCCATCTTTTAGCGTCACAGAAAACTTATTTTTCTCAAACACGCCAGGCTCATAACCCACAATCATCGGTTTACTGAAGTCGGCCCTTACGGCAAACTTGACTTTGTTTTGCGGTACACATTTTTTCGCGTCAGCGGTACCAAGTATTTTCCCACTCCCCTCTTCTATCAAGGCCGTGGTCTTGTATACGTCCAAAACATTTACTGGCGGATATACGATTACGCCTTGAACTCGTTGCCCCTCAGGTGGGAATACCGGCTTTATGACCGTATAAACATGCCCGGTGCAGCCGGACATGAAAATAAAGCTGATAGCTGGAAATAAACATGACGCTTGTGCCCGCATAAGGACTCCTTGATTAGGTGTGTCGCTCCAACCGCAAAACAGTGCCGCGACCGAAAATTTCACTTAATTCAAAGAACTGTCATAAGCGCCGTCTCGCAGCCATACCAACTATCCCCACACCTATCAGCATCATGGCGTAGGTCTCGGGCTCGGGAACTGCTGCGATGGTGAGTGTCGCGGTGCTGACACCGTAAGTGCCGTGAGTGTCGGTGACCTTGAGGGACATGGTGTAGGTACCTGTGCCCATTCCCAGCCCCACTAGCGTGGCGTAGTCGACATCGGGCGTGGCACCGAAGACATCGTAGGTGGCGTCGCCATTCAGATCCCAAGCGTATTGGATAATCGAGTCGGCAACGTAGTCGGGATCATAGGAGGCGGCGCCATTCAGCAACAGGTTGGTACCCTGGTTGATACTATAGGGGCCGCCGATCAGCGACACGGGGAGCAGGTTGGCGATGTCGCCGGGGCGAAAAGGCAACGCGTAGATATTCGTCCAAGTCAGACCAGCACGGTCCTGCGAACCCCAGTTGGTGCTGAGATACCACGCTTGGCTGGGGTCCGGTGCGTACAACGTTCCGTACCAATAGCCCCCCCAAGCCTGAAGATTGGTGAAGGGACCTGTAGCCAGGGTTGTGTTCAGCCCAAGAAACGTGCCGCTGGTGGAATAGGCCGACCGGTTGCCCAGTTCAGTGAAGAACAGGTGCGCCATTTCGCTGGTGGCCGTATTGACGTTGTAGCCGCAGTCAGTGCCGCTATACCCGAAGTCGCAGCCAGGTGCGCCAGTATCGATCATGGTGGGGAGTTGCCAGTCAGTATAGGTCACGTTGCGCACGCTGTCGTAGTAGCTTAGGTTGGCCGCCCACGCGTTGGCCTGACTCCAGGTCATCTGGCCGTCGGCATCGTAGCCGCTGGTCCTGGCATAGTTCGCGTCCTGCAGCCAGGTGACATTGAGGTCACTGTCGTAAATCAGGCCGCCACCGCGGTCGTACAGGGTCGCCTGCGCCGTGCCCGAAAGAGTGGCGGCCAGCGCGAGCGCCGCCACGCGTATTCTCCGTGTATTCATGTTCTCTCCTCCCGTTCGTCATCATCATGGGATGCTTCGTTTGCATCCGCTTGCCAGTGTCTTTCGGCACCGCGCTGTTTGTCTTCACCCAAACGGGTGAGGCACGAAAATAATTTCAGGTGGCATAATTCCCCGAAAAAACAAGCACTAACAAGGACAAGCGGGGGACATCGAGTCCCTTGGGGAGAGGGAAAATGCTGGATATCATTTCGGCGATACACGGCTGCGCGCTGCATCCCGTCCACTGGCATGCGGCGCTGAGCCGGATACTCGATCATCTGGGCGCCCGGGGCGGAATGCTGTGGTCGCACCAGGCCATACGGGGAGCGTTCGGGCTGTGGGTGCCGTGCCGACTGCATCCGGATTGGGTGGCGGAATACGGGCGCCATTACCACCAGAAGGACGTCTGGATGGAGGCCAGGGTTGCGCAGGGCTGCCGGGCGGGCGACGTGCTGACGGGGGACATGCTGGTGCCGCGTCCGGCATTCGCCCAATCAGAGTTCTACCGCGCGTTTCTGAAGCGGTTCGATTATGCCCAACTGCTGTTGGGCGTCGTGCACCACGCCGACCATGCGGGCGCGGTCGTGCCGACGGTGCACATCTCGATATTCCGCGGCGAAGAAGACAAGGCTTTCGGTGCCGGCGACCGAAAGAAGTTGCAGGATCTGCTGCCGCACCTGCAGAACGCGACTGCGGTCAATTTCCATCTTGCCGAACGTGACCAGCGCCTCGACATCGCGCAGGCCTCCATCGACCTGTTCACCGACGCGCTATTCTTCGCGGACCGCTCAGGGCGCGTTGTCTACCTCAATCAAGCGGCGCAGCGCTTGCTGGCACAGGACGACGGCCTGCGCATGCTCGACGAACGGCTGACGGCAGCCAACACAGCGGAAAACCGCGCATTGCAACGCCTATTCGGCGTGAAGCATTCCGACGAGCCGACCGACCCGGACGTCCCTTCCCAATCGGCGGCGCTGCTCAGCATCAGCCGTCGAAGCGGCAGGCAGGGCTATCTTGCGACACGCGTGCAGGTGACCGAGGACGTGGCGACACCGGATGCCCGGCGCCCCCACCTGGTCGTGCTGATCCACGATCCCGAGGTGAACACGCAGGGGCGCGTCGCGGCCCTGTGCGCGCGCTACGCGCTCACGGCCGCCGAGTCCGGCGTGGTGAAGGCCTTGCTGAAAACCGGATCGGTCCGGGCAGCTGCATCGCACTTGCGGCTCAGCGACAACACGATCAAGACTCACCTCAAATCGATCTTCAGCAAGACCGGCGCACACCGGCAGGCGGAGCTGATTCGAATGGTGCTGAGCTTTCCACGACTGTGACCAGGCGGCCGCGGTGCTGGGGAGCGCACGCCACCCCGAATGAACACACGGGACGGGCGGTGGCCGGCACTCAGTCCGTCAAACACATGCCTGGGGTCAGGTCCTGCAAAACAACATCCCCATACCGCGCGATAAACAATTCGCAAATCACTTCAGACGGCTGCCAAACTTCCCCTCCGCCTTCGCCACCTTCGGCGCGACCACGTACTGGCAATACGGCTGATACGGGTTCTGTTCAAAGTAGCGCTGGTGGTAGTCCTCGGCCGGATAAAACACCGTCGCCTCGGTGACTTCCGTGACGATGGGCGCGCCGAACTGCCTTGACGCGGTGAGTTCGGCGATCACCGCTTCCGCCTCGGCCTTCTGCTCCGGCGTGTGCCAGAAGATCGCCGAGCGGTACTGGGTGCCGACGTCGTTGCCCTGGCGGTTGAGCTGCGTGGGGTCGTGGATCGTGAAGAAGACGTCGAGCAGGTCGCGGTACGAAATCACGTCCGGGTCGAACGTGATCTGCACGACTTCGGCGTGGCCGGTGTCGCCGTTGCAGATGGCCTTATAGGTGGGATTCAACGTGTGGCCGCCCATGTAGCCGGAGATCGCGGATTCGACGCCGCGCAGGCGGTTGAAGACGGTCTCGATGCACCAGAAGCAGCCGCCGGCGAGGGTGGCGATTTGACGTGGCATGGTGCGGCTCCTTCGTTGAGCGATTCAAGTCCCCCGACAGGGCCCTTCGACTGGCTCAGGGCGAACGGCGATATGTTGATGCCGTTCAGACGACCGGAACGGTTTCCTGGAACGAGGGCCGGGTCATCAGTTTGTCGAACAGCTTCGCCAGGTTGGGGTGCGCGGTGCGCCAGTCGATCTCGGGGAAACGCAGGCCCAGATAACCCAGCGTGCAGCCGCAGGCGATGTCGGCCAGCGTCATGCCGTTGCCGAGATACCAGGGCTTCTCGCCAAGCGCCTCGGACAGGGCTTCGAGGCCGCGGAACAGCGTCTTTTCCTGCAGCGTGAGCCAGTCGGCGCTCTGCTTGTCGGCCGGGCGCTTGCGTTCCACGAAGAGCGCGACCGCCGCGTCGGTGACGCCGTCGGCCAGTGCCTCGACGCCGCGCACGACCATTTTCCCCGTCTGGTCGCCGGGGATCAGGTGCGCGACCGGACTCGCGTGGTCGAGATATTCGACGATCACGCGCGAGTCGAACACGGACTCGCCGTCCTCCAGCACCAGCACGGGCACCTTGCCGAGGGGGTTGAACGTCGTGACCGGGCTGTCCGGCGACCAGGGATTCTCGACCTGGAGCTGGAAGGGAATCTTCTTTTCCAGCAGGACCACGCGGGCCTTGCGGCCATAGGGGCTGGTGAGCGAGGTGATCAGTTTCATGCGGATCTCGGTTCCGGAGAATCAGGGCAGGTTGTCGTCGACGCCATTATCGCCCGATGCGAGCACCGCTCCAACCCGCTCGCGCAGGGCCGGCAGCACCTCCGCTTCGAACCAGGGATGGCGCCTGAACCACAGGCGATTGCGCGGGCTCGGATGCGGCAGGGGGAAATACTCGGGCAGGAAGTCGCGCCAGGCGTGGACGGTGTCGGCGAGCGTGCGGCCGCGGCGCTTGCCGAGGTAGTAGGCCTGCGCGTAGGCGCCGATGAGGAGCGTCAGCCGGATGCCGGGCATCGCCGCGCGCAGCGGCGGATGCCACAGCGGCGCGCATTCCGGCCGCGGCGGCAGGTCGCCGCCCCTGGCGGTGCCCGGATAGCACAGCCCGGTCGGGACGATGGCGATGCGCGACGCGTCGTAGAAGGCGTCGCGCGTCATGCCGAGCCAGCGGCGCAATTCGTCGCCGGACGGGTCGTTCCAGGGAATGCCGGTCTCGTGCACGCGCCGCCCGGGCGCCTGGCCGACGATCAGCAGCCGCGCGGTCGGCGAGGCGCGCAGCACGGGACGGGGCGCATGCGGCAGGCTGGCGGCACAGACGGTGCAGGCCCGCGCCTGCGCGATCAAGGCATCGAACGACTCGCTCTGCCAGGGCGAGGCGGGCCGGACCGTTCCCTCTCCTCCGACCCCATCCCCGCCAGCGGGCATGGGGGGCACGGCCCGGCGGGAGCGGGAAGCGTTCAAGTCCGGTAAGGCCGGATCAATGGCCGTGCGCGACGATGAACTGCTTGACGGCGTTCACGTCGGCGTCCATGACGTGCTTCTTCTGCGGCTTCGCCTCCAGGTCGGCGAGTTCGGCCGGCCGCACCGGCTCGATGCCGAGCGCCTCGCGGATCGCGTCCTCGAACTTGGCCGGCTGCGCGGTTTCCATGCAGACGAGCGGCACGCCCGGCTCGCGGTGCTCCAGGCCGACTTTCAGGCCGTCGGCCGTGTGCGGGTCGATCATCGTGCCGTAGACCTCGTAGACCGTGCGGATCGTGTCCATGCGGTTGGCGTGGCTGCTCGCACCCGACACCATGCCGAAGTCGGCGACGCGGTCGAACAGGTTGCCTCCATTGGGAGCCGAATGGGCCTTGAGATCGAAGCTGCCGCCGGATTCGACCGCGCTCCACAGGCTGCGCACCCTGGCGGCGTCGCGGCCGGAGAGATCGAACACGAAGCGTTCGAAGTTCGACGCCTTCGAGATGTCCATGCTCGGGCTCGAGGTGTGCTTCGTCTCCGGGCGCGGGCGGTAGACGCCGGTGCGGAAGAATTCGTCGAGTACGTCGTTCTCGTTGGTGGCGACGATCAGCTTCCTGATCGGCAGGCCCATCTGCCTGGCGATGTGGCCGGCGCAGACGTTGCCGAAATTGCCCGACGGCACCGAGAACGACACCTGCTGGTCGTTGCTCTGGGTCGCGGCGAAATAGGCCTTGAAGTAGTACACGCTCTGCGCCGCGACGCGCGCCCAGTTGATCGAGTTGACCGCGCCGATGTGGTGCCTGGACTTGAAATCGAGGTCGTTCGAGACGGCCTTGACGATGTCCTGGCACTGGTCGAACACGCCGCGGATCACCAGGTTGTGGATGTTCGCGTCCTGCAGCGCATACATCTGTGCCTGCTGGAAGCGCGTCATGCCGTGCTCGGGCGAGAGCATGAAGACGCGGATGCCGCGCTTGCCGCGCATCGCGTATTCGGCGGCGGAACCGGTGTCGCCCGAGGTCGCGCCGAGGATGTTGAGCTCGCCGTGGGTCTTGTCGAGCACGTACTCGAACAGGTTGCCCAGGAGCTGCATCGCCATGTCCTTGAACGCCAGCGTCGGGCCGTTCGACAGCGCCAGCACGTGCAGGCCGGGCTCCAGCGTCTTCAGCGGGGTGATGTCCGCCGCGTTCTCGCCGGGGCCGACATGGCGGTAGACGTCGGCCGTGTAGGTCTTGTCGATCAGGGCGCGCAGGTCATCCGCCGGGATGTCGTCGACGAGGCGCGACAGCACGGCGAACGCCAGCTCGCGGTAGCTCATGCCGCGCATCGCGTCGAGCTCGGCGGCGGTGAAGCGCGGATAGGCTTCCGGCACGTAGAGGCCGCCGTCGCTGGCCAGCCCGCCGAGCAGGATTTCGGAGAAGCGGAGTTGCGGGGCGAGGCCGCGGGTGCTGAGGTAGTTCATGGCCTGACCCTGGATTATTTGGACGCCAGCTCTTCGAGGCGGATGCGCATCACCTTGCCAGCGACGGTGTCGAGGCGCTCGATCCTGGCGATCGCCGCGTTGACGTTCTTCTCCTGCGTCACATGGGTCAGCAGGATGATGTCGACCTGTTCCTCGCCTTCGGCCGGCTCCTTCTGCACCATCGCGTCGATCGAGATGTCGCTGTCGGCGAGAATGCGGGTGATGTCGGCGAGCACGCCGGGGCGGTCGAACGCGCGCAGCCGCAGGTAGTAGGCGGTGCGCACCTCGTCCATCGGCAGGATAGGCGTGTCGGCCAGCTGGTCCGGCTGGAACGCCAGGTGCGGCACGCGGTGGTGCGGGTCGGCCGTATGCAGCCGCGTGACGTCGACGAGGTCGGCGACCACCGCGGACGCGGTCGGCTCGGCGCCGGCGCCAGCGCCGTAGTAGAGCGTCGGGCCGACGGCGTCGCCCTTCACCAGCACCGCGTTCATCGCGCCATCGACGTTGGCGATCAGGCGGCGCTCGGGAATCAGCGTCGGATGCACGCGCAGTTCGATGCCCTTCTCGGCGCGGCGCGCGATGCCCAGCAGCTTGATGCGGTAGCCCAGCTCCTCGGCATACTTGACGTCCTCGCGCGTGAGCTTCGAAATGCCCTCGGTGTAGGCGCGGTCGAACTGCATCGGGATGCCGAACGCGATCGCCGACAGGATCGTGAGCTTGTGCGCGGCGTCGATGCCCTCGATGTCGAAGGTGGGATCGGCCTCGGCATAGCCCAGGCGCTGCGCCTCCTTCAGCACGTCGTCGAAGGCCGCGCCCTTGTCGCGCATCTCGCTGAGGATGAAGTTGCTGGTGCCGTTGATGATGCCGGCGAGCCACTCGATGCGGTTGGCGGTGAGGCCTTCGCGCAGCGCCTTGATGATGGGGATGCCGCCGGCGACCGCGGCCTCGAACGCGACCATCACGCCTTTCGCCTGGGCCGCGGCGAAGATCTCGTTGCCGTGCTTGGCGACCAGGTGCTTGTTGGCGGTGACCACGTGCTTGCCGTTGGCGATGGCCTGCATCACGAGTTCGCGCGCGGGCTCGAGTCCGCCGATCAGCTCGACCACGATGTCGATCGCGGGATCGTCGACGACGTCGAAGGGGTTGGTGGTGAGCGGCAGGTCGCCGGCGAGCTTCTTGGCCTTGTCGAGGTTGCGCACCGCGGCGCGCACGACGCGGATCTCGCGCCCGGCGCGGCGGGTGATTTCTTCGGCATTGCGGCGCAGCACGGTGAGCGTGCCGCCGCCGACGGTTCCCAGGCCCAGCAGGCCGACGTGGATGGGTTTCATTGATTGGTCTCGTTCAAAAAATCTTCAGTTCACCGATGCGCCCGCTGGCGGTCGAGGAAGCGGCTCATGCGGCCGATCGCCTCGGTCAGGTCTTCCTCGTGCGGCAGGAACACCACGCGGAAGTGGTCGGGCCTGGGCCAGTTGAAGCCGGTCCCCTGCACCACCAGCACGCGCTCCTCTTCCAGCAGGTTGAGGATGAATTTCTGGTCGTCGTGGATGGGATACATCTTCGGATCGAGCTTCGGGAACAGGTACATCGCCGCCTTCGGCTTCACGCAGCTCACGCCCGGGATCAAGGTCAGCAGCTCGTGCGCGAGGTCGCGCTGGCGCGTCAGCCGCCCGTTCGGCGCAACGAGGTCGTTGATGCTCTGGTAGCCGCCCAGCGCGGTCTGGATCGCATACTGCCCCGGGACGTTCGAGCACAGGCGCATTGACGCCAGCATGTTGAGGCCTTCCAGGTAGTCCTTGGCGTGGCGCTTGTCGCCCGACACGATCAGCCAGCCCGAGCGGTAGCCGCAGGCGCGGTAGTTCTTCGACAGGCCGTTGAAGGTGACGATCAGCACGTCGTCGGCGAGCGAGGCGATCGAGGTGTGCTGCACGCCGTCGAACAGCACCTTGTCGTAGATCTCGTCGGCGTAGACGATGAGCTGGTGCCGGCGCGCGATCTCGAGGAGTTCCAGCAGCAGCTCCGTCGGATAGAGTGCGCCGGTCGGATTGTTCGGATTGATGATGACGATCGCACGCGTGTTGGGCGTGATCTTGGACCGGATGTCGTCGAGGTCCGGCAGCCAGCCCGCCTCCTCGTCGCACTGGTAGTGGCGCGGCTTGCCGCCGCCCAGGCTCACCGCCGCGGTCCATAGCGGGTAGTCGGGTGCCGGCACCAGCACCTCGTCGCCGTTGTTCAGCAGCGCCTGCATCGACATCACGATCAGCTCGGAGACGCCGTTGCCGACGATGACGTCGTCGATCGTGACGCCGGCGATGCCCTTGCGCTGGGTCTCGTGCATGATCGCCTTGCGCGCCGAGAACAGCCCCTTGGAATCGCTGTAGCCGGACGCGTTGGGCAGGTTGAGGATGACGTCCTGGACGATCTCCTCGGGCGCCTCGAAGCCGAACGGCGCGGGATTGCCGATGTTCAGCTTGATGATGCGGTGGCCTTCTTCCTCCATCTGCCGCGCGCGCGCCATGACCGGGCCGCGGATGTCGTAGCAGACGTTGTCGAGCTTGGACGATTTGTGGATGGTGCGTAAGCGGGGCTTGTGGTCAGCCGTCACAGTCATTTCCCGGTGCGTAAAACCAAGGCAAAACAAAGCCTTGGAAAACGCCCGATTTTACCGGACGCGCCCTGCCCCGGCAAACCGGACGGGCGTCCGGCGGCCGGTCGAATCTGCTAAGGTTCGGGCATGAAGCTGCACCTCAACAGCGGCGCCGGCCAGCTGACGTTCACCGGCTACGGCGCCGACCACGTCCTCATCAACGGCCAGCGCTTCGACGCCGGCCTGCTGCTCACCGCGCGCGGCGTCGAGCCCGCGCCGTGGGCCGGCCTCGGCTTCGCGGAGCTGGTCCCTGCGCATTTCGAATGGATCGCCGGCCGCGAGCTGGACATCCTGCTGCTGGGGACCGGCACCCGCCTGCGCTTTCCCCACCCGTCGCTCACGCGGGCGCTGGTCGAGGCGCGCATCGGGCTCGAAGTCATGGACATCGGCGCGCTCTGCCGCACCTACAACATCCTGATCGCCGAAGGCCGCAACGTGGGCGCCGCCGTGCTGATCGAGCCGGCCTGACGTTTTCCGCGTCGCGTCAGGCGGATTGCGCGCCGGCCGCGAGCGCCGGCGGCATCACCTGGGCGAAGCTCGTGATCGCGTCGAATTCGCCCGTATCCTTGAGCGGCTGCCGCGAATCCGGATTGGCCACCGCCAGCAGCTGCGCGATGCCATAGGCGCGCGCGCTCCTGAGCACCGGCAGGCTGTCGTCGACGAACACGGTGCGCAGGCGGTCGAACGGCTCGATCGCCTGCAGGCCCTGCCAGAAATCCGGATGCTCCTTCGGCAGGCCGACGCGGTGCGAGGAGATCAGCGCGTCGAAATACACGTCGATGCGGGTCTCGCGCATCTTCAGCCCGAGGCTCTTGGGGTGGGCGTTGGTCACCATCACGACGCGCCGTCCCGACGCGCGCACGGTCTGCAGGAAGGCGGGGACGTCGGGCCGCACCGCGATCAGATGGGCGACCTCCTCCTTCAGCTGCACGATGTCGAGCGCGAGCTCGCTGCTCCAGAAATCGAGGCAGTACCAGTTCAGCGTGCCGGCGTGGCGCTCGTAGTGGGCGTCGAGGTGCGCGCGCGCCACGGCCTCGTCGAGCCCGTGGTACTCGGCGTAGCGGCGCGGCATGTGCTCGCGCCAGAAGTGGTTGTCGAAGTAGAGATCGAGCAGCGTGCCGTCCATGTCGAGCAGGACGGTGTCGATCCGCGACCAGTCGATCATGGCAGACCCCGCGCGGCCGGCTTCAGAACAGCTCGTCCTTGGAGACGCCGCGCCGGCGCAGCAGCTGGCGCAGTATGCGCAGCGACTCCATCTGGATCTGCCGCACGCGCTCGCGCGTCACCTGCAGTTCGAGCGCCAGGTCCTCCAGCGTGCACGCCTCACAGTTGTTCAGGCCGAAGCGCCGCTCGATCACCCAGCGCTGCTTGTCGTTGAGCTGGCCCAGCCATTCCTGGACGTGGTGCTCGATTTCCTCGAGCTGCAGCATCTCGTCCGGCAGGTGCGCGTTGTCGTCGGGGATCGCTTCGCCGAGCGAAAGCGTCGGGTCGACGTCGAGCGGGGCGTCGAGCGAGGCGACGCGCTCGTTCAGCTGCATGATGCGGCGCACGTCCTCGACCGGGTGGCCCGTCAGCGCGGCGATGTCGTCCGCGGTGGCGTCGGTCACGCCGTGCGTTTCGAGGTGGCGCTGCGCCCGCAGGTAGATGTTCAGTTCCTTGATGACATGCACCGGCAGGCGGATCGTGCGCGACTGGTTCATGATCGCGCGCTCGATGTTCTGGCGGATCCACCAGGTCGCGTAGGTCGAGAAGCGGAAGCCGCGCTCGGGGTCGAATTTTTCCAGCGCGTGGATGAGGCCGAGGTTGCCCTCCTCCACGAGGTCGAGCAGCGTCAGCCCGCGGTTGGAGTAGTGCTTGGCGATGTTGACCACCAGGCGCAGGTTGCGCTCGATCATCGTCTGCCGCGCCGCGAAGTCGCCCTGCACCGTGCGTCGCGCCAGGGCCACCTCCTCCTCGGCCGTCAGCAGCGGCGCCTGGCCGATCTCGTTGAGGTACAGCTGGGTGACGTCGACCTGCGGCTCGTCGAGGATGGCCGACGCCAGTTCCTCGCTGGAATCCGCCGCCGTCCGAGGCTCGGCCTCGGTCTCGGCCTCGTCCTCGTCTGGCATCACTTCATCGGGTTCGTCGCTGGCTTCGCGGGTCATGAACGCTCCGGCAGGTAAGTGAGGGGATCAAGCGGCTTTCCGTAACGGCGGATCTCGAAATGCAGTTCGACACGGCTGGCGTCGCTGTCGCCCATCAGGGCGATCTTCTGGCCGGCCGTCACCGTGTCGCCTTCCTTCACCAGGATGGCCTCGTTGTGCGCGTAGGCCGAGAGAAACTCGCCTGCGTGCTTGATGATGAGCAGACGCCCGTAGCCGCGCAGGCCGCTGCCGCTGTAGACCACCTTGCCGGGTGCCACCGCCCGCACCGGCGTGTTGCGCGCACCGGCGATGTCGATGCCCTTGCCGCCCGCCGCGCCGAAGCGGCCGATCACCGTGCCGTCGGCCGGCCACAGCCAGGCGTCGACCAGGCCGTTGGCGGCCGGCGCCGATTTCGCCGCCGGTTCGGTCGCCGCCGTCGCGGCTGGCGCGGGCGCGGGCGCAGCGGGTGCCGCCGCAGCAGGCTTCGCGGCAGGCGTGGCGGCGATTGTCGTTGACGGCACGCTCGACACCCGCGCCCAGTTCGCCTCGGAATAGGGCAGCACCTGCGCCTGCGGCTCGCGAACGAGCGGCGCCTCGACGAGCGGACGGGCGCTCGGCGCCGGCTCGTCGTCGAGCGGCTTGATCTCGACGCCATCGTCCGGCGGCGTCAGCCGCAGCACCTGGCCGACCAGGATGCGATCGGCGGATTCGAGACGGTTCCAGATGGCGACCTCGCGGTAATCAAGGCCGTTGGCGAAGGCGATCGCATACAGCGTGTCGCCGCGCTGGACGGTGTGCAGGCCGTTGGTCGAGGGCGCGATCTGCGGCGTGGCGGGCCGCGCCGTCGCGGCATGCGCCGGCGCGCGGTCGTCGACAGGGGCCATCCCGTTCGACGCGCACCCGGCCAGCGCCAGAACGACCGCCACCAGCGCGGCGGCGCGCACACGGCTTCCAGACCGGCGCACCCCCATCAGGCCACCCCCGGCAGCAGCGGAACGAATTTCACGCCTTCGAGCAGGCGCTCGGTGAAGGTGTCGCCCTGGCGCTCGATCACGCATAGCGTCTGCGTGGCGCTGCCGCGCGGCATCACCAGGCGCCCGCCATCGGCCAGCTGGGCGAGCAGGGCCTGCGGCACTTCGCCGAACGCGGCCGCGACGACGATGGCATCGAAGGGGGCGAAATCCTTCGCCCCGTGCATGCCGTCGCCGTGCTTGGGCCGGACGTTGTTGACGCGCAGCTCGCGCAGGCGCGCACGCGTCTTGCCGACCAGCTGGGCGATGCGCTCGATCGACACCACCTCCCGCGCCAGCTTCGCCAGCACGGCGGCCTGGTAGCCGCAGCCGAGCCCGATCTCGAGCACCCGGCCGAGTTCGCGGCCCTGGCCGTTCTCGCCGTGGCGGGCCAGTTCGGCCATGCGCGCGACGATGTAGGGGTTGGAGATCGTCTGGCCGAAGCCGATCGGGAGCGCGGTGTCCTCGTAGGCACGCGACTCGAGCGCCTGGTCGACGTAGAGATGCCGCGGCACGGCGCCCATCGCCGCCAGCACCATCTCGTCCTTGATGCCCTGCTCGCGCAGGCGTTCGACCATGCGGCCGCGGGTGCGCGCCGAGGTCATGCCGATGCCGGCGCGCGAATTCATGGCTTCAACCATTTGCTGACACTGTCCATCTGGCTGAAACGGGTCAAGTCCATTTGCAGCGGGGTGATCGATACGAAGCCGTCGGCCACGGCGTGAAAATCGGTGCCCTCGCCCGCATCCTGCGCGGCGCCGGCCGCGCCCACCCAGTAGACCGTCTGGCCGCGCGGATTGGTCGTCTTCACCACCGATTCCGCCTTGTGGCGCTTGCCGAGGCGGGTCACGGCAAGCCCTTCGACATCGTCCCACGCACGGTCGGGGACGTTGACGTTGAGCAGCATCGGCTCGGCCGGCGGCGCCGTCTGGATGCGCCGCACGAGGTCGGCGACAACGCGCCCCGCCGTGTCGAAGTGCTTCGCGTTGTGGCTCGCGAGCGACACGGCGATCGACGGGATGCCCAGCAGGTAGCCCTCGGTGGCGGCGGCGACGGTGCCGGAATAGATGGTGTCGTCGCCCATGTTGGCGCCGTGGTTGATGCCGGAGATCACCATGTCGGGCAGGTGGTCGAGCATGCCGGTGACGGCGAGGTGCACGCAGTCGGTCGGCGTGCCGTTGACGTAGTAGAAGCCGCCCGGCGCCTGGCGCAGCATCAGCGGACGATCGAGCGTGAGCGAGTTGGAGGCGCCGCTGCGGTCGCGCTCGGGCGCCACCACGGTGACGTCCGCCAGCGGCGCGAGCGCCGCCTGCAGCGCGGCGAGGCCGGGCGCGAAATAGCCGTCGTCGTTGGACAGCAGGATACGCATCAGCGGCCCCCTCCGGAAACGGCAGGCATTCGGCACGGGAAATTCATGGCGATGATGCGAAGGTCTGACATTGGGCCGATTCTAACATCGGGATTTGAGCGATTGAGCCAGCCGATGAAGCCTCCGGGTCATCCCACGCGCCCACGCGCGATTCAGTCGTATTCGCGGGTATAGAAGGCGTCGAGGCTGTTCTGCTGCCCCGCCTGCGCTTCGAGGCGCACATGCTTCGACAGCTGGTACAGCACCTTGACCACCTGGCTGAGGCCGTCGAGGCTCTGCTCGTAGCTCAGCGTCGCACGCGACGAAAGCCGCTTGCCGACGCTGACGACCGTGCCGGTCAGCGCTTCGCCGCTCCCGGCACGCACGTCGAAGCTGTCGATGCCGAGGGTCTCCGCCATCTTCGCCTGCAGGTTGACCGACTCGGTCTGGCTCAGCAGGGCGCCGGCGGCCACCTGCAGCAGCACGAATTCCTGCTGCCCGCTGCTCTCCAGGCCGTGCCCCAGCACCAGCCAGGCGAGCTTCTCGGTGTCGGGCAGCGGCGGATCGGAATAGAGCGTCACGACCGGGCGCTGCACGGTGCCGCCGACCTCGACGCCGACCTTCACGCTCGGCGTCGTGCGCACCGCCAGCACGTCCAGCCCGGGATTGTCGATCGGGCCGACGAAGCGCATCACGCCGCGCTCGATGTCGAGCGTCTGCGCATACGCGGCGTAGCGCCCCTTCACCACCTGGATCGTGCCCTCGGCGCGCAGCTGCTGCGCCGGGGCCGCCGCCAGGCGCGGCCCCGGCGCAGGGACCGCCTGCACGATCGTGAATACGCGCAATTGCCCGCCGAGCCGCGCGTCGAGCCCGGCGCCCTTGAACAGGAAGTCGTTGCCGAGCCGCAGCGTGAGATCGAGCGCCAGCGGGATGCGCTGCGCCGCGGGCTGCTCGCGCGGCGGCCGGCCGACGACGACGACGTCGCTCGACAGCTCGGGCCGGCTCGCCTCGGGCATCTCCAGGCGCGCGCGGTCGGCGGTGAGGGTGCCGGTGAGGCGCACCTGCCGGGGGTCGAGATCGAGCGTCGTGGCGCCGGAGACCACCACGCGGCGGTCGCTGCGGTTGGTCGCCGCGAACTGCTGGAAATCGAGCTTGAGCCCGGCCTGCGGATTGCTCAGCTGCGCTTCGCCGCTCACCACGATGCGGCCGCTCGTTCCCTTCAGTTCTCCCGTCGCCACCCGCACGCGGTCGTCCGCGAGCGCCAGCTGCAGCGTGCCGCCGGTGATCGCCACGCCCTCCTCGGGCATGGCGAAGCGGATGGCGTCGGCGCGGACCTCGCCCTCGACCTGCGGCGCGGCGAGGCTGCCGCTGCCGGTCAGCCGCGCCGCGAGGCGCGCGTCGGCGCGCACCCCGAGCGGCAGGAAGGGCCGGAGCAGGCGCAGGTCGGGGGCATCGAACCGCGCAGTCCACGCCAGCGGCGCGCTGCGCGACAGCGTGAACGCGGCGCCTTCGCGCACCAGCGTCCCCTGGCCGTCGAGCCGCAGCCGGCCCGCATCGCGCGTGTCGGCAGCCAGCTGCAGCCGCGCCTTGCCAGCCGCCGCCTCGGCATCGAGCGTGAGCGCCGTCAGTCCCATCGCCAGCGCCGGGTCGTTCAGCCGCACGTCGCCCGCCTCGCGGCGCAGCCGCAGCCGGCCGTCGAGCGCGGCCGCGGCGCGCAGGTCCCAGTCGCCGCCTACGCGCAGATCGGTGGTCAGCGGCGGCGCCGGCTGCAGCAGGCCGAGGAGGGGCGCCAGCGGCAGGTTGGCGAGCGTGCCGCGGCTGGCAAGCGTCGATCCCTCGCGGTCCAGATGCGCGAGCGTCAGCCGGCCGCCGGCCCAGGCGAGCGACAGGTTGTCGACCTGCTGCCGGTCGCGCGACAGCTGCAGGCGGGCGGGCGCCAGCAGCGCCAGCGGCCACGCGCCCTGCGCCTGCGCCTGGTCCAGCTGGCCGCGCCACGTTCCGTTCGCATCGAGCCCGCCGGCCAGCCGCGCGGTCGCGTGCCAGCCCGGCAGCCGGGCCTCGAGCGCGAGTGCATGCGCGTCGCGGCGGCCGGTCAGGGTCGCGTGGACCGCGTCGACGCGCCGGCCGGCCAGCCGCACGCCGACCGCGTCGAGTTTCCCGCTGAAAGGGCCGTTCGCGGCGGCCTGCAGGTTCGCCAGCGCGTCCAGCGAGTCGACCGCGACGCCGCCGGGAAGGCGCAGGCCGCTCGCGCGCACCTGCCCCTCGACCTGCGGGCGGGCGGGGTCCCCGCTGGCGCTGCCGCGGCTGGCGAGGCGCCCGGCGACACCAAGGTTCAGGCGCGCCAGCGCGGGCGCGTCGACGTTCCACGCGAGGCGGTCGCCTGCCCGTCCATACGCGCCCTTGAGCGTCGCACGGTTGCCGGCAAGGTCCACGTCGACGTCGGCGTCGGCCAGGTGCCCGCTGTCATAGCGCAGCCGCCCCTGCCCCTTCACGGGGCGGCCCTCGAGTTCGCCCGGCGGCAGGACGAACTGCGCCTGCAGGCGCGCTGCGGGCAGGAGCGCACCGCTCGCCTCGCCGCGTGCGTTGAGGCGCCCGCGGGGAAATTTCCCGAACCGCGCCGGATTGATCTGTGCTGCATCGAACGCCAGGCTGAAGGCGCGCGCGGCATCGAGGCGGAGTTCGCCATGCGCGCTCAGTCGCCCGGCCTGTCCCGCGAAATTCGCCGAATCCAGGCGCACCACCGCGTCGCCGTGGCTCAGCGCGACCCGCCCCTGCCCCCATCGTTCGCTGACGTCGGCGGTGAGCGTCTGGCGCGTGGCGTCGCCGTCGAGCTGCAGCACCGTCTGCAGCCGCGTCGCATGCAGCCGGCGATGCAGTCCCGCGAGATCGAGACGGGGACTGTCGAGGCGCAGGTGCAGGCGGCCGTTCTGCCATCGCCCGCTCCCGCCCAGTCGGCCCGCCGCGCCGAGATCGATCGACAGCGCGCTGAAGTCGGCGCGCCGGACGTCGCCCACCACGGCGCCGCTCAGATCCGCCAGCGGCAGGCGGCCCGCGTCGAGGCGGCCGGCAAGCCGGTTGCTGAGGCTGAAGCTGCCGAGCAGGCGCTCTCCCGGCAAGCCTTCGAACACGCCGGAAAACGCGAAGTCGGCTGCCGGTGCGCCGGCGAGGAACTGGCGCGGGTCGACGCCCTCGCCCGCCACCAGCAGCCGCGGCAGCCGGACCGGCGCAAACGGCGCGACTTCGCCGCGGGCGCTGGCGCGCATGCCGCGCGCTTCGGCGTCCAGCCGGAACGCGAGCGCCGCCAGCGGGCCGTCCACGGCAAGCGTCGCCCGCAGCGGCACCGGCTCCGCACGCGTCGCATCGAGGCGCCCACGTACCGGGAACGGCGCGTCCTTGCCGAGCTCGAGCGCGCCCCCGACGTCGGCCCAGGGCGTGGCCGCGCGCATGCCGGTGAAGCGATAGCGATCGCCGGCGTCGTCGACGCGACCGTGCAGCATGCGGAACACCCGCGTCGTACCGGCGTCGACGAGCACGAGCTGCGCCACGTCCCAGGCCGCGATCCGCACGCGCACCGGCAGGCGCAGGCTGGACGGCGGCTGCAGCGGCGTCGTGTCCGGCTTCAGCACCTCGACGCGCACGCCTTGCGCCGCGAGCAGGCCGACGTCGAGCGTTCCGTGCAGCAGCGCGCCGGGCTGCCATTCCAGCCGCGCGCCCTCCACCGTGATGCGCTTCGCCGCCGTGGTGACGACGACCCTGCCGACGCGGATGGGGCCGCCCAGATGGCCTTCGACGCCGGCGACGGCGAGCCGTCCGCCGCTCAGGCCGGCTGCCGCGTTGGCGAGCCCGCGCAAGCCGGCGTCGGTCGCCGCGGTCGCGAGGAGCGCGGCGATCGCGAGCACAAGCGCGGCCGCCAGGCCCGCCAGGACAGCGACGCTGCGCCTCAAAACGACACCCCGAGCGAGAAGTGCAGGCGGAATTCGCGCGTGGCTTCGCCGTAGGCGACGTCGAGGTTCACCGGCCCCACCGGCGAGCGGTAGCGGGCGCCGACGCCGTAGCCGACGACAGGCGAGAGCTGGCGCGGCGTGTCGGCGGCATCGCCGGCGTCGACGAACAGCGCCGCGCCCCACGCCGGCCGGAAGAAATAGTTGTACTCGATGCTGCCGGTGGCGAGGTAGCGCACGGATGCCACGCCGCCCGCGAGCGTACGCCCGAGGCTCTGGTAGGCGTAGCCGCGTACCGAGTTGTCGCCGCCGGCGCGAAACAGGAAATCGGTGGGAATGCCATCGCGCGTGTCGGCCAGCACGCTGCCAAGCTCGCCGCGCAGGATCAGGCGGCCCGTGTCGCCGACGCGGAAATACTGGGTATGGCGCCCGTACAGCCGGACAAAACTGGTGTCCGACAGCAGGGCCGCTGCCGCGCCACCGGCCTGCAGCGTGAGCACGTGGCCGCTGCGCGGGAAGAAGGCGCGTCCCGTCGTGCGATGCGTCCACGCATAGGTCGCGGTCAACGCCTGGTTGCGCGCGTTGACGACGTTGCCGATGCGCTGTTCCTCGGTCTGGTATTGCAGCGACAGTGTCGTCTGGATCGGCCCGCGGATGCGGGTGCGCTTGGCCGCGGCCAGCGCCGAGCGCGTCTTCTGCCCCTTGATGTCCTCCTGCTTGAGCTGGGCGCCGAGGCTGTTCTCGTAGCCGGCGGACGTGCGCGGCCACGCGAGCTCGGCGGCGCCGGACTGCTGGCGGGCTTCGGCGCGGGCGTCGAGCTTAAGGCGCAAGCCGCGGTCGGCGACGTCGCGCGCCAGCCATCCCGCCTGCAGCCGCGCCCCCGTGTCCGTGCTCACGCCCGCGCCCACGCTGAAGCGCTTCTCGGGGCGTTCGACCACGTCGACCCGGATCGGCACCGCCGCCGCCTGCGCCGGGTCCGCATCGATGCGCACCGTCGCCTGCGCGTAATAGCCGCTGGCTTCCAGCGCCATCTGATAGTCGAGCAGGTCCTGCTGGCGAACCGGCCTGCCGGGCCGGGTCGGGTTGAGGTTGCGGGCGATCGACACCGGGTAGCGCCGGGCCCCGCTGACGACCGGCTCGCCATAGAAGAAGGCCGGGCCGCTGTCGATCGTCAGCGTCAGGTCGGCCGCCTGCTCGGAAGGATCGATGCGCGCCTCACTGGCGGTGATCTGCGCCGCCGGATAGGCGCCCGCGAGCAGCGGGCGCAGCACCGCCACCTTTGCCGCGTTCCAGTCGGCCTGGCGGAACGGCATCCCCGGCTTCAGCGAAAAGCCCCGCTCGATGCGCCCCGCAAGGCCACTACCGCGCATCGTCAGGGCGCCCTCGAACGTCAGCTTCACGCTGCGCACCCGGGTGAGCGGGCCGGGATCGACGCGGTAGTTCAGTCGCCAGTCGTCGCCCACGCGTTCCGCCGAGCTATCGATGGTCGGCGAGAAATACCCCTCGGTCGCGAGCAGATCGCGCGCCGTCATATCGCTCTGCTGCCGCAGCCGCGCGACTTCGTCGGCGTCGGGTTGCTCGCCCCGCCGTGCCGCGCGCGCCGCTTCAAGATGCTGTAACAGAAGCGGCTTGAGCGCGTCCGGCGCGTCCACCTCGACCGTCAGCGCGTGCGCCGGCGGCGCGCACAGCACGGCCAGCAGCAGCGAGGCTTTCAGGAGTCGATGAGGCAAGGCTATCCACGCGACAATGTTCGTCCGGCCATTCTAGGGGGTGGCCTGGCGCGAACCAAACGGCGCCGCCGCCGCGACGTACACTAGCGCGCTGTCACCCTGAACCGAGCCGCTTGCGTCGCTGTCGCCTCCACGTGATCCCCTCGTCTCCCCGCCGCATCGGACTGTTCCTCGTCGCGAGCTGCCTCGCGTACTTCGGCCCCGACCTGCTGGTACCGGCTGCCTGGGCCGCGACGCCGGCCTATCCAATCGGCTCGGCGCTCTATCAGGGCCTGCTGGTGCTGGCCGGGTTCGTCTTTGGGCCCGCGCTGTGCCGGGCGTTGATGGTCGGTGCCGTTTCGGGCGGACCGCTTGCTGCAACGATCGACCAGGCTAACGACGATGTCGACAGGGACAATCTGCCCGCGCCGCCCGTCGTGCTGTTCGAGCACGCGATGCCGTTTGTCCTCACCGCCGGCCTGTTGCCCCGCCGCTGCGAGGTGTTCCTGTCGACCGGCCTGGCGAGCCGGCTAACGCCGCCGGCACTGCGCTTCCTGCTCGCGCGCGCCGCGGTCCACGCCACGCTCCGCCACCGGCTGGCGGCGCTCGTGCCGCTGCTGATCTTCACGGTCGCGCTGCCGGATGATCCCGCCTCCCTCACGGCCTGGCTCGCGAGCGGCGGATTCCTCGGCATCTGGCTCATGCTGCACTGGAGGTTCGAACTCGCCGCCGATCGACAGGCGGCGCAGGCGAGCGGCGCGGGCGCGCAGGATGCGCTGTGCGCGTGGCTCGCGGTCATGCCGCCTCACCCCGCGTGGTTCAGCCTCCATCCGCCACTGCGCTGGCGGCTTCGCGCCGTTGCGCACGAATGACGCGACAACCGGCTAGCCCGGCCCGGCGGCTTGTGCAAGATCGGGCTTCGGCTGGCGGTGGAGATCCTGCCGGACATAGGGCCGCGCGTGCCCCGACAGCGCCAGGGCGACGCGGACCTCCCATTTGTGCGTCGGAAGATAGCCGGCGACGGAGGGGCTGAGCGCCGACAGCAGCACCGCCCCGGCCACGAGGCCAGCCCATCCCCGCGGGCGTTCCTGCGCCGCGAGCGAAGCGCACGCGACGAGACTGACCGCGGCGCCGACGAGCCAGCCGATGACCACCTCGCTCGGGCTGTGCGCCCCCAGCGCCAGCCTCGACCAGCCGACGGCACCGGCGATGGCGAGCCCCAGCACGGTGCCCCACGGGCTGGCGCGTCGGCCCGGCCCGGCCAGCAGCCAGCCCAGCCAAAGCGGGAAGACCGAGGCGGCGAGCATGGTGTGGCCGCTGATCCCCGTGAAGTCGAGCGCGGCACTGCCCCATCCCCAGCCGATGAACGCGACCTTGGTCGCCAGCACGACGGTAACGCCGGCCGCCATCGCCAGGACCCAGGCCCGCAGGGCCGGCCGCTGGCCTGCCAGCCGCAGCGCGACGGCGATCGTCGCGAGCAGCGGCAGGACGATACCGGCCGCCCCCAGATGGGTGACGAGGAGCCAGTTTGCGGACGGCTGAGGAAGCATGGCGGGACGAGCGGGCGACGCGTCGGAAAGCATCAGCCTATCACCATCCCGGCCGACGGCGCAGCGGTGCCGCGCCCGGTCACTGGAAAAGCGAAGGGGGCGCATGCGCCCCCTTTTGCCGCGCCGGGCGAGCGGATCAGCCTTGCGCCGGCGTGCCCTTCTCGAAGCTGAAGACACCGCCCCGCGCATCCACGCGAATCGTGTCCTTCGGCGCGAAATGCCCGGCCAGGATCTCCTTCGCCAGCGCGTTTTCCAGCTGGCCCTGGATCGCGCGCTTGAGCGGCCGCGCGCCGTAGACCGGGTCGAAGCCGGCCCTGGCGATTTCGGCGAGCGCGGCGTCCGTGACCTCGAGCCTCATGTCCATCTGCGCCAGCCGCGCTTCCAGGCCCTTCAGCTGGATCTTCGCGATGCTCGCGATATGCGCCTCGCCGAGCGCGTGGAACACGACCACCTCGTCGATGCGGTTGATGAACTCGGGACGGAAGTAGGACTTCACCTCGCCCAGCACCGCGAGCTTGACGACCTGGTAGTCGTCGCCGGCCATCGACTGGATCATCTGCGAACCGAGATTGGACGTCATCACGATCACGGTGTTGCGGAAATCGACCGTGCGGCCCTGGCCGTCGGTCAGCCGCCCGTCGTCGAGCACCTGCAGCAGCACGTTGAACACGTCCGGGTGCGCCTTCTCGACCTCGTCCATCAGGATGACGCTGTACGGCTTGCGGCGCACCGCCTCGGTCAGGTAGCCGCCCTCCTCGTAGCCGACGTATCCCGGGGGCGCGCCGATCAGGCGCGCGACCGAATGCTTCTCCATGAACTCGCTCATGTCGATGCGGATCATGTGGTCGGCGGAGTCGAACAGGTATTCGGCCAGCGTCTTGCACAGCTCGGTCTTGCCGACGCCCGTGGGCCCCAGGAAAAGGAAGGAGCCGAGCGGCCGGTTGGGATCCGACAGGCCCGCGCGCGAACGGCGGATCGCATCCGACACCACGCTCACCGCCTCGTCCTGGCCGACGACGCGCGCGTGCAGCTTGTCTTCCATGTGCAGCAGCTTGTCGCGCTCGCCCTGCAGCATCTTGGAGACCGGGATGCCGGTCGCGCGCGAGACCACCTCGGCGATCTCTTCCGCACCCACTTGCGTGCGCAGCAGCTTGAACGCCGGCTTCGCGCCGGCGGCTTCGGCGCTCTTCAACTGCGCCTCCAGCTGCGGCAGCTGGCCGTACTGGATCTCGGCGACCTTGTCGAGCTTGCCCTGGCGCTGCAGGTCGACCATTTCGCCGCGCAGCTTGTCGATTTCCTCCTTGATGTGCGCGCTGCCCTGCACCTGGGCCTTCTCGGCCTTCCAGATTTCCTCCAGGTCGGCGTATTCGCGACCGAGTTTCTCGATCTCGTCTTCCAGCAGGGTCAGACGCTTTTTCGAGGCTTCGTCGCGTTCCTTCTTCACCGCCTCGCGCTCGATCTTCAGCTGGATGATGCGGCGGTCGAGCTTGTCCATCGACTCCGGCTTGGAGTCGATCTCCATCTTGATGCGCGCCGCCGCCTCGTCGATCAGGTCGATCGCCTTGTCCGGCAGGAAGCGGTCGGTGATGTAGCGATGGCTCAATTCCGCGGCAGCGACGATCGCCGGGTCGGTGATGTCGACGCCGTGGTGCAGCTCGTACTTTTCCTGCAGCCCGCGCAGGATCGCGATCGTCGACTCGACGCTCGGCTCGTCGACCAGCACCTTCTGGAAGCGGCGCTCGAGCGCGGCGTCCTTCTCGATGTACTTGCGGTATTCGTCGAGCGTGGTCGCGCCGATGAGATGCAATTCACCCCTGGCCAGCGCCGGCTTCAGCATGTTGCCGGCGTCGATCGCGCCTTCGGCCTTGCCGGCGCCGACGAGCGTATGGATCTCGTCGAGGAACACGATGTAGCGCCCCGCATCCATCGCCAGCTCCTTCAGCACCGCCTTCAGGCGCTCCTCGAATTCGCCGCGGTACTTGGCGCCGGCGAGCAGCGCGGCGAGGTCGAGCACCAGTACCGACTTGCCCTTGAGCGTCTCCGGCACCTCGTCGTTGACGATGCGCTGCGCGAGCCCCTCGACGATCGCGGTCTTGCCGACGCCCGGCTCGCCGATCAGCACCGGGTTGTTCTTGGTGCGCCGCTGCAGGATCTGGATCGCGCGGCGGATCTCGTCGTCGCGGCCGATCACCGGGTCGAGCTTGCCGTCGCGGGCGCGCTCGGTCAGGTCGAGCGTGTACTTCTTCAGCGCCTCGCGCTGGCCTTCGGCCTCCTGCGAGCTCACGCCCTCGCCGCCGCGCACGGCGGCGATCGCTGACTCGAGCGCGGCCTTCTGCGCGCCGTGCTGCTTCATCAGCCGCCCGGTCTCGCCCTTGTCGTCGAGCGCGGCGAGCAGGAACAGCTCGGACGCGATGTAGGCGTCGCCGCGCTTCATCGCGTCCTTGTCGGTGAGATTCAGCAGGTTGTTGAGGTCGCGCGAAATGCTCACCTCGCCGCCCTGGCCCTCGACCTTGGGCAGACGGCCCAGGGCCTGGGTCAGCGAGGCCTTCAGCGCCGGCACCTGGACGCCGGCGCGCGACAGGATCGCCGCGGCGCCGCCACCTTCCTGGTTCAGGAGCGCCAGCAGCAGGTGCTGCGGCTCGATATAGGCGTGATCGCCGCCGACCGCGAGGCTCTGGGCGTCGGCGAAGGCCTGCTGGAACTGGGTGGTGAGCTTGTCGAAGCGCATGGGAACCCTCTGCGGTATATTCAATGCCACCCAAGTAGAGGCGATTCCGCCGATTTCAACCCGTCTTGTCCGAATTCAGGCCCGCCATGTCCGATTTGCTCACTTCCGCCGTCGAAATCGATGTCAACCGGGCGCTGGCCGAGGACGTCGGCAGCGGCGACCTGACCGCCCTACTGATCCCGCCGACGCAGACCGCCCGCGCGCGGGTGGTGACCCGCGAGGCCGCCGTGATCGCCGGCCGGCCATGGTTCGACGCCTGCTTCAGGGCGCTCGATCTCGGCTGCGCGATCGACTGGCGCGTCAGCGAGGGCGACGCCGTCGCCGCCGGCGACGTGCTGCTGGAGATCAGCGGCAACGCACGCGCCCTGCTCACCGCCGAGCGGCCCGCGCTGAATTTCCTGCAGACGCTGTCGGCCGTCGCCACCGCGACGCGCCCCTACGTCGAGGCCGTGCGCGGCACGCGCGCGGCGATCTACGACACCCGCAAGACGCTGCCCGGCCTGCGCATCGCCGAGAAATACGCGGTGCGCGTCGGCGGCGGGCGCAACCAGCGCATGGGCCTCTACGACGGCATCCTCATCAAGGAAAACCACATCGCCGCGGCCGGCGGCATCGGCCCGGCGCTGCAGGCGGCGTTCGAACTGGCCGCCGGCAAGGCCAGCGTGCAGATCGAGGTGGAGACGCTCGACCAGCTGCACGAGGCCCTCGCCGCCGGCGCCCGGCTGGTGCTGCTCGACAATTTCACGCCGGCCCGGATGCGCGAGGCGGTCGCGCTGACGGCCGGCCGCGCCGAGCTGGAAGCCTCGGGCAACATCACGCTGGAGACCGTGCGCGCCTACGCGGAGACGAGCGTCGACCGCATCTCGGTCGGCGGCCTCACCAAGCACATCCGCGCGGTCGACCTGTCGATGCGCATCGACGCGGCATGATCGTCGTCCGCCGCGCCCGCTACGACGACCCTGCCGACGCCGCCGCACTGGTCGACCTGCTGGATGCCTACGCGCGCGATCCGACGGGCGGCGGCGCGCCGCTCGCCGACGCCGTGCGTGCGAGTCTGGTCAGCGCGCTAGCCGCACGCCCGTTCATCTTCAGCGTGCTCGCGTTCGACGGCGCGATGCCGGTCGGCCTGGTCAACGCGATCGAGGGCTTCTCGACCTTCGCCTGCCGGCCGCTCGTCAACGTGCACGACGTGGTCGTGCGCGCCAGCCATCGCGGGCGCGGCATCGCGGCGCAGATGTTCGCCGAGGTCGAGGCCATCGCGCGGGAACGCGGGGCCTGCAAGCTGACGCTGGAAGTGCTTGCCGGCAACCGCGCCGCGCGCCGGCTCTACGAGCGGCTGGGATTCGACGACTACCGGCTCGACCCGGCGCTGGGTGCAGCGCAGTTCATGCAGAAATGGCTGGAGTAGGCCGTCTCGGCGGGGGCCAGCCGACGGCGCGGCTCAGTAGCGCCGGATGAAGGCGTCGGTGACGACCGACATGCCCTCGCGCCAGCGCTCGAGCAGCTGCGGCGTCGCCTCCGGGTCGACTTCGCCCACCGCCTGCACCAGGCTGTCCACCCAGTAGGGATACAGTTCGGGCAGCACGGGCGCGTGGCCCGTGCGGGAATGCACGTCGGCCATCCGGTCGACGGTGCGCTTGCTCAGCGAGCTGCCGCCCGCGTGCGAGATCGCCGCGCTGATGCCGCGGCGCAGCGCCATGCGCTGCTTCTGAAAATCCGTCGCGGCGAACATCGGCGCAATGGCCGGATGGCTGTCCAGAAAGATCTCGTAGAAGCGCGCGATGAAATTCTTTTCGCGCAGGCAGCGGCCGTAGCTCTGCTGCAGATCGTCGTAGTTGCTGCTCATCGCACCCCGCCACATTACGGATAAAGACGATATCTTAATCGTCTTTATCCGCATTCCGCAAAAACCGGAGGCCGCATCCAGCGCCCTCACCCGCGGCGATGGGCAGGCCGGGAAGGACGATTGACGTGCGATGGGTCTAGGCGAGCCAGACGAGCGCGGCCATGCGTCCGGTCACGCCGTCGCGGCGATAGGAGAAAAAGTTGTCCGCCTCGCTGAAGGTGCAGCGCCCCCCGCCGTGCACGGCCTGCACGCCGACCGCGCCGAGACGCAGGCGCGCAAGCCGGTAAATGTCGGCGAGCCACTTGCCCGGCGTCGCGTGCGGCGCGAAGGCCTCCGCGGCGGCGGCGTGCTGGGTGACGAAGGCGTCGCGCACGTCGTCGCCCACCTCGAAGGCCTGCGGGCCGATGGCGGCGCCCATCCAGGCGATGATCTCGCCCGGCGGTACCTGCATCGCTGCCACCGTGGCCTCCAGCACGCCGCCCACCAGGCCTCGCCAGCCGGCGTGCGCGGCGGCGACGACGCTGCCCGCGCGGTCGCAGAACAGAACGGGCAGGCAGTCGGCGGTCAGCACGGCGCACACCCGCCCGCGTTCGCGGGTGAACGCCGCGTCGGCTTCCGGGTTCGGCGCGTCACCGAGCCGGACGACCCGCGCGCTGTGCACCTGCCTGAGCCAGCCGGGCTCGCCGGGCAGGTCGCGGCGCAGGCGCGCACGGTTGGCGGCAACGTGGGCCGAATCGTCGCCGACGTGGTCGCCGAGATTGAAACTGTCCCAGGGCGCACCGCTCACGCCGCCGGCGCGGGTCGTCATCAGGCTTCGGACGTTTGCCGGTGCAGGCCAGTCGGGACGAATCACCGGATCACTTGCCCCACACCGTGTTGTCGCGCAGCGCCTGCACGAGCGAGGCGAAATCGGGCGGCAGCGGGCACTCCCACTGCATCGGCTCGTGCGTCACCGGGTGGACGAGGCCGAGCTTCGCCGCGTGGAGCGCCTGGCGCGGGAACGGGATCTTGACATGGCTGCGGCGGCTTGCGGCGTAGACCTGCTCGCCCACCAGCGGATGCCCGATGTGCTGCATGTGGACGCGGATCTGGTGGGTACGGCCGGTTTCGAGGTTGCAGCGCAGCAGCGTCACCCCCGGAAAGCGCTCGACCACGTCGTAGTGCGTCACCGCCTCCTTGCCCATGCTGTGCACGGTGCGCTTGGTGCGGTTGTGCGGGTCGCGCGCCAGCGGCGCATCGACGGTGCCGGCGCGGTCGATCTCGCCGTACACCAGGGCGAGGTATTCACGCTTGACCGTGCGGGCCTGCAGCTGGCGCACCAGGTCGGTGTGCGCCGTAAGCGTCTTGGCGACGACGAGCAGCCCCGAGGTGTCCTTGTCGAGGCGGTGCACGATGCCGGCGCGCGGCAGCTCGGCCACCTGCGGCACGCGGTGCAGCAGCGCGTTGAGCAGCGTGCCGCGCGGATTGCCGCTGCCGGGATGGACCACCAGCCCGACCGGCTTGTTGATCACGAGCAGCACCGGATCCTCGAACACCACGTCGAGCGGAATCGCCTCGGGCGCGTCGGGCGTGGCCGTCGCATCGGGTTCGATCTCGACGCGCACCGCTTCGCCGCCGCTGACTTTCATCCGGGTCGTGCCCCAGGCCTCGTCGACCGAGATCCGGCGCGCGCGGATCCAGTTCTGGATGCGGTTGCGCGAGAATTCCGGCAGCAGGGCGGACAGCGCCTGGTCGAGGCGCTGTCCGCCCTGCGCGTCCGGGATTACGAGTTCGCGGACGCCGCCCTCGCTATTTCCCTTATAATCGTCCGACAAATTTTCCGTGTGTTTTCCCATGCTTAAGCAACGTCTATCCGGTTTCACTGCATACAATCGGGCGCTCGGCGGCGTGCTGCTCGCCGCGGCGCTGAGCCTCGGCGGCTGCGGCCTGTTGCCCGAGGTCAAGGATGAAACCGCCGGCTGGTCGGCGCAGCGCCTCTATTCCGAAGCCAAGGACAACCTGAACGAAGGCAACTACGAGCGCGCCGTCAAGCTGTTCGAGACGCTGGAATCGCGCTATCCCTTCGGGCGCTATGCGCAGCAGGCACAGCTGGAAGTGGCCTATGCCTATTACAAGGACAACGAGCCCATCTCCGCCGTGGCCGCGTGCGACCGCTTCATCAAGCTGCACCCTAATCACCCTAACGTCGATTATGCGTACTATCTGAAGGGCCTGGCGAATTTTAACGACGATCTCGGGCTGCTGGGCGGCCTGGTCGATCAGGACATGAGCGAGCGCGACCCGAAGGCCGCACGCGAGGCCTTCCTCGCGTTCAAGGAACTGGTGACGCGCTTCCCCAACAGCAAGTACGCGGACGATGCCACCGCCCGCATGAAGTATCTGGTCAACGCGCTGGCCGGCAACGAAGTGCACGTCGCGCGCTACTACCTGAAGCGCAAGGCCTGGGTGGCTGCAGCCAACCGCGCCAAGACGGTGTTGACCGATTACCCGGAAGCCCCGGCGGTGGAAGAAGCGCTCGGCATCATGGTGGTGGCCTACGACAACCTGCATCTGACCACGCCGCGCGACGATGCGAAACGGGTGCTCGAGCTGAATTATCCCAACAGCACGTATCTCAAGGGCGTCAGCGTCAAGGAAAAGGCGTGGTACCGCTTCTGGTAGGGCGCGCCTGAGCGCAGGGGACATCCCCCCGCGCGCGTCGTCAGACGGCCGCTTCGCCCGACTCGCCGGTGCGGATCCGCACCACCTGCTCCACCGCCGTCACGAAAATCTTGCCGTCGCCGATCTTGCCGGTCCGCGCGGCATGGGTGATCGCCTCCATCGCGCGCTCCAGCAAGGCGTCCTCCACCACGACTTCCAGCTTCACCTTGGGCAGGAAATCCACCACGTACTCGGCGCCGCGGTAGAGCTCGGTGTGGCCCTTCTGGCGGCCGAAGCCCTTGACCTCGGTCACGGTCAGGCCGGTCACGCCGATTTCCGACAGCGCTTCGCGCACCTCGTCGAGCTTGAACGGCTTGATGATGGCTTCAATCTTCTTCATGGCAGGTCTCCATTAATCGGTTTGGGCATTACGTTCGCTCCCTCTCCCGCAAGCGGGAGAGGGTTGGGGAGAGGGCGGATCGCTTTGGGCATTGCGTTCGCTCCCTCTCCCGCAAGTGGGAGAGGGTTGGGGAGCGGGCGGATCGGTTTGGGCATTGCGTTCGCCCCCTCGCCCGCAAGCGGGAGAGGGTTGGGGAGCGGGTGGATCGGTTTGGGCATTGCGTTCGCCCCCTCGCCCGCTTGTGGGAGCGGGTTGGGGAGAGGGCGAGCCCGCAGGGCGCAATCCTGAAGCATGTCGTTCGGTCAGGCGAGGTCGGGTCGGTATTTCGAGGTGATCGGGTAGCGCCGGTCCTTGCCGAAATTGCGCGGGGTGATGCGCGGGCCGGGCGGCGCCTGACGGCGCTTGTATTCGGCGAGGTCGACCATGCGGATCACCTTCTTCACGGTCGCCGCGTCATGGCCCGCCGCGACGATGTCGGCGACGGAAAGATCGCGCTCGACGTAGGCCGCCATGATCGCGTCGAGCACGTCGTAGGGCGGCAGGCTGTCCTGGTCCTTCTGGTCCGGACGCAGCTCGGCCGACGGCGGACGGTCGATGATGCGCTGCGGAATGACCGCGGAACGGCCATTGCGATGGTTCGCCAGCCGATAGACACGCGTCTTCGCGACATCCTTCAGCACGGCGAAGCCACCCGCCATGTCGCCATACAGCGTCGCGTAGCCGGTGCCCATCTCGCTCTTGTTGCCGGTCGTCAGCACCAGCGTGCCGAACTTGTTGGACAGCGCCATCAGGAGCGTGCCGCGCGTACGCGCCTGCAGGTTCTCCTCGGTGGTGTCGGCGGCGCGGCCGGCGAATTCGCCGGCCAACTGGCCGACGAAGGCGTCGTAGATGGGGCGGATCGCGATCTCGGAATACTTCACGCCCAGACGCTTCACCATGTCGCGCGAGTCCTCGACGCTGATCGAGGCGGTATAGTCGGACGGCATCATCACCGCGTGCACCCGCTCCGGCCCGATCGCGTCGGCGGCGATCGCCAGCGTCAGCGCGGAATCGATGCCGCCAGACAGGCCGAGGTGCACGCCGTTGAAGCCGTTCTTGCCGACATAATCGCGCACCGCGAGCACCAGCGCATCGTAGACCGCGGCATCCTCGCCGGGCAGCGTCGCGCGTGGCCCCGCGCAGCGCCCGCCCTCGATGTCGAAATAGAACAGCCCCTCCTCCCAGGCCGGGCACTGCGCGGCGATTTCGCCCTCGGCATCGAGGACGAAGGAGGCGCCGTCGAACACGAGTTCGTCCTGTCCGCCGACCAGGTTCGCGTAGACGATCGGCAGGCCGGTCTCGACCTGGCGCGAGCGTGCCACGGCGTAGCGATCGCGTTCCTTGTTGAGGTGGTAGGGCGAGGCGTTGGGTACCAGCAGCCAGTCGGCGCCCGCCTCCATGGCGCGCGTCGCCGGGCCGGGCTCCCAGATGTCGCCGCAGATGTTGAGGCCGAACCTCACGCCGCCGCAGTCGAACACGCAGGGCGCGTCGCCACTGTCGAACACGCGCTGCTCGTCGAACACGGAATGGTTGGGCAGGTGGCGCTTGCGGTAGACCGCCTCGATCCGGCCGCCGCGCAGCAGGGCCGCCGCATTGAACAGGCCGTCTTCGCTGCGCTCGGGAAGGCCGACGACGAGCGCCAGTTCGGCAGGCGCCTCTGCCGCCAGCTGGCGCACCGCCGCATCGCACGCGGCGGTGAAATCGCGCCGCAGCACCAGATCCTCGGCCGGGTAGCCGCACACCGACATCTCCGGCGTCAGCAGCAGCGCGGCCCCCGCCGCGTGGGCGTCGCGCGCCGCCGCGAGCAGACGCGCGGTGTTGCCGGCGATATCGCCGACCACAAGATTGAGCTGCGCGACGCCGAGCTTCATCCTGCGCCCTTAGCGGGCACCCAGCGCGCGCTGCACGGCCTCGCCCAGTCCCGCGGGGCTCTGCGCAACGACGACGCCGGCGCCTTCGAGCGCACGGATCTTGGCATCGGCCGTGCCCGCGCCGCCCGCGATGATCGCGCCGGCGTGGCCCATGCGCTTGCCCTTGGGGGCGGTGCGCCCGGCGATGTAGGCGGCAACCGGCTTCTTCATGTGGGCGCGGATGAACTCGGCGGCCTCTTCCTCGCGGCTGCCGCCGATCTCGCCGACCAGGATCACCGCCTCGGTCTGGGGGTCGGCCTCGAACATCTCGAGGCAGTCGATGAAGTCCAGGCCCTTGATCGGGTCGCCACCGATGCCGACGCAGGTCGACTGCCCCAGCCCGAGCTGCGTGGTCTGGTGCACCGCCTCGTAGGTCAGCGTGCCGGAGCGCGAGACGATGCCGACCTTGCCCTTCTGGTGGATGACGCCCGGCATGATGCCGATCTTGCACTCGCCCGAGGTGATCACTCCAGGACAATTCGGGCCGATCAGCTTGGCGCCGTTGGCCCGCAGCGCGGCTTTCACGTTGAGCATGTCGAGCACCGGGATGCCCTCGGTGATGCAGACGATGACTTCGATGCCGGCGTCGGCCGCTTCGAGGATCGAGTCGGCGGCGAACGCGGCCGGCACGTAGATCATCGTGGCCTGTGCGCCGGTTTCGCGCACCGCGTCGCGCACGGTATTGAAGACGGGCAGGTTCAGATGCGTCTGCCCGCCCTTGCCCGGCGTCACGCCACCGACCATCCTGGTGCCGTAGGCGATCGCCTGCTCGGAATGGAACGTGCCCTGCTTGCCGGTGAAGCCCTGGCAGATGACTTTCGTATCTTTGTTGACGAGGATGCTCATTGTGCGCGCTCCACTGCAAGCCTGGCGGCCTGGGTCAGACTTTCGGCCGCCAGGATCGCCAGCCCCGATTCGGCCAGCAGTTTGCGCCCCAGTTCAGCGTTGGTCCCCTCCAGTCGCACCACCACCGGGACTTTCACGTCGACCTCCTTGACCGCCTGGATGATGCCTTCGGCGATGACGTCGCAGCGCACGATGCCGCCGAAGATGTTGATCAGCACCGCCTTGACGTTGGGATCGAGCAGGATGATCTTGAAGCCCTGTGCCACCGTCTCCGGCGTGGCGCCGCCGCCGACGTCGAGAAAGTTCGCGGGCGCGCCACCCTCCAGCTGGATCAGGTCCATCGTCGCCATCGCGAGGCCGGCGCCGTTGACCATGCAGCCGATGTTGCCGGTGAGCGCGACGTAGTTGACGTTCGCCGCGTTGGCCGCCGCTTCCTTGGCGTCGACCTGGCTGTCATCGCGCAGTTCGGCCAGGCTCTTCCGGCGATACAGCGCGTTGTCGTCGACGCTCATCTTGCAATCGAGCGGCAGCACGCGGTTGTCGGCGGTCACGACCAGCGGATTGATTTCGAGCAGCGAGAGATCGTTGGCGACGAACACGCGGTAGAGCTGCGGCAGCAGGCGGCAGAAGTCCTTGAACGCGTCGCCCTTCAGGTCCAGCGCGAAGGCGAGCGCGCGGCACTGGTAGTCCTGCACGCCGAGCAGCGGATCGCAGGTCTCGGTCAGCACCTTCTCCGGCGTGGCGTGGGCGACCTCCTCGATGTCCATGCCGCCGGCGGCGGAGGCGACGAAGGCGACGCGCTCGGTCTCGCGGTCGACCAGCAGCGAAAGATACAACTCGCGCGCGATGGGGAGCGTTTCCTCGACCAGCACCTCGTTGACGGGCTGGCCGTCGGGCGCGTTCTGGAGCGTGACGAGCTTGCGCCCCAGCAGCGAGGCAGCCACCGCGCGCACGTCGTCGAGCGACTTCACCACCTTGACGCCGCCGGCCTTGCCGCGGCCGCCGGCGTGAATCTGCGCCTTCACCACCCAGGCCACGCCGCCGAGTTCGCGAGCGGCCTCGACAGCCGCCTCGGCATTCGCCGCAGCGATGCCGCGCGGCGTGCTAATGTTGCCCGTGCGAAGAATCTGTTTGGCCTGGTATTCGTGCAGGTTCATTGTTCTTGAAGAAAGCTCGCCGAAACGTGCATTTTGAAGCAAACCCTCCCGGGACGGAAGCTGTCGTCCGCGTCGTGACGCGCATGGCCGAGCTGCCGGCCGACGCCTGGAACGCGCTGGCCGGGCCGTCGCCCTTCGTGCAGCATGCCTTCCTCGCCGCGCTGGAATCCACCGGCTGCGTCGGCTCCGACATCGGCTGGGAACCCGTGCACCTCGCCCTCTTCCGCGACGGCGGGCTCGCGGCCGCGATGCCGCTCTACATCAAGCATCACTCCTGGGGCGAATTCGTTTTCGACTGGGCATGGGCGGACGCCTACCGCCGCCATGGCCTCGACTACTATCCCAAGCTGGTGTGTTGCGTGCCCTTCTCGCCGGTGCCCGGCCCGCGCCTCCTCGCGCGGAACGACGCCGACCGCGGCATGCTGATCCAGGCGGGGCTCAAGCTCACCCGCGACCTCGGCTGCTCGTCCTTCCACGTCCTGTTCCCGGCCGAGCCCGATCATGCGGCGCTGCAGACGACCCCATTGCTGCATCGCAGCGGCTTCCAGTTCCACTGGCATAACCGGGGCTACGCCAGCTTCGAGGACTTCCTCGCCGCGCTCACGCACGACAAGCGCAAGAAGATCCGCCAGGAAAGGAAGAAGCTCGCGGGCCTGGGCGTGACGTTCCGCTGGGTCGAGGGGCGCGACAGCACCGACGCCGACTGGGATTTCTTCCATCGCTGCTACGCCGACACCTACGCCCGCCACCGCAGCGAGCCGCACCTCAATCGGGCCTTCTTCGCCACGCTGCGGGAGACGATGCCGGACAAGCTGCTGCTGATCGTGGCCGAGAAGCATGGCGAACCGGTCGCCTGCTCCTTCTGCATGAAGGACGGCGAACGGCTCTACGGCCGTCACTGGGGCACGCTCGAGTATCTGCCCGGACTGCACTTCGAGACCTGCTACCAGCAGGGCATCGAATACGCGATCGCGCACGGGCTCGCGGTCTTCGAGGGCGGCGCGCAGGGCGAGCACAAGCTCGCGCGCGGTCTCGTTCCGACCGCGACGCACTCCTGGCACTGGCTGGAGAATCCCGAATTCCGCGCGGCGGTCGACCGCTTCGTCGAACGCGAAGCCGACGCCATCACACACTACATCGACGAGCTCGAAGGTCCGTTCCGGCGCGAAAACCGCGAACCTGCGTAGCGCGGCAGCCGCCGGCCGGCGCGGGCCCCGGTTGGCCTCAGGCCAGGACCGCGGTCAGGTAGGTCGCGTAGAGGGCGCCGTTGACCAGCAGGTGCCACACCCGCAGGCCGCCGCTCAGCGCCGCCCAGCGCAGCCAGAACGCGGCGGCCAGCGTGATCAGCACGCCCAGCAGCACTTCCTTCTGCGGCGCCCAGGGCGTGAGCGAGATGCCGATCGCCGGCAGCAGCGTGCCCTGGAACACCATCGCCCCCGTGATGTTGCCGAAGGCGAGCGTATCCTTGTGCTTGCGGATCCACAGGATCGAATTCACCTTCTCCGGCAGCTCGGTGGCGATCGGGATGATCATCAGCGACAGCAGCAGCGCGGAAATGCCGATGATCGGCGCGGCCTGCTCGACCCCGTGGATGAAGCCCTTGGCGCCGGCGACCAGGAGCGCCAGCCCGAGCGCCAGCTGCATCACGATGACGAGCAGGTTCTGCGGCAGCCCGAGGCGCGCCAGCAGCATCGGCGACTCGGCCTCCGTGCCGTGCCCCTCCTCGACGAGCTTGCTCGACGCGCGCAGCGTCAGCATCACGTAGACGAAGTAGATCATCACCATGACGAAGGCGAGCGTGCCGCGCACCCAGCCGTCGCCGTGGGGAACGAACATCGCGACGAACGCCAGCAGGAAGGCCATCAGGAAGAAGTCGAGGTCGCGCTTGAGGCCGGTCCTTTCCGGCACGAGAGGCCCCTGCAGGCCGCGCCGCTTCAGCACCGCCAGCCCCATCAGTGACAGCGACAGCGTCGACAGCATCAGCGGCGCGCCGAGAATCGCACCGACGCCGATTTCCTCGCTGGTCTTCACGCTGCTCCCGCCCGCGAAGATCGCCAGCAGCGGCACCAGCGTCTCCGGCATGGCGGTACCGATCGCCGCGAACAGCGAGCCCGTCACGCCTTCCGAGATGTTCAGTTTCTCGCCGAGGTGTTCGAGCGCGTTGACAAAGATTTCCGCCGCCACGAGGATGAGCAGCAGAAAGCCGAAAAGTTCGAGAAACAGCATGACAGGCCGCCGCGAGGAAAAGCGCGATTCTACCAGCGACGACCGGGTTGCCCCGACGGGCTTCCTGCGCCTCGCCGAGGGCAGCTTCCATGCGCGCCTTGCCGCCAGCGACGGCATCGCCGTGGTGCTGTTCAGCGCGCCCGGCTGCGGCGCCTGCCGTGCCTGGAAGCGGCTGCTGCCCGAGGCGCTCGGCGACCTGGCTTCCGCGTTCTACGAAGTCGACGTCAGCGAAGCCACGGGCGTCGCACGCGCCTTCGGCATCTTCCATCTGCCGGCGGTCTACCTCTATCGCGACGGCGCCTTCCACGCCGAACTGCAATGCCCGGCGCGGCACGACGCCATCCGCGAGACCGCGCGCGCGCTGCTGGCCGCGCCGGCGCAGGACGAGCCCTAGCCGGACGCTAGCTCGCCAGCAGCAGCCAGCGTCCGACGAACACCACGGCGATCGTCAGCAGGCCGAGGCTGAGATTGATGCCGATCAGACTGCGGATCTGCCCCAGCGCGGCGCCGCCCGCCTTCCAGTCCTGCCCGGCGACCGCGCGCTTGAGCCGGCCGTACGGGGCGAAGAACACGTGCGCGAAGATCAGCATCATGGCCAGGCCGAGCGCCAGCATCGTCAGCGCGTAGTGCGGCGCTTCCATGCCGCCGAGCTTGGCCAGCATGTGCAGGCCGGAGCCGAGAATCAGCGCGACCGCGGCCCAGACCCACGGAAAGAACCTGCCGAAGACGCCCGCCCACAGCGTCAGCCGCTGCGGCGGTTCGAGCACGCTCGCCGCAACCGGCCGCAGCGCCATGTAGGCGAAGAACATGCCGCCGACCCAGACGACGACACCGAGCACATGCAGAAGCAGAGTCAGATTCACGGATTTTCCTTTCAGGACGGATTCAGAACAGGACAGCCTGGTCGAGCACCTGCTTCACCGGCGCGAAGCTCCGGCGATGCTGCGGGCACGCCCCGTGCGCCTTCAACGCGTCGAGATGCACGGCGGTGCCGTAGCCCATGTGCTGCGCGAAGCCGTAGACGGGATAGGCCTCGTGCAGGCGCCCCATGAAGGCGTCGCGCGCGGTCTTGGCGAGGATCGAGGCAGCGGCGATGGCCGCAACCCTGTCGTCCCCCTTCACCACCGCCTGCGACCGCCACGCCCACTTGGGGCAGCGATTGCCGTCGACGAGCACCTCGTCCGGCGCGCGCCCGAGACCGGCGACCGCGCGCTGCATCGCCAGCATCGTCGCATTGAGGATGTTCATCGCGTCGATCTCGGCGACGCTCGCCTCGGCGACGCACCAGGCGGCGGCCCGCTCGCGGATGAGGTCGGCGAGCCGCTCGCGCGCTGCGGCGGAGAGCTTCTTCGAATCGCGCAGGCCGTCGATCGGCCGCGCCGGGTCGAGCATCACGGCCGCCGCCATCACCGGGCCGGCCAGCGGCCCGCGGCCGGCTTCGTCGACGCCGCACAGGCCGAGCGGGCCGACCTCGAGTACGACGGATGGGCGTGCCATCACGCAGCCTCCAGATAGGGTTCGAGCGCTTCGGCGATGCGGCGACCGGCATCCCGGCGCAGCGATTCGTGCAGGGCCCGGAAGCGCGCGGCGACGGCCTCGCGGCGCGTCGCGTCGTCGAGCCAGGCCAGCGCGTCGTCCGCGAGGTTCTGCGGCGTCGCGGCTTCCTGCACCCGCTCCGGCACGATGAACTCGTGCGTCAGGATGTTCGGCAGCCCGATCCACGGCAGCAGCGCCTTCTTGCGCATCAGGTGCGCGGTGAGCGCGGGCACGCGGTAGGTGATGACCATCGGCTTCTTGAACAGGGCGGTCTCCAGCGTGGCCGTCCCGGACGCGACCAGCGCGACGTCGCAGGCAGCCAGCGCCGCGTGCGATTGTCCCGCCAGCACCCGAAGCGGCAGCTCGAGCGCGCGCCGGGCCTGATCGACGAGGCGAGCCGCCGCTTCGCTCGCCGCGGGCAGGACGAATTGGGCATCGGGATAGCGCGCGTGGACGAGGCGCGCGGCATCGAGCATCAGGCGCGCATGCCGTTCGACTTCGGACAGCCGGCTGCCCGGCAGCAGCGCGACGACCGGGCCGCCAGCCACCCCCAGCGCCGCGCGGGCGCCCGCGACGTCCGGCTCGAGCGGAATCGCATCGGCAAGCGGGTGGCCGACATAGGTGACCGGAATGCCGGCGTCGCGATAGATCGCTTCCTCGAACGGAAACACCACCAGCATGTGCGAGACCGCCTGCCGGATGCGGTGGATGCGCTCGGGACGCCACGCCCAGATCGACGGGCTGACGAAATGCACGGTGGGGATGTCGCCCGCCTTGAGCCTTGCCTCCAGCGTGAAATTGAAATCCGGCGCGTCGATGCCGACGAAGACGCGCGGCCGCTCGCGCAGGAAATAGCGGCCGATGCGCGAGCGGATCCACAGCAGCTCGGGCAGGTGGCGCAGCACCTCGACGTAGCCGTTGACCGCCAGCTTGTCGCTCGGATAGATGGCGCGGACGCCGGTCTCGACAAGGCGCGGGCCGGCGATGCCGGCGGCCCGAAGTTCCGGATGGCCCTGTTTCAGCGCCTGGACGAAATGCGCCCCGAGGAGATCGCCCGACGCTTCGCCGGCAACGACTCCGAGGTCGATCACCGGATGATGCCGCGCTCGGCACGCCCGAGGAAATCGAGCAGCTGCCGCACCTCGGCGTGCTGCTCCGCCTCGGGGGCGAGCCTGGCCTGCGCCTCGGCGAGCGTGTTGCCCTCGCGGTAGAGGATCTTGTAGGCGCGCTTCAGCGCCGCCAGCGCTTCGGCAGAAAATCCGCGCCGCCTGAGGCCTTCGTTGTTGAGACCGTGCGGCGCGGCGGGCTGGCCGGACGCCATGACGAAGGGCGGGATGTCCTTGAACACCACGCTGGAAATGCCGGTCATGACGTGGGCGCCGACCTTGCAGAACTGGTGCACGCCCGTGAAGCCGCCGAGGATCGCCCAGTCGCCGACTTCTGCATGCCCCGCCAGCGAGGCGTTGTTGGCAAAGATCGTGCGATCGCCCACCACGCAGTCGTGCGCGATGTGGACGTAGGCCATGATCCAGTTGTGGCTGCCGATCGTGGTGACGCCGCGATCCTGCACGGTGCCCGTGTTGAACGTGCAGAACTCGCGGATGACGTTGTCGTCGCCGATTTCCAGCCGCGTCGGCTCGCCGGCGTATTTCTTGTCCTGTGGCGCCTCGCCGAGCGAGACGAAATGGAAGATGCGGTTGCGTGCGCCGATCGTGGTATGGCCCGTAATGACCGCATGGGCGCCCACCGTGGTGCCGGCCCCGATCTCGACGTGCTCGCCGATGATGCTGTAGGGGCCGATCTCGACGTCATCGGCCAGCCGTGCGCCCGTCGCGACCAGCGCAGTAGGGTGGATCCGTGCCATGGTCACTTGTCGCGCAGGGTCGCCATCAGCTCGGCTTCCGCGACCAGCGCCCCGTCGACCTCGGCGCGCCCGGTGTATTTCCAGATGCCGCGCATCTCGCGCACGATCTCGGCCTTGAGCACCAGCTGGTCGCCGGGCTTGACCGGCTTCTTGAAGCGCGCGCCGTCGATTCCGGCGAAGTAGATGATGCCGACCTGCTCGGGCGTGTAGTTCTTGGTCTTGAACGACAGGATGCCGGCCGCCTGCGCCATCGCCTCGAGGATCAGGACGCCGGGCATCACGGGCGCGCCGGGAAAGTGGCCGTTGAAGAAGGGCTCGTTGATGGTGACGTTCTTGATCGCGGTGATGGACTTGCCGAGTTCCATCTCGATCACCTTGTCGATCAGCAGGAAGGGATAGCGGTGCGGCAGATACTGCATCACCTGCTCGATGTCCATGATCATGATTTCGATTCCAGTTCTTTCAGTTTCTTTTCCAGGTCCTTGACGCGGGTCACCAGCTTGTCGAGGTTGCGCATGTGGACCGCGTTCTTCTGCCAGACCTCGTGCTCGGAAAACGGCAACGCCGAGGTGTAGGTCCCCGCCCTGGGCAGCGACTTGGTGATCAGCGTATTCGTCGAGATGCGCGTGCCATCGGCGATCTCGATGTGGCCGAAGATCATCGCGGCGCCGCCGATCGTGCAGTGGCGCCCGATCTTCGCGCTGCCGGCGATGCCGGTGCAGGCCGCGATCGCGGTATGCGCGCCGATCGAGACGTTGTGGGCGACCTGGATCAGGTTGTCGAGCTTGACGCCCGCCTCGATCACCGTGTCCTCGAGCGCGCCGCGGTCGATGGTGGTGCACGCGCCGACCTCGACGTCGTCGCCGATCAGCACGCGTCCGATCTGCGGGATCTTTTCCCACGCGCCCGCGTTCGGCGCGAAGCCGAAGCCGTCCGCGCCGATGACGCATCCCGAGTGGAGGATCGCCCGCGCGCCGACCTCGCAGCGGTGGTACACGGTGACGTTGGCGTGCAGCAGGCAGTCGGCGCCGATACGGGCGTGATCGCCCACCACGCAGTTCGGACCGATCACGGTGCGCGCGCCGATCGCCGCGCCACTGCCGATCACCGCACCCGCGCCGATGCTGGCGTCGTCCGCGATCACCGCATCGGGCGCCACGGTCGCCGCGGGATGGATGCCGGCCGGCGGCCGCGCGGGCGGATTCAGCAGCGCCGATACGCGCGCGAAATACAGATACGGGTTGGGCGTCAGGATGCGCGGCAGGCCGGTGGCGTCGCGCGCGTCCGGCGGCAGGATCACTGCCGCGGCGCGCGTGTGCGCCAACTGCGCCAGATACCTGGCTTGCGAGACGAAGCCGATCTCGTCGGGCTGCGCACGCTCGAGCGGCGCCACCTGCCGAATCACGACCTTGCCGTCGCCCAGCAACTCCCCGCCAAAACGCGCGGCCAGGTCGGCCAGCGTCGAGGCCATCGGACGGTTGGCTTCCGCGCCGACCTTACTTGCCGCCCAAGGCCTTCATCACCCGGTCGGTGATGTCGCTCTTGGGATCGACGTAGACGGCCTGCTCGATGATGATGTCGAATTTCTCGGCCTTGGCGATGTCCTGGATCGCCTTGCGGGCCTTGTCCTGGATCACGCCGAGCTCTTCGTTGCGGCGCAGGTTCAGGTCCTCGCGGAACTCGCGGCCCTGGCGCTGCAGTTCGCGGTTGAGGTTCGCCAGCGCGGTCTCCTTCGACTTGCGCTCGCTGTCCGACATGGTCACGCCGTCCTTGTCGAGCTGCGCCTGCAGGTCGCGCGCCTGCTTCGCCATCTTCTGCAGTTCCTGGTCGCGCCCCGCGAATTCGCGCTCGAGCTTCTTCTGCGCCGCGACCGAGACCGGCGCCTCGCGCAGCAGCCGTTCGGTGTTGACGAAGCCGATCTTGGTGTCAGCCAGGACGGGGGCCGCCAGGAACGCCGCGGCGAGGATCACGGGAACTGCAAGCTGCTTGAACGTCATCATGAATACTCCAGTAACGGCCTACCGTCAGAACACGGTACCCAGGGTAAATTGAAACATCTCGGTCTTGTCGCCCGACTTCTTCGCGAGCGGTTCGGCCAGGCTGAACTTGAGCGGCCCGAGCGGCGACACCCAGAGGATCGCAAGGCCCGCCGAATAGCGCAGGTCGCCGATGGCAAAGGTCCCGTATTGGCCATTCACGTCGAACGGCCCGAACGTCGCACCCGCATCGAAGAACGCCGACATGCGCAGCGACTGCTCGTCCTTGACGCCCGGCAGCGGGAAGAAGAGCTCGGCGTTACCGACGATGCGCTCGTTGCCGCCGAGTGCGTCGCCGTTGATGTCCTTGGGCCCGAGCGTGCCGTTGCGGAAGCCGCGAACCGAGCTGCTGCCGCCGGCGTAGAAATTCTTGTAGAACGGCAGGTTCGTGTTGTTGCCGTAGCCCTCCCCGTAGCCGACCTCGCCGTTCAGCATCAGCGTGAAGCGCTTGCTGAGCGGGAAGTATTGCTGGTGCTGGAAGGTCAGCTTGTAGTACTGCAGGCTGCCCGCCGGGGTGCCGATTTCGGCCGCCACGCGCTGCAGGAGGCCCTTGGTGGGGAACAGGTAGCTGTCGCGCGTATCGCGCGACCAGCCCGTATCGAGGCGCACCGTGTCGTTGTCGCATCCGACGGCGTTGCCGCAGAAGTTCTGGTAAGGCCAGGGGCTCGCGCTCGTCAGCGTGATCGAGGTCTGCTCGTAGGTCAGGCCGAGCGAGAGGAAGTCGCGCTCGCTGACCGGCAGGCCGAAGCGCACGCCCGCCCCGTAGGTCGAGGTCTTGTAGGGGCTGACGGAGTTGAGCGCGGTCGCGTCGACGTCGCGGCGATACACGTCGTAGCCGAGGCTGATCCCGTCGATGGTGTAGTACGGGTTCGTGTACGAGAGCGCGTAGACCTTGTTGACGCTGCCCGAGTTGATCTGCGCCGACAGCCGGTTGCCGGTACCGAACACGTTGCTTTGCGAGATCGAACCCGACAGCACGAGTCCCTCGGACGACGAGAAGCCGGCGCCGAGCATCACGCTGCCGGTGGACTTCTCGGTGACGTTGATGTTGACATCGACCTGGTCGGTGGTGCCCTCGACGGCGGGCGTCTCGATGTTCACCTCGTTGAAGTAGCCCAGTCGGTTCAGCCGGTCGCGCGACAGGTTGATCTTGTCCGCGTCGTAATAGGCCCCTTCCATCTGGCGCACTTCGCGGCGCACGACCTCGTCGCGGGTCTTGGTGTTGCCGGTCACGTTGACGCGCTGGACGTAGACGCGGCGGCCCGGATCGACGAACAGGGTGAAGGCGACCGTGTGCTTCTCCTTGTCGAGATCGGGCACGGCATTGACGTTGGCGAACGCGTAGCCGTCGTTGCCGAGGCGGTCGCCGATCTTCTTGGTGGTCTCGGTGAGACGGTCGCGCGCGAACACCTCGCCCTGCTTGATCGTGATGAGCTTCTTCAGCTCGGCTTCCGGCACCAGGGTCTGGCCCGCCAGCTTCACGTCCGACACCTTGTATTGCGGCCCCTCGGTGACGTTGACCGTGATGTAGATGTCCTGCTTGTCGGGTGAAATTTCCACCTGCGTGGAATCGACGTTGAATTCCAGGTAGCCGCGGTTGAGATAGAACGAGCGCAGCGCCTCGATGTCCCCGGCCAGGCGCGACTTCGAATACTGATCGGTCTTCGTGTACCAGGTCAGCCAGCCGGGCGTGGTCGACTTGAACTCCTTCAGCAGTTGCTTTTCCTTGAACGCATGGTTACCGACGACGTTGATCTGCCGGATCTTCGCGCTCTTGCCTTCGACCACGTCGAACTGCACCGCGACCCGGTTGCGCTCCAGCGGCGTGAGGGTCGACGTGATCTGGACCGCATACTTGCCGCGGTTGAAATACTGCCGCCGCAGTTCCTGCTCGGCCTTGTCCAGCAGCGAGCGGTCGAGCACGCGGCCCTCGGCGAGACCGGTTTCCTTGAGGCCCTTTTTCAGGTCGTCCTGGGAGAATTCCTTGATGCCGTTGAGCGTGATCTTGGCGATCGACGGTCGCTCCGCGACCGAGACGATCAGCACGCCGTCGCGGGCCTCGAGCCGCACATCCTTGAAAAAGCCGGTGGCGTAGAGCGCCTTGATCGCCGCCTCGGTCTTCTCGTCGGTCATGGTGTCGCCGACCTTGACCGGGAGATAGCTGAACACCGTGCCCGCCTCGGTGCGCTGGATGCCCTCGACCCGGATGTCCTTGACGACGAAGGGCTCTGCAGCGAACACCGGCTGCGCGGCGAAGACGGCGGCAAGGGCGAGCGTCAAACGGTTCAGGGTCATGGTTCTTATCATCCGCCTAGCAGGCGTTGCAGATCATTGAACAGGGCAAACGACATGAGCAGCAGCAGCAGCGCCATGCCGATCCGGCTGCCGATTTCCATCGCGCGCTCCGACACGGGGCGGCCAGTCAGAGCTTCGGCGACATAATACATGAGGTGTCCGCCGTCCAACAGCGGCACCGGGAGCAGGTTGAGCACGCCCAGGCTCACGCTGACGAGTGCGAGAAAGCCGACGAAGCTGATCCATCCCAGGGTCGCGCTCTGCCCCGCGTAATCGGCGATGGTGAGCGGTCCCGAGAGGTTGCGCCAGGAGATCTGGCCGATCACCATCCGCCCCATCATCTCCAGCGTGAATGCGCTCATCTCCCAGGTCTTCTGGGCGCCGCGCACGAGCGCCTCGACGGGGCCGTAGCGCACTTCGGTCGGGAGGCCCGCCATCATCGCTTCGTCGACCTCGGGGCCGGCGCCGATCTTGCCGACGCGCTGGCCCTTTTCCTCGACGGTGTCGGGCACGACGGTCAATTCGCCCCGCTGTCCGTCGCGCTCGTAGGCGATGCGCATGGGCTTCGAGGGGTGGGCGCGCACCACCGTGACCCACGCCTGCCAGTCCGGCACGAACGCCCCGTCAGCTGCGATGAGGCGGTCGCCGCGCCTGAATCCGGCGCGCGCCGCCGCCCCGTCGGGCAGCACCTCGCCGATGACCGGATCGATCTGCGGCGTGTAGGGAACGATCCCCAGCGGGCGCAGCGTGTCCCGTTCCAGATTCTCGGACGCCAGCGGCGGCGCGTCGAGCCGGACGCGGCGCCCGTCGGCGAGCTCCAGCGTGAGCGCATCGCCCGCCACGCCGGCGCGCAGCAGTTCCAGACGCAGATCCTGGAACGAGGGCGTGTCGGCGCCATCGACGCGCCGGATTTCGTCGCCCGCGACGAGCCCCGCGCGCGCCGCCGGACTGCCGGCGGGTGGCTCGCCGATGAGCGGCTTCATCGCCGGCATGCCGTGCAGGAAGAGCGCCCAGTAAAGCACGACGGCCAGCAGGAAATTGGCGACGGGGCCTGCGACGACGATGCCGATGCGGCGCCAGACGCTCGCGCGGTTGAAGCTGCGATGCGCCTCCGCCGGGGGCACCTCGCCCTCGCGCTCGTCGAGCATCTTCACGTAGCCGCCGAAAGGCAGCGCGGCGACGGCCCACTCCGTGCGGTCGCGACCGAGGCGACGGCTGAACACCGGCCGGCCGAAACCGAGCGAGAAGCGCAACACCTTCACGCCGGCCAGGCGCGCGGCGAGGTAATGCCCGAATTCGTGCGCCACCACCAGGATGCCGATGGCGACGAGGAACCAGACGACCGTGTGCAGCACGCTCACGCACGCCCCGCGAGGTATTCGCCCGCCACGCGGCGCGCGCGGCGGTCCGCTTCGAGCAGGTCGTCGAGCGTGGCGGCCGCGCCGCCCGCGACCACGTCGAGCGCGTGGGCGATGCTGGCCGCAATGGCGCCGAAGGACGCGGCGCCGTCGAGGAAGCGCGCGACCGCGACTTCGTTGGCGGCATTCAGCACGGCGGCGGCGTTGCCGCCGGCGGCCAAGGCGTCGAACGCGAGCTGCAGGCAGGGAAAGCGCGCGGTGTCGGGTGCCTCGAAGGTGAGCTGCCTGCCCATCAGCTCGAGCGCCGATACGCCGGCGTCGATGCGCTCCGGGAAGCCGAGCGCGTAGGCGATCGGCGTGCGCATGTCGGGGGTGCCCATCTGCGCGATCACCGAGCCGTCGGCGTATTCGACCATCGAATGGACGATGCTCTGCGGATGCACCACGACCTTGATCTGCTCCGGGCGTGCATTGAACAGCCAGCGCGCCTCGATCACCTCCAGTCCCTTGTTCATGAGGCTCGCGGAATCGACCGAGATCTTCTTCCCCATCACCCAGTTGGGATGGGCGACCGCCTGTGCCGGGGTGGCGGCGGCGATCGCCTCGGCCGACAGGGTGCGGAACGGTCCGCCCGAGGCCGTGAGCCACAATGCGTTGATCCCGGCGCGCTGGAAGTCGCCGTCGAAGTCGCGCGGCAGCGCCTGGAAGATCGCGTTGTGCTCCGAATCGATCGGCAGCAGCTCGGCGCCGCTGGCGGCGACGGCGTCCATGAACAGCTGGCCGGAGACGACCAGGGTTTCCTTGTTGGCGAGCAGGATGCGCTTGCCGGCCTGCGCGGCGGCGAGCGTGGCGGGAAGGCCCGCCGCACCGACGATCGCGGCCATCACGGTATCGACCTCGGGCGCGGTCGCCACCTCGGTCAGCGCGGCGGCCCCTTCGAGCACCTCGACCGCCAGCCCGGCAGCGCCCACGCGAACGCGCAATTCCGCAGCGGCGGCCGGCTCGCTCATCACGGCGAAGCGCGGGCGATGCATGCGGCACTGCTCGAGCATGCGCTCGACCTGGGTCGCCCCGGTCAGTGCGAACACCCGGAATCGCCCGGGATGGCGCGCCACGACGTCGAGGGTGTTGACGCCGATCGTGCCGGTGGCGCCGAGGATGGTCAGCGTGCGCGGCGTCATGCCCGCTCCAGCCACATCAGCACGCCGGCGGCGATCGGCAGGGTCGACGTCAGCGCGTCGATGCGGTCGAGCACGCCGCCGTGCCCCGGCAGCGTGCCGCCGCTGTCCTTCATGCCGGATACCCGCTTGATCCAGGATTCGAAGAGATCGCCGAGCACCGACAGATAGAGCAGGCCGCCGACGATCAGCATGACGGGCACGAGGGACAGTCCTGCCGCGACGCTCAGGCCGATGGCGTAGAGCGCGAGCGCGGCCGCCGCACCGGCCACGCCTTCCCAGGTCTTGCCCGGGCTGATATGCGGCGCCAGCTTGTGTCGCCCGAAATGGCGCCCGGAGAAATAGGCGGCCGTATCGGCAATCCAGACCACCGCCATCACGCCGAGCAGCACGGCGGGGCCGCGTGCCTGCAGGTAGAGCAGCGCCGCCCAGGTGGGCAGCAGCACCATGACGCCGGTCAGCGCGCGGACGAAGGGATGCGTCGCCTGCCAGCGGCCGAGCAGCCAGAGCGGCGCGACGAGCAGCCAGAAAGCGACCGCCAGCACGATCAGCGACCGCTGGAACAGCGGCCAGTCCGCCGCCAGCGCAAACGGCAGCGCGAGCGCGCACAGCGGCAGCAGCGCGGCGTAGACCGTCGCCGTCACCGGCGGGAAATGGCTCAGCTTCGCCCACTCGTGCGCCGCCATGCCGACCACCGCCGCCATCAGCGCCGCCCACAGCCAGGCCGGCGCCCACAGCACGGCCGGCACGAAGACCGCGAGCAGCAGCAGGGCCGTGCTGATCCGTCGAAGAAGCGGCGTCATGGACAGAGGGAACCGGAAACGCTCACGACGCCGCCTGCACCTGCTCGCTGGTGCGGCCGAAGCGGCGCTCGCGGGTGCGGTAGGAGGCGATCGCATTATCCAGCGCCGCCGCGTCGAAATCGGGCCACAAGGCCTCGGTGAAATAGAGTTCGGTGTAGGTCAGCTGCCACAGCAGGAAATTGCTGATGCGCTGCTCGCCCCCCGTGCGAATGAACAGATCCGGTTCGGGTTCGCCCGCCATGCTGAGCTGCTCGGCCAGCGTCGCCTCGTTGATCGACCCGGGCGACGCTCCGGAGAGCATCAGCTTCTTCACCGCCTGCACGATGTCCCAGCGGCCGCCGTAATTGGCCGCGACGGTGAAGGTGAGGCGGGTGTTGTCGCGCGTCAGCGCCTCGGCGTCCCGAATCAGGTTCTGGATGCGCTCCGAAAAGCCCGACAGATCCCCGATCACGCGGAAGCGGATGCCGTTTTCGTGCAGCTTCGCGACCTCGTTCTCCAGCGCGCGCATGAAGAGTTCCATCAGCAGCGTCACCTCCTCCTGCGGACGGCGCCAGTTTTCCGAACTGAACGCGAACACGGTGAGATGGGTGATGCCACGCTCGGCGCACGCGCGGATCACCCCGCGCAACGCCTCGACCCCCTTGCGGTGCCCGGCGACGCGCGGCATGAAGCGGCGCTTCGCCCAACGACCGTTGCCGTCCATGATGATGGCGATGTGCCGCGGCACCTCGGTGCCGGCCGGCTTCGCCTGCTTCGTGCGGATAGACACGCCGGATACGCTCGCCGGACCGCTCAGACGGCGAGCAGGTCCTTTTCCTTGTCGGCCAGCATCTTGTCGATCTCGCCGATGAACCTGTCGGTCAGCTTCTGCACCTCGTCCTGGGTGCGGCGCTCCTCGTCCTCGGTCGCGGTCTTGGCCTTGACCATGTCCTTCAGCGCGCCGTTGGCGTCGCGGCGGATGTTGCGCACCGCGACGCGCGCCCCTTCGGCCTCGTTGCGCACGACCTTGATCAGGTCCTTGCGGCGCTCCTCGGTCAGCGCCGGCATCGGCACGCGGATGACGTCGCCGTGCGCGGCCGGATTGAGGCCGAGGTCGGAATCGCGGATCGCCTTCTCGATCTTGCCGACCATGTTCTTTTCATACGGCTGCACGCCGAGGGTGCGGCTGTCGACCAGCGAGACGTTCGCGACCTGCGGCACCGGCGTCGGGTTGCCGTAGTAATCGACCATCACGTGATCGAGGATGCCGGCGTGCGCCCGGCCGGTGCGTACCTTGGCGAGGTCGTTCTTCAGGGCGTCCAGCGTCTTGCCCATCTTCTGCTGGGCAGACTGCTTGACTTCGGCGATGGTGGTTTCAGCCATGCTCAACTCCTCAATGGTTGCTGACCCGCGTGCCCTCGTCCTCGCCCATCACGACGCGCTTGAGCGCACCGGGCTTGAAGACGTTGAACACGACGAGCGACAGGTTCTGTTCGCGGCACAGGGCGAAGGCGGCGGTGTCGAGCACGCCCAGGTTCCTCGCGATCGCTTCGTCGAACGAGAGCGCCTCGTAGCGCTTGGCACTCGGGTCCTTCTTCGGATCGGCGGTGTAGACGCCGTCGACCTTGGTCGCCTTCAGCAGCAGTCCGGCGCCAATCTCGGCCGCACGCAGCGCGGCGGCCGTATCGGTGGTGAAGAACGGATTGCCGGTACCGCCGCCGAAAATGACGACGTTGCCGGCCTCGAGTTCCCGCACCGCGGCGTCGCGCTCGAAGCCCTCGCCGACGTGGGCGATGGCGACCGCGGTTTGCACCCGCGCCGGCACCCCCGCCTGCACCAGCGCATCCTTCAGCGCCAGCGCGTTCATCACCGTCGCCAGCATGCCCATCGAGTCGGCGGTCGCGCGATTCATCCCCGACAGCGCCCCGGTGGCACCCCGAAACAGGTTGCCGCCGCCGACGACGATGCCGACCTGCACCCCGAGCTCCGTCACTTCGCGGATCTGGGCGACGAAACCGGCCAGGGTGTCGGCATGGTAGCCGAAGGCGTCCGGCCCCATCAGGGCCTCGCCGGACAGCTTCAGCAGGATGCGTCGGACCGGCGCCATGCGGATCAGACCTTGGCGGCCGCGGCGACTTCGGCGGCGAAGTCCGACACCTTCTTCTCGATGCCCTCGCCCACCACGTACATCATGAAGCCGTGGCACTGCGAGCCCTTCGACTTCAGCACCTGCTCGACGGTCTGCTTGTCATCCTTGACGAAGGGCTGCGACAGCAGGGTGACTTCCTTGAGGAACTTCTGCACGGTGCCTTCGGCGATCTTCTCCAGCATCGCTTCGGGCTTGCCGGCCTCCTTGGCCTTCTCGATCGCGACGCGGCGTTCGGTATCGATGAGTTCCTGCGACACGCCGGAGGCGTCGAGCGACTTCGGCTTGGCGGCGGCGATGTGCATCGCGATGTCCTTTGCCACGCCTTCGTCGCCCGTCACGTCGACCAGCACGCCGATCTTGCCGCCGTGGATGTAGCTGGCGAACTTGCCCTGGGCGGCGAGGCGCGAGAAGCGGCGCACCGACATGTTCTCGCCGATCTTGCCGACCAGCTCGGTACGGAAGGCTTCCACGGTAGTGCCCTTGTAGGGCAGCGCGGACAGCGCGGCGACGTCGGCCGGGTTCTGGTTGAGCACCATGTCGGCGAGCGCATTGGAGAGCGCCATGAAGTCGTCGTTCTTGGCCACGAAATCGGTCTCGCAGTTCACTTCGACCATGGCGGCGGACTTGCCGTCGGCGGCAATCGCGATGGTGACGATGCCTTCGGCCGCCACGCGGCCGGCGCTCTTGGCGGCCTTGTTGCCGAAGCGCACGCGCAGGATTTCCTCGGCCTTCTGCATGTCGCCGCCCGCCTCGGTCAGCGCCTTCTTGCAGTCCATCATCGGCGCGTCGGTCTTCTCGCGCAGATCCTTGACCATGCTTGCAGTGATTTCAGCCATTTCGTACTCCTATCCCAGATTAAATTCAGCCAATACAGAAAGAGGGGCCGATGCCCCTCCTCATATCCGTTCGCTGGGCGTCACACCCGGCGCTGTCACGGCGCTGCGCGCTTATTCGGCGGCGACGCCGCCTTCTTCTTCCACCTCGACGAATTCCTCGCCGCCGACGATCTCGCTGATCACCTGGGCGCGGCCCTCGAGCACGGCGTCAGCCATGCCGCGGGCGTACAGGCGGATCGCGCGGGCGGAGTCGTCATTGCCGGGGATCACATAGTCCACGCCGTCGGGGCTGTTGTTGGTGTCGACGACGCCGATCACCGGGATGCCCAGCTTCTTGGCCTCGACCACGGCGCCCTTCTGGTAGCCGACGTCGATGATGAACAGCGCGTCGGGCAGGCCGCCCATTTCGCGGATACCGCCGAGGCTGCGGTTGAGCTTGTCGACTTCGCGCTGGACGGTGAGGATTTCCTTCTTCGACAGGCGGCCGGGTTCGGCGATCTGCGCCTCGAGGTCGTTCAGACGCTTGATCGACTGCTTGACGGTCTTGTAGTTGGTCAGCATGCCGCCGAGCCAGCGGTTGTCGACGAAGGGCACGCCGGCGCGCTGGGCTTCCTCGCGCACGATGTCACGCGCAGCACGCTTGGTGCCGACGAACAGCACGGTACCCTTGTTGGCGGCGAGCTGGCGCACGAATTTCTGCGCCTCCTGGAACATCGGCAGCGACTTTTCCAGGTTGACGATGTGGATCTTGTTGCGATGGCCGAAGATGAACGGAGCCATCTTGGGGTTCCAGAAGCGGGTCTGGTGGCCGAAATGGACACCGGCCTCCAGCATTTGACGCATGGTGACGGACATTTGAATCTCCTAAAGGGTTGAGCCTCCACCCGTCAGCAGCCGCAAGGAAGGCTTGTCCGCCCCCGCGACCACCCTTTAACGACAGGTGTGCGAATTTGTCCGAACCATTTCGGACAGCCGGCAATTCTAATTCGAACAGGGCCTGATTTCAAGGCGCCCCGGCGGGCCGCAGGGGAATCCGCAGCCACGCCGCCAGGCCGCCGCCGGGGCGCGCCTCCAGGCCGACCTCCCAGCCCTGCGCGGCCGCCAGCTGGCGCACGATCGCCAGGCCGAGGCCCGAGCCGCCGGTGCTCGCGCTGCGCGAGCCCTCGAGCCGGTAGAACGGGCGGAATACGGCCTCGCGCTCGGCCGCCGGGATGCCGGGGCCGCGGTCGAGGATGCCGATGCGAATGCCGTTGGCCGAGGCCTCGGCATGCACGGTCACGGGCTGCCCGTCGCCGTAGCGCAGGGCGTTTTCCAGCAGATTGCCGAGGATGCGGCGCAAGGCGCCGGCCGGGGCGTCAAATGCCAGATCGGCGGTCTCGATCCGGACACGCTCGCGCGCGCCCGGCGTCGCCGCCACCAGTTCCGCCAGCAGCTCCGGCAGTGCCACGTGCCGCGCCGGCTCGTGGCCGAAGCCGCGCGCCAGCGTCAGCACGTCGGCAATCAGGCGATCCATCGCCTCGATGTCGCCCTCCACCTGGGCCGCGAGTTCCGCGCCCGGCTTCTTCACCAGCATCTCGACCGCGAGGCGCAGCCTCGCCAGCGGCGTGCGCAGGTCGTGCGACACGCCCGCCAGCAGCACGGTGCGCGCAGCGAGCAGGTCTTCGACCTGCTTCGCCATTTCGTTGAAGCGGCGGCTCAGGATCGCGATCTCGCGCGGTCCGGTCTCCGGCAGGCGCTCCGGCGTCTGCCCCTGACCGAGCGAGGTCACCGCCTGCTGCAGGCGTTCGAGCGGCCGCAGGGCGCGGCGCGCGAGCCACCATGCGGCGAGCAGCGTCATCACGACGCTGGCGGCAAGCGAGGCGAGCAACGCATGGATCGGCCGCGGGCCGATGCGCTCATGCGGAAAACCGACCGAAAGCCGGCCGTCGCCTGCCGGCAGCGAAGCCCAGAACCACTCTTCGCCGCGGATTTCCTCGCGCGAGGTGGCGACCGGCCCCCCTGTGCGCGCGTTCAGCGACGCCACCAGGAAGCGCAGATAAGGTTCCCGCCAGGAGGGCGGCGCCGGATCGCGCGGCGGCTCGGCGCGCAGCGCCAGCGCGTGCGAACGCGCCAGTTCGTATTCGAAGGCCGGACGCGTGACGGGCGGCAACTCGCTCCAGGTCTGCGCCGACAGCGTCATCAGGCCGGCCAGGTCGGCGGCCGAGCGGCGCGCCATCGGCAGCATCAGGAAATAGGTGATCGCCGCGGCCACCAGGGCCTCGAACACGACGAAGAACACCACCAGCAGCAGCGCATTCTGCTGCGTGAGGCTCAGGCGCGACGACAGCCTCACGCCTCGCCGCCGCGCGGATTGAAGAGGTAGCCCTCGCCGCGCACGGTGCGGATGTAGACCGGCTCGCCGGGGTTCGGCTCGATCTTGCGGCGCAGGCGGGTGACGCGCGTATCGACGCTGCGGTCGAAGGGATCGCGCTCGTAGCCCTTCAGCATGTCGATCAGCACGTCGCGCGACAGCACGCGCAAGGGATGCTCGACCAGGATGCGCAGCAGCGCGAACTCGGCCCCCGAGAGCTTCACCTCGGCGCCGTCGCGGGTCAGGCGATGCGAGGCGAGGTCCAGGCGGAAGGGACCGAAAACGGGCATGCCGGGCTGCGGAAGCGCCTCGGGCGGGCCCTGGCTGCGCCGCAGCAGCGCGCGCAGGCGGGCAAGCAGTTCCCGCGGACTGAAGGGCTTGGCAAGGTAGTCGTCGGCCCCCATTTCGAGCCCGACCACGCGGTCGACCTCCTCGCCGCGCGCCGACAACATGAGGATCGGCACGTTGGACGCGCTGCGCAGGCGGCGTGCCAGCGTCAGGCCGTCCTCGCCGGGCATCATCAGGTCGAGCACGATGGCGTCGGGCATGCCGTGCTGCAGGAGCTGCCACATCGCGGCGCCATCCGGCGCGGTCTCGACGACGAAGCCGCTGTCGCCGAGATAGGCTTCGAGCAGGCTGCGCAGGCCGGGATCGTCGTCCACCACCAGGACGCGTGCGGTAGCGTTGTCCGTCACGCGCCGCCTCGTCCGGACGGGCGCACGGCGCGCTGGGGGGGCTGCGTTGAGGGCAAATTCAGACGGACAGTGGAGTTCACGCGTATATTCCGGAGGGATGCGGCGCACCCGCACCGTGGCGCGGCCGACGAACCGAACGCCGTTCATCCTACTCCAGAAGAGGGGCATCGCCGCCCGCCTGTCACAAACAGACACACACTGACACCGAGCGCCACCGCCACGACACGGGGCCGTGACATCCCCGGCCGATACTGCACATCGGCCGCAATCCCGCGGCCCCCTTCGCAACCGAGCTGCACATGAGTCTGACGCGCCTGAATCTGGTCCTGCTTCCTTCGGTCCTTGCCCTGGCCTCCCCGGGCTGGGCGGAGGCGCGCCAGGCCCACGGGAAGGCCACGCAGGCACACCCGCTGAACCTGTCCCTGCCCCCCGACGTCGTTGCGTCGCCGGGCGGCAATGCAGCCGCCGACCCCGTGCAGCGCAACCTGCGCGCGCCCGCCCCGCTTCCCGGCAACGCCCCGGCCCACCTGCGCTACGGCGCGGGCTACGAGCTTCGCCAGATGGAGATCGGCGGCGCCGCGCCAGGCGGCGGGGCGGCAGCGGCAGGCGGCGGTGCAGGCGGCGGCGCGGGGCGGCATGGGCGCTGACTTCAATCGACAAGGAGTGTAATGATGAAAGCACTGAAACTTCTCCCCCTGGTTCTGTTCGCGGCCGGGCTTGCCAGCGGCACGGCCCACGCACGCGGTGGCATGGGCATGGGCATGGGCATGGGCAACGGCGCCATGAGCGGCGCCGTGCAGCCGCAAGAAACGCGTACCCAGAGCCGCGACGAGAAACGCCTGCAGACGCGCGACGCCGGACACGCGGGCGACGCGCAGCGCAACCAGAACCGCGAGCAGATCCGCACCGAAACCCGCGAGCAGACCCGCAGCGAAGGGGCATCCGCGCCCGGACGCTGAACCCGCACATCGCGCCTCATCGGTGGCACGGACGGGATGCCCCGAGGCATCCCGTTCTTTTTGCCGCACTGGGAAAAAGGTTTTTCGGGCGTGGGCGGCGGCGCTAGAATGCGGCTTTAGTTTCCCCGCCCAGCCTCTACATGACCGTCACGATCAAAACCGGCGCCGAAATCGAGGGCATGCGCGTCGCGGGCCGCCTCGCCTCGGAAGTGCTCGACTACATCACCCCCTTCGTCAAGCCCGGCGTCACCACCGGCGAGCTCGACCGCCTCTGCCACGAATACATGGTGAACGTGCAGGGCACCGTCCCCGCCCCGCTCAACTACGCGCCGAACGGCCACGTCCCGTATCCGAAGTCGATCTGCACCTCGGTCAACAACCAGGTGTGTCACGGCGTGCCTGGCGAAAAGGTGCTGAAGAACGGCGACATCGTGAACCTCGACATCACCGTCATCAAGGACGGCTGGCACGGCGACACCAGCCGCATGTTCGCCGTCGGCGAGGCGTCGATCCAGGCCAAGCGCCTGATTCAGGTGACCTATGAGGCGATGTGGGTCGGCATCGACCACGTCAAGCCCGGCGTGCGCCTCGGCGACATCGGCCACGCCATCCAGCGCTTCGCCGAGAATCACGGATACAGCATCGTGCGCGAATTCTGCGGCCACGGCATCGGCCGCAATTTCCACGAGGATCCCCAGGTGCTGCACTACGGCAAGCCCGGCACCGGCCTCATGCTGGAGCCCGGCATGACCTTCACGATCGAGCCAATGGTCAATGCCGGCAAGCGCGACATCCGCCAGTTGCCCGACGGCTGGACCATCGTCACCAAGGACCGCAGCCTGTCGGCGCAATGGGAGCACACCGTGCTGGTCACCGACAGCGGCTACGAGGTGCTGACGGTGTCGGCCGGCACGCCCGCCGTCCCCGACCGCATTCGCCACGCGGCGTGAGCGCCCCGCCGTTCGCCGACCTGCGCGAGCGGCTCAAGTCCGGCCGCGCCGCCCTCGCGGCGGCTTTCCTCGACAGACACGCCACCCGCTATCTGACCCGCCACGCGGCGCTGGTCGACGACGTGCTCGTCGAACTGTCGCGACGCGTTGGCCTGCCGTCGCACGCCTGCCTGGCGGCGGTGGGCGGCTACGGCCGCGGCGAGCTGTTTCCCGGCTCCGACGTCGACGTGCTGCTGCTGCTGCCGCACGAACCGGCGCCCGACGAGCAGGCCGCCCTCGAACGCTGGGTGCAGGCCTGCTGGGACATCGGGCTGGAAATCGGCCACAGCGTGCGCACCGTCGAAGCCTGCCTCGCCGAGGCCGATGCCGACCTGACCGTCGAGACCAATCTGCTGGAAGCGCGTCCGGTGTGGGGCGCACTCGACCTGTTCGACACCTTCGGTCGCCGCTTCCAGGCGCGTTTCGACGCGCAGCGCTTCTTCGACGGCAAGCTCGCCGAGCAGCAGGCCCGCCACGCGCGCTTCGACGACAGCGCCTACAAGCTCGAGCCCAACCTCAAGGACAGCCCGGGCGGTCTGCGCGACCTGCACACGGTCCACTGGCTGGCGCAGGCCTGCGGCATCCAGGGCGGCTGGAGCGGCGTCGCGCGCGCCGGCCTGCTCACCCACGCCGAGGCACGCCGCATCGCCCGCGAGGAGCGCGCGCTGTCGGCCCTGCGCATCCGCCTGCACCTGCTGGCAGGACGCCGCGAGGATCGCCTCGCCTTCGACTATCAGACCGAGCTCGCCGCCTGCCTCGGGCTCGCCGCGACGCCCCACCGCCGCCCGGGCGAACGCCTGATGCAGGGCTATTACCGGGCGGCCAAGCTGATCCAGCGCGTCAACGACATCCTGATCCAGTCGCTGCGCGTGCGCCTGTTTCCGGTCGCCGCGCCGCCGCAGCCGATCGACGCCGATTTCCAGCTGCGCGCCAACCTGCTCGAGGCACGCGCCGCGGACCTGTTCGAGCGCAAGCCCGACGCGCTCCTGCGCGCGTTCATCGTGTACGCCCGTCACCCGGGGATCGCCGGTTTCGAGCCGGCGACGCTGCGTGCGCTGTGGCGCGGCAGCACCCGCATCGATGCGGCCTTTCGCGCCAACCCGCTGCACCACGGCCTGTTCATGACGCTGCTGCGCCAGCCGGCCGGCGTCACCCGGGCGCTGCGCGCGATGCACCGCTACGGCCTGCTCGGACGCTACATTCCGGCGTTCGGACGGATCGTCGGGCAGATGCAGCACGATCTCTTCCACGTCTACACGGTCGACGAGCACATCCTCACCGTGCTGCGCAACGTGCGGCGCTTCACGGTCCCCGAACTGGCCCACGAATTCCCGCTCGCCAGCCGGCTCATCACCGCATTCGACAAGCCCGAGCTGCTGTATCTCGCCGCGCTGTTCCACGACATCGCCAAGGGCCGCGGCGGCGACCATTCGGAACTCGGCGCCGCTGACGCACGCCGCTTCTGTCGCCGGCACGGGCTCGACAAGGCGGACAGCGCGCTGGTCGCGTGGCTGGTGGAGATGCACCTGGTGATGTCGCGGACCTCGCAGAAGGAGGACATCAGCGACCCCGAGGTAATCGCCGCCTTCGCCGCGCGGGTCGGCGACGCGCGCCGGCTCGACGCGCTCTACCTGCTGACCGTCGCCGACATCCGCGGCACCAGCCCCACGGTCTGGAACGCCTGGAAGGGCAAGCTGCTGGAAGACCTCTACCACGCCGCACGCGCCTGTCTGGCCGGCGGCGAAGCGGCGCGATCCGACATCGCCGCCAAGCAGGACGAGGCCCGGATCAACCTCGCCCTCTATGGCCTGCCGGCCGACGCCGCCGACGCGCTGTGGCGGCATCTCGACGAGCGCTATTTCATCCGTTTCGATGCCCGCGACATGGCCTGGCAGGCGCGCATGCTGTGGCGCCGCACCGACGGCCGCGACGCCGTGGTGCGGGCGCGGCTGTCACCGGCGGGCGAGGGGATCCAGGTGCTGGTCTACGCGCCCGACCGTCCCGACATCTTCGCGCGCATCTGCGGCTTCTTCGCCCGCATCCGCTACACGATTCTCGAGGCGAAGATCCACACGACCGGCAACGGCTATGCGCTCGACAGCTTCCAGGTCATGGACCTGGTGCATCGCGGCATTCATTACCGCGACTTCCTCAGCTTCGTCGAGCACGAGCTGGCGCGCGACCTCGAGCCGGCGCGCCCGCTGCAGCCGGTTCCGCGCGGCCGCCTGTCGCGCCACCAGCGCCATCATCCCTATCCGACGACGGTGCAGCTGGACGCCGACGCGCAGGGCAAGGGCTACCAGTTGTCGATCACCTGCGCGGACCGCGGCGGCCTGCTGTTCGCCGTGGCCGACGTGCTGATGCGCCATGGGGTCAGCGTCTATGCCGCGAAGATCGACACGCTCGGCGAGCGCGTCGAGGACACCTTCCTGATCCGCGGAGCGCGCCTGCAGGCGGCAGCGGAACGCGAGGCGCTGGAAGCGGAAATCCGGGAAGCGCTGGAATGAAGCGCCGCGGCTAGCAAGCCGGGCGCGCGTATTCGTCGACGTAGCGGCCGCGGGACGGCGCCTTGCGCGGCTGAGGCGCCTTCTTGCGGACACCGTCGGCCGGCTTCTTGACCTTCTCGTCGGCGTCGGACTTGACGCGGCTGCGCCCCCGTCCCGGACGCACCGAGGTGCCGGCGCCGACCGGGCTGGCGAATTCGAGGGCGGGACGATGCGCCGATGCCTGCCTCGCCTTCATGCCGCCTCCCGCCATTCCTTGAGGCTGCCTGCCAGCGTGCGCGTCAGCGCGATCAGGCTGGCCAGCGTATCGGCGTCGGGACAGGATTCGCACGCGGTGATCTTGCTGTCGGCGTAGACGGACAGAATCAGCAGGTTGTGCTGCACTTCCGGCGGAAGCAGCAGGCTTCCGTGCGCGAGCGCCGCCTGGATCGCGTGCCAGACGCTGCGGCTGGCCTCCAGCGCGGTCATCAACTGAAGCGAACGATCGGGGGCATGCCAGTGCCGCTGCACGGCCATCAACTGGGCGGCGATTTCGTCGAGCTGGGTCGCTTCGTCCATCATCACGTCTGCGTGGCGGATGCGGCGCTGCGCCTGCCTGATCTCGTTTTCCGGGCTCATTGTCGTCCTTGCTGCTCGACCGGGGCACCTCGCCCACGGTTACGTAGCAAGTTAGCGGCGGCGACGGGCCCAACTTTAGGCAAGCTAAATGCATGCCTGAATGCGTCGGATTCCCGTCAGTCGTCCTGCAGGCTCTGCCCGGGAAAAAGCGTCTCGGTGAAGCCGAAATTGCGCAGGTCGCGGATCCGCATCGGATACAGGATACCGCGCAGATGGTCGACCTCGTGCTGCACCACGCGTGCGTGGAACCCGCTCACGCTGCGGTCGATCGGATGCCCGGCGGCATCGAACCCCTGGTAGCGCAGGCTCGCGTGGCGCGGCACCAGTCCCCGCATGCCCGGTACCGACAGGCAGCCCTCCCAGCCCTCTTCCATCACGTCCGACAGCGGCGTCAGGACGGGGTTGATCAGGACCGTGAACGGCACGCCTTCGGCATCCGGATAACGCGGATTCGACGCGACTTCGAAGATCACCACCTGCAGGCCGACCCCGATCTGCGGCGCGGCGAGCCCGGCGCCGTTGAGCGCGCGCATGGTGTCGTGCATGTCGACGATCAGCCGGGCAAGCTCGGGCGAGCCGAAGTCCTCGACCGCACGTGCCTGCGCCAACAGGCGCGGGTCGCCCATCTTCAGTACGGGTTGGATGGCCATGCTTGCTCCAGTCGTTGCAGGTCCGCCGCCTCCAGCCAGCGCCAGGCGCCGGGAGCCAGGTCGACGGGCAGTGCGAAGGCGCCCATCGCTTCGCGATGGAGCGCCTCCACCCGGCTGCCGGCCGCGGCAATCATGCGCTTGACCTGGTGGTATTTTCCCTCGGCGAGCGTGAGGCGCAGGGTGATCGCATCCAGCCTTTCGCACGCCAGCGCCGCGATCGGCGCCGGCTCGTCATTGAGCTGGACGCCGGCGCGAAGCGCCTCGAGCATGGCATCGGTCACCGGCTCGGCGCAGCGTGCACGATAGACCTTGGCGATGCGTTTTCTGGGCGCGATCATGCGATGGATGAACTGGCCGTCGTCGGAAAACAGCAGCAGCCCGGTGGTGTCCTGGTCGAGCCGCCCGACGCACTGCACGCCGCGCTGCAGCAGCGGCGCAGGCAACAGGCTGAAGACGCCGGGATGGTGGCTCGGGTGATGCGAGCACTCGTAGCCGGCCGGCTTGTGCATCATGAGATAGGCCTTCTCGCGATAGGCCCAGACGGCACCGTCGAGCGTCAGCTCGAGGCCCGTGGTATCGATCTCGGCTTCGGGATCGTCGCAGACGGCCCCGTTGACTGCGACCGCCCCCGCACGCACGCGTGCCATGCAGCCCTTGCGCGAGCCGAAGCCCTGCGACTGCAGGATGCGATAGAGCTTCATCGTCCCCGCGTCACGGCGCAATCAGATTGCGCACAGGCCTGCCGCGTCGTCGGTCACCAGCTGCTCGAGCAGGTGGCGCACCTGATGCATCACCTCGCCGACCACCGCCTGGATTTCCTCCATCTGGATGCCGTCGGCCGACAGCCCGCGGCCGGCCGCGTAGTTCACGACCGCGCCCACCGTCGCATAGCAGAGCCCCAGCTCGCGCGCCAGGTAGGCCTCGGGCATGCCGGTCATGCCGACCATGTCGGCGCCGTCGCGTTCCATGCGGTTGATTTCGGCCGCGGTCTCCAGACGCGGGCCCTGCACCGCACCGTACACCCCGCCCGCGCGCAGGCGGATGCCGGCATTGTCGGCCGCCTGCAGCAGCGCAGCGCGCATCGCCTCGCAATACGGATAGGTGAAATCGACATGGGTCACCGGCTTCTCGCTCTGCACGAAATACGTCGCCCCCCGGCTGTGGGTGTAGTCGATGACCTGGTCGGGAATCACCAGGGTGCCCGGAATCAGCTCGGGCAGGATGCCGCCGACCGTCGCCACCGAAACGACGCGGTCGACGCCGTGATCCTTCAGCGCCCACAGGTTGGCACGGTAGTTGACCTCGTGCGGCGGGATGGTGTGGCCGTAGCCGTGCCGCGCAAGGAAGATCACCTCCTGGCCGCAGATGCGGCCGAAGGTGAGCGCACCCGAGGGTTCCCCCCAGGGCGTGCGGGCCACCTTGCGGTGGGTGATCTCGAGATTGGCGAGCTGCGTCAGTCCGGTGCCGCCGATGATGGCTAACATGTCATGCGTCCTTCAATGCGTAAATGGCAGGCAGGTTGCGCCACAGTCCGTAGGCGTCCATGCCGCAGCCGAACACGTAGCGGTCCGGCACCTCCAGGCCGACGAAATCCGCGCGGATCGGCTTGGCGAGCCCGTTGGCCTTGTCGGTGAGCACCGCCGACGTCACGCGCGCTGCCCCCATCTGCACCAGCTTGTCGCGGATCGCCGCCAGGGTTTCGCCTTCGTCCAGGATGTCGTCGAGCACCAGCACGGTCCTTCCGGCCACGTTCTGCCCGGGCAGCACGCGCCATTCCATCTCGCCGCCCTGCGTCTTGCCCCGATAGCGGGTGACATGCAGATAGTCGAATTCGAGCGGAAAGCGCAGCCGCGGCAGCAGCTGGCCCGCGAACACCACGGCGCCGCCCATGACGGCCAGCACCAGCGGGAAAGCCCCGGCGAGCTCGCGCCCGATCTCCGCGGCCAGCCGGTCGAGCGCCGCCTGAACCTCCGTTTCGGTGGCGATGCGCTCGGCGCGGTCCAGCATTGCTTGCGCGTCGTGCCGTGTCATGGCGTCCCCGGATCTCCTGAAAAACCGGCAGTCTACGGACTGTCGGCCGATGTTTCCAGACTCGGCACCGGTCGAGTAAGCTTGCGCCATGTCGATTGCGCCCCCGCCACCCTGCGATTTCGATGCCTCCGGCTGGCTGTCCGCCGCCCGGCACATCCCCTCGCCGAACTGCGACGCGCGCCCGCAGGACATGGCGATCGAACTGGTCGTCATCCACAACATCTCGCTGCCGCCGGGCGTCTTCGACGGCGACGCGGTGATCGAGCTGTTCACCAACCGGCTCGACTGGGACGCGCATCCCTATTACGCGGGCATCCGCGGCCTCCGGGTCTCGGCGCACTTCTTCGTCCGCCGCGACGGCGCACTGATCCAGTTCGTGCCCTGCACGCTGCGCGCCTGGCATGCCGGGCTGTCGAACTGGGAGGGACGCGAGCACTGCAACGACTTCTCCATCGGCATCGAGCTGGAGGGTGCCGACGACCGCCCGTTCACCGACGCCCAGTACGCCACGCTCCGTCCGCTCGTGGCCTGCCTGAAGACACGTTATCCGATCCGCGGCGTGGTCGGCCACAGCGACATCGCGCCCGGCCGCAAGACCGATCCCGGCCCTCATTTCGCCTGGCACCGGCTGGATGAGCAGACGGCCTGAGCGGCTCGCCTGCCTCGCGCTGGCCGCGGCGCTGCTCGCCGGCTGTGCCCCGACCCTCAATCTCGACGCCAGGCGCCTGCCCTCGCAGGCGATATCCACCCGCGAAGAGAGCCCCCTGAAAGAGCGGCTGGCCGCCTGGATTCCGCCTGGCGAATCGGGCTTCCACCTGCTGGAGGACGACCGGGCGGCGCTGGCCGCCCGGCTCGCGCTGGCTGCGCGCGCGAGCCGCACGCTCGACGTGCAGTACTACCTGTTCCACAACGACACCACCGGCAAGATGGTCGCCGCCGCGCTGCTGGCCGCGGCCGAACGCGGCGTGCGCGTGCGGCTGCTGATCGACGACATCGACGCCGCCGACAAGGACCTCGGACTCGCCACGCTCAACGCCCATCCGAACATCCAGGTGCGCCTGTTCAACCCCTTCCACACCCGCAGCACCAGCCTCCTGGTGAAGGGCTGGCAGGCGCTGCGCGAGCGCGTGCGCCTCAACCGCCGCATGCACAACAAGCTCTTCATCGCCGACAACCAGCTCGGGATCACCGGCGGGCGCAACATCGGCGACGAATATTTCGGCGCCGACCACCGGGTCGCCTTCGTCGACCTCGACGTCCTCGCGGGAGGCGCGGTCGTCGACGCCATGTCGCACGCGTTCGACGCCTACTGGAACAGCCAGGCCGCGGTCCCCGCCTCCGCCCTGCCGGTAAGGACCAGCGAGCAGCGGCTGCAGCGCACCATCGAGCGCCTCGTCACGTTCAGGGCCCAGCAGCTGGACAGCGAGTACGGCCGCGCGCTCACCGCGGCCGACCCGCTGCCGGGGCTCCTGCAAGGCACGATTCCGTGGCGCATCGCGCGCGCCGACCTGATCGTCGACCCGCCGGACAAGGTACTCAAGCGCCACGAAGCCACCTCGCAGCTGCTGCTCGGCCAGTTCGCCGGCCTGGGCCTCAATCCCGCGCGGCGCGCGCTCATCGTGTCGCCCTATTTCGTGCCCGGCGCCACGGGCATGGCCTATTTCGAATACTGGCGGAGCCGCGGCGTGCAGGTGGACGTGCTCACCAACGCGTATTCCGCCAGCGACGTGCCGATCGTGCATGCCGGCTACGCCAACTATCGCGTCCCGCTGCTGGAAGCCGGGGTCAACCTGTACGAGCTGAAGCCGGTGGCCGAACCCATCGGGGGCCGCCTGCGCGACCTGCGCCGGGGCTCCTCGCGCGCCAGCCTGCATGCCAAGACCTTCGTCTTCGACGACGAATACGTATTCATCGGCAGCTTCAACTTCGATCCGCGTTCGACCCTGCTCAACACCGAAATGGGGCTGGTCATCCATTCTCCCGAGATCGCCCGCGAGGTCACCGCGATCGCGGAGGACGCCATGCGCCCCGAGCGCAGCTTCCGCCCCCGCCTGGTGGTCGAGACCGTCGGCGCCAAGGCGGTGAGGCGGCTGCAGTGGACCGACGTCCACCAGGGCACCCCGCGCACCTTCGACCTCGAGCCGGAGACCACTCCGATCCAGCGCGGCCTGCTGCGCATCCTGCAGGCGCTGCCGATCGAGGACTACCTGTAAGCCGCGGTAAAATCTGTTTTTTCGGTTCTGCTGGATCTCCGTATGCGCCTCGGCACGCCCCTCTCGCCTTCCGCCACCCGCGTCATGCTCCTGGGTGCGGGCGAACTCGGCAAGGAAGTCATCATCGCCCTGCAGCGCCTGGGCGTCGAAACCATCGCCGTCGACCGCTATGCGCATGCGCCCGGGCACCAGGTCGCGCATCGCGCGCACGTCATCGACATGACCGACGGCGCCGCGCTGCGCGCGCTGATCGAAGCGGAGCAACCGCAGCTCGTGGTGCCCGAGATCGAGGCGATCGCCACCGAGGCCCTGCTCGAGATCGAAGCCGCCGGGCTCGCGGAGGTCATCCCCACCGCACGCGCCGCCAATCTCACCATGAACCGCGAGGGCATCCGCCGCCTCGCCGCGGAGACGCTCGGGCTGCCGACGTCGCCCTACGTGTTCGCCGACAGCCTTGCCGCCATGAGCGAAGCCGCCGCCAAGCTTGGCTATCCGGTGATCGTCAAGCCGGTGATGTCATCGTCCGGCAAGGGGCAGTCGCGCGTCGACGACGCCAGCCAGCTCGCGGCCGCGTGGGACTATGCGGCCGCCGGCGGGCGCGTGCACAAGGGCCGCGTCATCGTCGAGGGCCTGATCGACTTCGACTACGAGATCACGCTGCTGACGGTGCGTGCGCTCGGTGCTTCCGGCGCGGTCGAGACGCATTTCTGCGAGCCCATCGGCCACGTCCAGGTGAAGGGCGATTATGTCGAGTCGTGGCAGCCGCAGCCGATGTCGCCCGTCGCGCTGCAACGGGCGCAGGAGATCGCCGCCGCCGTCACCGGCAACCTCGGGGGGCGCGGCGTCTTCGGCGTGGAGCTGTTCGTCAAGGGCGACGCGGTGTGGTTCTCCGAAGTCAGCCCGCGGCCGCACGACACCGGCATGGTGACGATGGCCACGCAGCGGCTGAACGAGTTCGAGCTGCACGCGCGCGCCATCCTCGGCCTGCCGGTCGACGTCGGGCTGCGCGAGCCGGGCGCCTCCGCCGTCATCTACGGCGCGATGGACGCCGGCGGCATCGCCTTCGACGGTGTCGCCGACGCCCTGCGGGCGGCGGGCGTCGACGTGCGCCTGTTCGGCAAGCCGGAAGCCTTCCCCCGCCGCCGCATGGGGGTGGCGCTCGCCGCGGCGGAGAACGCCGACGAAGCGCGACGCCGCGCCAAGGCGGCCGCAGCCGCCATCAAGCCCGTGAAAGCCTGACGCATGCAGACCCATTACGAACGCCTCGGCGGCAGCGAGCTCATCCGCACGCTGGTCGACCGCTTCTACGACCTCATGGACGAGGACCCGGACTACTACGGCATCCGCAAGCTCCATCCGGCGGACCTGACCGAATCACGCAACAAGCTCTACTGGTTCCTGTCCGGCTGGACCGGCGGGCCGCCCGAATATACCGACCGCTTCGGCCATCCGTTCCTGCGGCGCCGGCACATGCCCTTCGCCATCGGCGAGGCCGAGCGCGACCAGTGGATGGCATGCATGATCCGTGCGATGCAGGACGTCGGCGTGGAGCCTGCGCTGCAGAAGGAACTGACGGCCGCCTTCTTCAAGACGGCCGACTTCATGCGCAACCAGCCGGGCTGACATGAAGAAACTCGTCGGCTGGGGGGCGCTGTTCGTCGTGCTGGCGGCAATCGTCGGGCTGCCCTGGCTGATGCTGGACGACGCCCCCGCAGTTGAGCCGCCGTCGCAATTCCGCCGCGCCGATCTTGCCTGGATCAAGTCGCTGTTCGAGAAGCACGACCCGCGCGGGCAGACGCCCGGCGTCGTGCAGACGGTCCAGCTCGACGAAGCCGACCTCAACCGCCTGCTCAATTACGCGGTCGAGCTGCGGCGCGTCAGCGGCATCGCGGCGGAACTGGATCCGGGGGTGGCCACGCTGACGGCCACGCTGACCGTCCCGTCCTTGTGCCCGTCAGGGTGCACGCCGTTCGGCCGCTACCTCAATCTCACAGCCGAGGTCGTCGAAGTCCCCGGCGGCGTTCGCATCGACAGCCTGCAGCTCGGCAGCCTGCCGCTTCCGGGCGCCCTGGCCGACTGGACCGCACGGCTGGCGCATCGCTGGCTGCGGCGCGACCCGACCTATGCCGCGTTGTCCGACGCCGTCGTCCGTATCGGCTTCGGCGAGAACCAGGCCACACTCGACTATCGCTGGCAGCCCGAACTGCTGACCCGCATCGAGCGCAAGAGTGCCGAACTGCTGATCGCCCCGGACGACCAGGCGCGCATGCTGGCCTATGCGGAACGGCTCGACGCCCTGCTGAAGCACCACCCGCGCGGCAGCACGGTGCCGCTCGTGAATGTCACGGCGCCCCTGTTCGACCATGCCCTGCAGGCCGGCGCCGACGCCCGTGGAGAGAACCGCGCCGCCATCACCGCCCTTGCCGCGTATCTGGCCGGCATCAGCCTGCCCAGGCTGCTGGAAGGCGACAGCCACTCGATCCGCCGGGCGCCGCCCGTGCTGCTGTCGCTGCACGGCCGGCGCGATTTTGCCGAGCATTTCGTGATCTCCGCCGCGCTCTCGGTGAATGGCGGCAGCCGCCTCGCCAACGCGATCGGGCTGGTCAAGGAGGAAGAGGACGCGAGCAAGGGCTCGGGCTTCAGCTTCACCGATCTCGCCAACGACCGCGCCGGGGTCAGGCTCGGCCAGCGGGCGGTCGGCGATGCGGCCGACAGGGTGCGGCAGCAGCTGGCGCTGGCGCACACCGACGACGCCCTGCTGCCCGACTTCCGCGACTTGCCGGAATTCATGCCGCAGGCCGAATTCGACCGCCGCTTCGGGCCGGTCGGCAGCCCGCGCTACGAACGCATCATCGAACGCATCGACGCCCGCCTCGCCGCCCACCCCCTGACTCGATAAGCCGTCGCACGACCGTGCTACAATGCCGGGTTTCCCCGAATCCGGCCCCACACAGGCACCCAATCATGTCCCGCAAGCTCCGCAATATCGCCATCATCGCGCACGTCGACCATGGCAAGACCACGCTGGTCGACCAGCTCCTCAAGCAGTCCGGCACCTTCCGCGACAACCAGGCCGTCGACGAGCGCGTCATGGACTCGAACGACCTGGAGAAGGAACGCGGCATCACCATCCTGGCGAAGAACACCGCGATCGAATACGGCGATACCCACATCAACATCGTCGACACCCCCGGCCACGCCGACTTCGGCGGCGAGGTCGAGCGCGTCCTCGGCATGGTCGACGGCGTGGTGCTGCTGGTCGACGCCGTCGAAGGCCCGATGCCGCAGACGCGCTTCGTCACCAAGAAGGCGCTCGCGCTGGGCCTGCGCCCGATCGTCGTGATCAACAAGGTCGACCGCCCCGGTTCGCGTCCGGACTGGGTGGTCGACCAGACCTTCGATCTGTTCGACAAACTGGGGGCAACGGACGAGCAGCTCGACTTCCCCATCATCTACGCGTCCGGCCTCAACGGCTGGGCCTGCCTCGACCTCAAGGACGCCCCCTCCAAAGGTGGCAGCGCGGCCGACATGACGCCGCTGTTCGAGACCGTGCTGGCGCACGTCCCCACCCCGCCCGGCTCGTCCGACGCGCCGCTGCAGCTGCAGATCGCCGCGCTGGATTACTCGACCTACACCGGCCGGCTGGGCGTCGGCCGCATCCTCAACGGCCGCATCAAGCCCGGCATGCAGGTCGCGGTGATGAACCACGAGGAACAGGTCGCAACCGGCCGCATCAACCAGGTGCTCGGCTTCAAGGGGCTCGAGCGCATCCCGGTCGACGAAGCCGAGGCCGGCGACATCATCATCATCTCGGGCCTCGAGGACATCGGCATCGGCGTCACCATCTGCGACAAGGACAGCCCGGTCGGCCTGCCGATGCTGTCGGTCGACGAGCCGACGCTGACCATGGATTTCATGGTCAACTCCTCGCCGCTCGCCGGCACCGAGGGCAAGTTCGTCACCAGCCGCCAGATCCGCGACCGCCTGACCAAGGAGCTGCTGACCAACGTGGCGCTGCGCGTCGAGGACACCGGAGACGCCGACGTCTTCCGCGTCTCCGGGCGCGGCGAGCTGCACCTGACGATCCTGCTGGAGAACATGCGCCGCGAGGGCTTCGAGCTGGCGGTCGCCAAGCCGCGCGTGGTCTACAAGGAGATCGACGGCGAGAAGTGCGAGCCGTACGAGAACCTCACGATCGACCTCGAGGACGAGCACCAGGGCGCGGTGATGGAAGAGATCGGCCGCCGCCGCGGCGAACTCACCAACATGGAATCCGACGGCCAGGGCCGCACCCGCCTCGAATACCACATCCCGGCGCGGGGCCTGATCGGCTTCCAGTCCGACTTCATGACCATGACGCGCGGCACCGGCCTGATGAGCCACGTGTTCGATGACTACGGCCCGGTCAAGGCCGACCTGCCCGGCCGCCACAACGGCGTGCTCGTTTCGCAGGAGAACGGCGAGGCGGTGGCCTATGCGCTGTGGAACCTGGAAGACCGCGGCCGCATGTTCGTCTCGCCCGGCGACAAGCTGTACGAAGGCATGATCATCGGCATCCACAGCCGCGACAACGACCTGGTGGTCAACCCGATCAAGGGCAAGAAGCTCACCAACGTGCGGGCCTCCGGCACGGATGAGGCGGTTCGCCTGACGCCGCCGATCAAGCTCACGCTGGAATCCGCGGTCGAGTTCATCGACGACGACGAACTGGTCGAGATCACGCCCAAATCGATCCGCATCCGCAAGCGCCACCTGCAGGAGCACGATCGCAAGCGCGCGGCGCGCGAAGCCGCATAAGCCAAGCGATGGCATGCCCGAACCCGGCCCCGCGCCGGGTTTTTTCTGGCCGCCAGCGGGTAGAATCGACGCCATGCAACCCGTCGAAATCGGCCTCCTGATCGGCCTTGCCGCCCTACTCGTCGTCAGCTTGATCCTGCTCGTGCGCCTGCAGGCGCTGCGCCGCGATCAGCTGGCCCTGCCCGCCCAGCTCGTGCAGGACATGGAGGCGCGTCACCGTGCCGTGCTGACCGACCTCCACGCCGGCCTCACCCAGCAGTCCGACCGCGTGCAGGCCCAGCTCGCCGCCCTGCAGGTCGCGCAGACCGAGCGCCTGTCCGACACGCGCGCGAGCGTCACCGAGCATCTCGGCCAGTTCCAGACGGCGATGCTGGAAAAGCTGATCGAGCAGGGCCGCGCCGAGCAGAGCCTGCTGCAGGACACGCTGAAAGGCATGAGCGCGCAGTTCGGCGATCGCGTGCAGCAGCTGTCGCAGACCGTCGACGGCCGCCTCAACGAGATATCCGGCAAGGTCGCCGAACGGCTCGACGAGGGCTTCAAGAAGACCAACGAGACCTTCACCTCGGTGATGACGCGGCTCGCCGTGATCGACGAGGCGCAGAAGAAGATCGAGGGGCTGGCGTCCAACGTCGTCAGCCTGCAGGAGATCCTCGGCGACAAGCGCTCACGCGGCGCCTTCGGCGAGGTGCAGCTCGAAGCCCTGGTGCGGAACAGCCTGCCCCCCGACGCCTACGCCTTCCAGCACACCTTGAAGAGCGGCGCACGCGCCGACTGCGTGCTGATCCTGCCCGAGCCGACGGGCACCGTCTGCGTCGACGCCAAGTTCCCGCTGGAAAACTACAGCCGCATGTTCGACGACGCCCTGCCGCCCGCCGAGCGAGACGCGGCGCGGCGGCAGTTCAAGATGGATGTGAAGAAGCACGTCGACGACATCGCCGCCAAGTACATCGTCGCCGGCGAAACCTCGGACGGCGCGGTGCTTTTCCTGCCCGCCGAGGCCGTGTTCGCCGAGATCCACGCCTATCATCCCGACCTCGTCGAACACGCGCAGAAGCAGCGCGTCTGGCTCACTTCGCCGACGACGCTGATGGCGGTGCTCAACACCGCGCGCGCAGTCATCCGCGATTCGGAGACGCGGCGCATGGCGCACGTCATCAAGGACGAGCTCGCCAAGCTGGCGAAGGATTTCGCGCGCTTCGACGAACGCATGAAGAAGCTCGCCACCCACATCGAGCAGGCGAACAAGGACGTCAGCGAGGTGCGAATCTCGAGCGACAAGATCAGCAAGCGCTTCGCGCAGATCGAGCGCGTCGAGCTCGAGCATCCGGACGCGGCGAGCGCGCGCCTGCTCGACGCCGACGAATGAGCTGGTTCAGCCGCTGGCGGCGCGAACGCATCCTGCGCCATCATCTCATCCCCGCCGGGGCCTTCAACCAGACCGTCGATGCGCTGCCCATCCTTGAGGGTCTCGCGGACGACGAACTGCAGCGCCTGCGTGAACAGGCGAGCCTGCTGCTCCACGACAAGACCTTCTCGGCCGCCGGCGGCGCCGTGGTCGACGCACGCATGCAGCTCGCCATCGCCGTGCAGGCCAGCCTGCTCACGCTGAACCTCGACGAGGCGAGCTACCGCGGCTGGAGCGAGATCATCCTCTACCCCGACGAATTCCTGCGTCCGCGCGAGGAGATGGACGAGGCCGGCGTGGTGCACCACACGCGCGATATTCTTGCCGGCGAATCCTGGCACGGCGGCCCGCTGGTCCTTTCGCTCGCCGACGTCGCGGCGAGCGGGCAGCGCGACGGCTTCAACGTCGTGCTGCACGAGTTCGCCCACAAGCTCGACATGCTCAACGGCGACGCCAACGGCTTCCCGCCCCTGCATCGCGGCATGAGCGCGAAGGCCTGGGCGCAGGATTTCGGCGCGGCGTACGAGGCCTTCTGCGCGCGCGTCGACGCCGGAGAAGACACCGATCTCGATCCCTACGCCAGCAACGCACCGGCTGAATTCTTTGCGGTCCTGACCGAGGCGTTCTTCGAGACGCCGGCGCTCTTGCATGCCGAGTATCCGGCGGTATATGGGCAATTGCAGCAGTTCTACCGCCAACATCCGCTGGCGCGCGCAGGCGGCCGCGCATGAGCGAGGGCCCGCACGTCGCCGCGCGCATGGACGACATCGCGCCGTTTCACGTCATGGACATCCTGGCGCGTGCGCAGGCCATGGAAGCGGCCGGACGCGACATCATCCACCTCGAAATCGGCGAGCCCGATTTCGTGACGCCGGCCCCCGTCGTCGAAGCGGGCGTCGCCGCGCTGCGCGCCGGCCATACCCATTACACCGGTGCGCTCGGCCTGCCGGCATTGCGCGAGGCCATCGCCCGCTTCCACGCGACGCGCTGGCAGGCCACGGTCGACCCTGCGCAGGTCGTCGTCACGCCCGGCGCATCGGGCGCGCTGCTGCTGGCGCTGGGCCTGCTCTCCGGCCCCGGCGACGAGGTGCTGATGGCCGATCCCGGCTATCCCTGCAACCGCCATTTCGCCCGCTTCTGCGAGGCAAGGCCCGTGAGCGTTCCGGTCGACGCGGCGACCGGCTTCCAGCTCACGCTCGACCTGATCGATCGCCACGCCACGCCCGCAACCCGCGCCGTGCTGGTCGCCAGCCCGTCGAACCCGACCGGCACCGCGATCGCGCCCGGCGAACTCGAGCGCATTCACGCGTGGTGCGCAGCACGCGGCATCGCGCTGATCGTCGACGAGATCTATCTCGCCCTCACCTACGACGGCGGCGAGCACACCGCCGCACGGTGGGACGATGTCTTCGTCGTCAACAGCTTCTCGAAATATTTCCTGATGACCGGATGGCGGCTCGGCTGGCTGGTGGCGCCTCGCTGGGCGATGCCGGCGCTGGAGAGGCTGGCGCAAAACCTGTTCCTGGCGGCCCCGACGCCCGCGCAGCACGCGGCGCTGGCGGCATTCGCTCCGTCCGCGCTTGCGCTGTTCGAGGCCTGCAAGGCCGAACTCCGGACCCGCCGCGACTTCCTGCTGCCCGCCCTGCGCGACCGCGGCTTCGCGATTCCCGTGACGCCGCACGGCGCGTTCTATGTGTATGCCGAGTGCAGTCGCTTCACCTCGGACAGCCAGGATTTCGCGCGCCGCCTGCTCGAGCAGGCCGGCGTCGCCGTCACGCCTGGCATCGATTTCGGCCGGCACGGGGGCGACCGCCACGTGCGCTTCGCGTACACCCAGCCCCTGCCACGCCTGGCCGAAGCGATGAACCGCCTCGATCAATTCCTGCAGACATAAAAAAACCGGCCCGAAGGCCGGTTTTCTTTGCTGACTCGCAAGAAATTACTTCTTGGCAGCGTCGCCAGCGGGAGCAGCGGCGTCGGCAGCGGGAGCGGCCGGAGCAGCAGCGTCAGCAGCCGGAGCAGCCGGAGCGGCAGCGTCAGCAGCGGGAGCAGCCGGAGCAGCAGCTTCCGGAGCAGCGGGAGCAGCAGCTTCCGGAGCGGGCGCAGCAGCGGCGGGCGCTTCAGCGGGAGCAGCAGCTTCTTCTTTTTTGCCGCAAGCGGTCATGGAAACAGCCAGCAGAGCAGCCAGGAGAACGGAATATTTCATTTGATTTCCCTTTACTTTATATAAAAACCCACACCAGAGATCGGTCCGGGACTTGTGATCCAGCCGACGCGCGGAATTCTAGCAAATCGGCAAAAGAAAACCACAATCTATTAATTTTCTTCCTGGGCAGCCTCTTTGCGTTGCGAAATAACCACAAGGAACGCACCCGCTTCGCGGCGAAGGCATCGCGTGCCGGTCAGCACGCTCGAACTGGACGTCCGGCGACCGCCGCCATCGGCCATCCGGAAGCCGCCGGCCGCCTATTTCGCCTGCGGCTCGATGAACTCCCCCGGCTGGCTGCCGGGACGCAGCCTGCCCTGATAAATGAAGCCCGTGCCGTAACGGCGCTGACCGTCGGACGTCGTGATGAGTTCGTTCTCGCTCCACACCCACACGTGGCCGTCGCGGGTATCGAGTATGAGCGCCCGCGCGCCGCCCTTGCCGCCATCCGCGCCAGCCAGGGGCAGGGCCTCGTAGCGGCCGATCCCCGCGCGCCCGTCATCCGCATGGGCCCCCGTGGCGAGCCACAGCACACCCGCCAGCATCCATCTTCCCCGCATCGCGCCTCCTTTCATCTGAACAAGGCCGACACGTCGGCCGCATCCAGCACGTATTCGTGATTGCAGATATCGTCGTGGACGCGAATCTCACCCTGCTCCGCGATGATGGCCTCGCACTCGGCGCGCCCCACGCCGCGCAGCATGGAATAGATCTTGGCCAGGTCGTAAGGGCAATGGTAGCTGACCGGGCGCGGATCGTAGACGCGCACGTCCTCTTCCGGGAACAGGCGTTCGATCAGCTTGATCGCGCCGAGGCGAAGCAGTTCATCGTCGCGCACGGTATTGGCCAGGATCTGCACGCGGTTCCAGCCGTCGGCGTCGCGCGCGGCGGCGCCCGGCAGCGCCTGCAGGAACAGCCCGGCAGCCGTCTCGCGGTCGGCCGCCAGCCACAGCCGGGTCGGCAACTGCTCGGACTGCGCGAGATAATGCTCGAACACCGCCGCCAGCGCGTCGCCCTGCAGCGGAACATGACTCTGGTAAGGATGCCGCATGTCTGCGGTATCGAGCGTCAGCGTCAGTGCGCCGTCGCCCAGCAGTGCGCGCAGGTCGCCGGCAGGCCCGTCCAGGGCGGAGTTCATGCCCGTCCGGGTACGCGCCATTCCGCGCAGGCGCAATTGTTCATCGCAATCCATCACCAGCATGGAGACGTCGCCGTCGCCCCGCAGCTGAAAGGTCAAGCGACCCGATTGCTTGAGATTGGCTGCGATGAGCGTCGTCACCGCGGCCAGCTGGCCCAGGAGTGCGACCGCGGCATCGGGGTAGGCGCGGCCGGCGGTCATTTCGCGCCAGGCGCCGCCGAGCTGCACCCAGGCGCCGCGGATATCGAGCGCTTCGAAGAGGAAGCTGCGCACCCGGTTCGGCTGCTGTTCCGGCACGTTCAATTGAGCTGCACCCGCTCGCCCCAGGGAACGCTTCCCTTGCCCTTGACCAGCCAGATCACGGGGTAGTTGGGCGGCAGCTTGGGAAAATCACCTTCGGCGTCGGTGAAATAGACCAGCATGTTGGGACTGCGATTCTCGTGCTCGACCCAGTCGAACACCGGGCGGAAGTCCGTACCGCCGCCGCCTTCGATCTCGGACGGCAGCTGCATCGTGTCCCACGGCTCGAATTCCCACGGCGCCTTCTCGGCGACACGGTTGTCGCACGCCAGCAGCGTGATGCGCGCGCGTACCTGGCCCTTGAGCGCATCGAGCTCGGTGATGAATTCGCGCAGCTCGTCGTCGGAGATCGATCCGCTGGTGTCGATCGCGGCGATCACGTCGATGCCCTCGCTCGACAGGCGCGGCAGCAGCGCGTCGCCCTCGCGCCGGGACGGCCGCCGCCACGAGTAATCGTCGCGCTGGTTGACCGCGAAGAAGCGCGCCAGCAGCGCGCGCCAGGGCAGGCTCGGCGCGAGCAGGTCGTCGACCCAGCGCATCATCGACTGCGACAGCTTGCCGGCCTGGCGCGCCGCCTGCGCCGCGGCGGCGAGGCGGTTCTTCCACTGTTCGGCCAACTCCTCGCGTTCGCTCTGCGACAGCGGATCGGGTTTCTGCGAAGCCTGGCTGCCGCTGCCGTCGCGCTCCTCGGCCTCGCTCTGTCCTTCCTTGCCCTGGCCGCCGGATTCGCCGGCCTCCGGATTGTCCTGGCGCTGGTTTTCGTCGGGGCTCGCCCCCGCCTCGTTGTCATCGTCGAACAGGTGCTCGTCGAACGATTCTTCCGGCGTGTCCTCCGGAATCAGCGGATAGATCTCCTCCGCCGACAGCGTGAGGTAGTTCTGGTCGGCGAGGATGCCGTGCAGCGGCGGCTTCATGCCGTCCTCGATCAGCACGAGATTCACGGCGTGTTCGCAGGCGACGTCCCAGCGCCGCTTGATGCGTCCCTGGCGACGGTGGTCGTGGCCCATCGCGCAGTGCATCGCCTCGTGCGCCAGCACGAACTGGGTCTGCGCGAGGTTGAGGTGCTCGATGAAGCCCGGGTTGAAGTAGAAGGCCTTGGCATCGGTCGCGGTGGTCTTGCACCAGTCGGGCGCGGGCTTCAGCGGCAGGTGCATCACCAGCGACCCCAGGAAAGGCCGCTCCATGATCAGCCGCGTGCGCGCGGCGGCAAGCTTCGTCAGGATGGGCTGGAGAGCGGCGTCGTCTGCGTCGGACATGCCAGGCGATCCGATCAATGCTCGTACAGGACGAGGTCCGCAATGCTGTTCGCCCACTCGGCGAACGCCGGCACCGCGAACAGCGGCCGGCCGACGGCACGGTGCAGGTCGGACACCAGCATCACGCCCAGTTCGCGCTGCGGGAAGCGGTGCGCGTACTTGAGGATGTTGCCGTAGATCGTCGCGGCGTTGCCGGCATCGGCGGCCTGTACGGCCTTCCGCACCAGCGCGGCGGCGACGCCGTACTGCAGGTCGACACCCTGCGGCACCTCGGCGTCCTTGCCCTCGATGATGGCGTCGATGTCGGGCATCTGGGCCATGTTGTCGACGAAGGTCTTGAGCTCGAGGCCCGCCGACTGCCCGACGCAGGCGATCAGCGCGTCGGCCAGCAGGCCGGTCTGGTCGAACTTCTGCAGGGCGCGGTGGGCGAATTCCCACGAGCGCGGGCTGGGGAAGGCGATCGGCGTGTGTGCCGGATCGAAGCTGAACAGCAGGTCCGGGCGGAAGCGCAGGAAGGCGATGACGCGCGGATCGATGTCCTCGCTGTGCGCCCAGTGCACCCAGTCGTCGAGGAAGACCTCGACTTCGTAGTGGGTGAAGCGGTTCGCGAGCGGCGCCGGCATCGCGTAGGTCACGCCGCGGTCGCCCTGGCGGTTGCCCGCCGCGAAGATCACCCAGCCCTCCGGCACCTTGTACTCGCCGAGGCGGCGGTCGAGGATCAGCTGATAGGCCGCGGCCGAAACCGTCGGCGGCGCCGAGGTGATCTCGTCGAGGAACAGGATGCCCGCCGGCCCGTGGCGTTCGGCGTCCGGCAGCACCGCCGGAATCGACCACTCGACCAGCTGGCCGCTGCGGAACGGGATGCCGCGCAGGTCGGTCGGCTCCATCTGCGAGAGGCGGATGTCGATCAGCGGCACGCCATGCTGCTGCGCGATCTTGGCGACGATCTGCGACTTGCCGACACCCGGCGGGCCCCACAGCATCACCGGCGTGTGGTGGCCGTCAGCGGCGCTTTCGAATTCGCGGTTGAGGATGGTTTCGATGTGGGAGGGACGCATGGCCGGACACGACAACGGGAATGGCCTCAAATGATAATCGCTCGCGCACCTGCATTCCAGCTTCGCCCTTGCTCGAGGTGGGGGGATTTTGCTACCGTGCCGGCAGGACCTGGTCGGCCCCGGGATGCGCGTACCGATTGCATGGCAAACCCTATGGATGGATGCAGCATGAATTTTTGCAGTGAATGTGGCAGCGCCGTCGTGCTGCGCGTGCCGGCCGGCGACCATCTGCCGCGCCACGTGTGCCCCGACTGCGGCACCATCCATTACCAGAACCCCAAGATGGTGGTCGGCTGCATCCCCGAGTGGGAAGACAAGGTGCTGCTGTGCCGTCGCGCGATCGAGCCGAAGTACGGGCTGTGGACGCTGCCGGCCGGTTTCATGGAAAACGGCGAGACGACGCTGGAAGGCGCTGCACGGGAGACCTGGGAGGAAGCCGGGGCACGCATCGAGGTGGGCAAGCTCTATACGCTGTACAACCTGCCGCATATCAACCAGGTCTACTTCATGTTCCGCGCCCGCCTGCTCGATCTCGACTTCCAGCCCGGCATCGAATCGCTCGAGGCCCGCCTCTTTTCCGAAGCGGAAATTCCCTGGGAGGAGATCGCCTTCCGCACCGTGCGCGCGACGCTGGAGCAGTATTTCAGGGACCGCCGCACCGGCTCATTCGATTTTCATTTCGGCGACATCCGCACGCGCTAGGCCGCGGCGGCGAACTGCTCCCGGCCGATGACGTCCATGCCCACGCGCAGCCAGCCTTCGTGGGTTTCCTGCACCTCGCCCAGGCGAAGCCGGTAGGCGACGTCACCGTCGCGCAGCATCAGGGGCGCGCCCAGCTGGTAATGCGTCTTCGGCAGCAGCAGGTTGCTGACACCCTGCTCCGTATGCGTCATCGGCAGGAACACGGCTGACGTCGGCTCGCGCGTCACGCCCGGCACGTCGGTCTCGAAGTAGATATCCACCCGCTTGGGATGGCGCGAAAGGCGCTGCGTGCCGACCAGATGCTGGCCGTCTTCCTCGCGGTCCCAGCGAATCGCCAGCAATTGCCAGACGCTCTCCGCCGGATCCCATGTGACCGCGACCAGCCTGCCATGCGGCAGCGCGGCCGTCTCGGACAGGGAAAACCCCATCCCCTCGGTGCTCTCGTCGCGCAGCATCCAAGGCTCCAGCAGCGGACGCCCCTTGGCCGACTCCGGGTGCGCGAGCGCATTCAGGATATTGCCCATCCCGGCAGCGACCCACACCCGACCGAAGCGATGGGTCCGCTGGCGGCTCCGGCGGATGCCCCCACGCTCGATCAGGCTCGCCACCTGGCGGGTGAGGCCGTTGCCCACCTCCGGCGTGCGCTCGTCCAGCGCCTTCAGGTAATCGACCAGCGGCCCCAGTGCGAAGTAGCGCAGGCGCCTGCCCTGAACCCAGTCGTGCTCCAGCATGGAGGCCCCCTCGCTCAGCGACAGGTCCACCACATGGGTATGCACGCCACGTTGCGGAACCGTCACCGGCAACGGCAAGGGCTCGTATCCCTCGAGTATCTGCGCGATCGCCTCGATCTCCTGGGGGCGGTACCCGAGCGGGTGGATCAGCCCCAGCAAGACGATCAGCGTGTACTCGCGGGCGCACTGGGTGGACTGTCCACCGATCCGTACGTCGCGCGTGGCGCCTCCTTCCCGTTCCATGAGGCGATAGACCTTGTGCACCCGCCGCCAGGTGGAGGCCGCCGGGCTTCGCGCCTGATGGTAATCCCAACGCATCACCAGGCCTGCGTAGCGCAGCGCACGCGCGCCGAGTTCGGCGGCGAAGGGCTTGAGCGCCCCGCTCTGGGGATTCCGGTATGCCTGCTTCAGCATGCCCAGCCAGGCTTCCGCGAGCATCGACCAGAACAGCCAGGACTCGCGCCACAAGGCCTGGCGCGCCAGGCGGAATGCGGCCTGGTTGCGCACATACTGGTCGACGATGCGCGCCTGCATGGCCAGGCCGGCCTCTTCCAGCTTCATCAGCGATTTCATGCGCTCGACCGACGCGGCCTCGTTTTCCGCGTTGAACCGTTCGAGCCCCTCGACCAGCGCGTGATGCGCGTCATATTCCGAGTCCGCATGCAGGTTCTTCAACCACTTCTCGGTCGCTTTCACGGACGCGAACGGCGATCCCGACTCGGCCTTCCTGCGGCGGGTGATCGTGGTCAGCATTTCGAAGAAATCGCTCATGGTGGCGTCGTGTGGTCTTCTTGTCGGGGACGCCTGCAGACCAGCACCAATTGTGCCAGTGCCGGCGCCGCACCCGGTCAGGGTCAACACCTTGGTTTTGCTCGGATTCAAGCGTCTCCGGAACGGCCGTCCCGCCGGGCGCTAACGAAAATCCGACATCCCATGTTGAAGCCACGTCAGTCCGCGCGGCGCCTGCGCGCCCGGACAAAGCAGGGTGAACTCGCTACAATGCGCGCCGTGGAAGCGTGGCCGAGCGGTTTAAGGCACCGGTCTTGAAAACCGGCGATGGCGCGAGCCATCCGTGAGTTCGAATCTCACCGCTTCCGCCACGCCGGCACCGCCCGCCCTGGCGCTGGTCAACACGATAACGGCCCGACCACGATGCCGGTCGCCTTCAGCAAGGCGGAAAATTCCTCGCCGGCGAGCACGCGGTATTCCATCGCACGCACCGCACGCAGGGGATCCGCGCCTTCCCAGGGAAGCGAAGGATGGCACATCAGGACGTCCCCATCGCCCGCACAGGCGAGCCAATGCCTGAGCTTCACCAGGTAATCGGCTTCCGACGGTTCGAACCCGTATACCCCCACGAGGTGCCCGTTCTGCCGATAGCCGTGGCGATGGGCGATCCTCGCCAAGGGCCGTGCCCCCAGCCTGGCAATGAGCCAGGTCTTCAGCGCTGTTGCACGCGACAAGCCCGCGCGGCGACAGGCCGCAGGCGGCAGCGTCGCGCGCAGCCACGGCCGTGCCGCGCCGCAGCGTCGGTCCATCACCTCGATGAGAACGTCCCGGATGACCGGCAGCTGGTGCACGTGCTGATGGCCATCGACAAATGCAGGCAGGCGCCCCATGGCGGCCTCGAAGCGGTCGAACTGCCGCTCGATCGCCCTCCGGATGGCGGCGCGATCAAGCAGCCGGGCATAGCAACGCGCGATCAGGATTCCGAGCGGAAGGCATCCGCCCTGGCCGAAGTCCTCGGTGAAATTGAGATGCAGCCCCACCTCGGCGGCCACGCTTCCGGTCCGCAAGGCCTGCGCACCCGCGTGCCACGCCGGCCCGTCGACGAGACAGCTGAGCGCGCTCACCCGCCCACGCGTCGCCAGCTCCAGCGCCGCCTGGTTGATACCCTCGTGTTGGCCAAAATCGTCCACGCAGACACTGATCGCGCGCGACACTGGCAACCGTGTGGATTGTGACAAGGGAATCCTTCCGTAGAATGCCAGGGTTCCTTCCTGGCGAGTCCTCGATGTTCCTGCTTCGTTACCGCCCGATCACCTTCATTCTGGTCGGGAGCGCCGCCGCGTTCGTTCACCTGCTGACTGTCGTCCTGCTGGTGGAAAAGCTGGCGATCGTGCCGCTGGTCGCCAATGTCGGCGGCTGGCTGTGCGCATTCGCCGTGTCGTACGGCGGACATGCCCTGCTGACGTTTGCGGATCATGATGCGCCGCTGCTGCAGTCGGCCAGCCGCTTTTTCCTCCTGTCGGCCGCGGGCTTCGCCATCAATGAAGCCGCCTACGCCATCCTGCTGCACGCCAGCCGAGTGCCCTATTACGTGCTGCTCGCGATCATCCTGATAGGCGTGGCGGTCGCGACCTACCTCCTCAGCCGCCACTGGGCGTTTGCCCGCACCCGCCCCTAGCGGCCAGCTCGCCGCGCGTGACCCGCCACACCGTCGTCCCCTCGTGCGTCGCGAACGGCGCGATCTGCTTCAGGAAGGCCTCGGTGCCCTCCGCCCCCTTCGGCGCGATCAGCCACGTCACCGGTGACGCGCACAGGGTGCGGTCGAGTTGCGCGACGTCGAACAACAGCTGCGCGGCCCGCTGCGGATCGAACCGCCCCGCATCGGCCATCGCCTTGCGCCAGTTGTCCGCCTTCGAGGTCTTCGTCGCACGCCAGTCGTCGAATATCCGGACCGGTGCCTTCAGCCCCAGGTAGAACGGCACGTCGAAGAACTGGTTCCGCAGGAACACGACCGCTTCGTTGGGCTGGCGCTGCGCGGCAATCCGCGCGCTCAGGCTTCTGTCGGTCTTGTGGTTGAAGATGTTGTTGGCGGCGATCGCTCCCAGGCAGATCGTGCCGGCCAGAACGGCAGGCCCTATCGGCATGCGCGGGGGCGTCGCGCCCCCCCGGCGGCGCGCCAGCCCCTCCGCGATCAGGTAGGCGAGCGGCGGCAGCACCGGCAGCACGTATCCCACGATCTTGGACGACGGGATGGAGAAGAAGCCCACGATCCCCAGGATCCAGATCCACATCAGGGAGCGCACGGTCGGCTTGGCCTCGGGATTCTGCCGGAGGTTTTTCAAAGCGGCGGGCAGCCACAGGGACCACGGCAGGATCAGTATCAGGATGACCGGCGCGTAGAACCAGAACGGCATGGGATTGTTGAACCCGCCCTCGGCAAAGCGCTGGAACTGGTGGTAAATGAAGAAGTAGTGCAGGAAATCGGGAAAGCGCGCCTGCATCGCGACGAACCACGGTGCCCCGGCCAGCAGGAACACGATCAGGCCGGGGATCCAGAGGAGCTGGCGCAACAGCGGAAGCCGCCGGTTCCAGGCCAGCCAGACGACGATCACCATGCCCGGCAGCACGATGCCGATCAGGCCTTTGGCCAGCACACCGAGCGCCGCCGCCAGATAGGCGCTGGTCAACAGCGCCTTGTAGGGCCTGCCCCGATCCGCATTCATCCCGGCTTCCGCGGCCAGCACGATCGTGGCACCGATGAGACCGGCCACCAGCATGTCGAGATTGGCGAACTGGGCCCCGCCGAAGAAGAACGGCTGCGTGACGAGGATCAGCAGCGCCCCGCGTGCCACCGTCGTACCCTTCTGCCGCAGCGCGAATCCGTACAGGGTGAATGCCGCGACGGCCGCGCCGAGATACGGCGCGAGACGCGCGGCCCATTCGCGCATGCCGAACACGCTCAGGCTGGCCGCGGTGATCCAGTAGAAGAGCGGCGGCTTGTGGAAGAACGGCAGGCCGTCGAGAGTCGGATAAAGCCAGTTGCCGGAAGTGAGCATTTCCCACGCGACCGAGACGTAGCGTCCCTCGTCGGGCAGGGCCAGCGGCCGGACCCCGAGCGTCAGGGCAAGCCATCCCAGCGCGAGGAGAAACAGTCCCGCGTCCTTTCTGCTCCAACCCGCGGTCACGACTGGCTATCCCGCAGAGCGCGTCCCGCCCGGTGGCGAACGACATACAGCGGACGCCCCTTGACCTCCTCGAAGATGCGGCTGACGTACTCGCCGAGCACGCCGAGACCGATCAGCTGGATTGCGGAGAAGAACATCAGGCCCACCACGATCGTGGTCCAGCCGGGGACCTTGTGGCCGTGGAGGAGATAGTCGAGCGTCAGATAGCCCCCGTAGGAGAAGGCCAGCAACGCGAGCACGAATCCCATCAGGCTCGCGATGTGCAGCGGCCAGGTGGTGAACGCGGTCAGCCCGTCGAGCGACAGGCGCAGCAACCGGAGCGGATTGAACGTGGTGCGCCCGGCGGCACGCGCTTCCGGCACATAGGCGATTTCGACCGATTTGAAGCCGACCCACGCGTACAGCCCCTTCATGAAGCGGTTGCGTTCCGGCAGGTCGAGCAGCGCGTCGACCACCGCGCGGTCCATCAGGCGGAAGTCGCCGGCGTCGGCCGGCACCCGGAAACGCGCGCCGGCATTGACCAGCCGGTAGAACCACCCGGCTCCCAGGCGCTTGAGCAGGCGCTCGTCGCGGCGGTGCTCGCGCACCGCGTAGACGACGTCGTAGCCCTGCTGCCATTGCGCAAGCATCGCGGGAATCAGGTCCGGCGAATGCTGCAGGTCGGCGTCCATCATCAGGCAGGTTTCGCAGCGGGCGGCCTCGAGGCCTGCCGTGAGCGCCGCCTCCTTGCCGAAGTTGCGCGACAGCTGGATCGCCTGGAAGCCCGGCTGGGCCGACCAGAAGGCGAAGACCTCAGCGGTGTTGTCGCGGCTGCCGTCATCCACGAGAATGACTTCCCAGTCGCTAACCAGCCCCTGCAGCATGTCCTGCAGACGCGGCAGAAGGCGGTTCAGATTGTCAGCCTCGTTGTAGCACGGGATGATGATGGAGAGCCCCGGAACCCGCGGACGCGGCTTGAGGGTGAAGTCCATGTGCGGCGCCGTCTCCGGCGCGCGATCCCGCGAGGACGGCGGCCATGGCACGGCAGGTACAACGGAAAGGTCATGAGTGTGAAGCTTGTTCTGACGCATCGGTTCCCGGTTCATATCCAGTTCGGCTTGATGCAGAATGCCGCAGACTGCCTTTCAATCTCCTTACACGCAGCCCGGGAATGCGCATCCTGCTGACCGAAGACGATCCCGCGCTTGCCGACCTGCTGGTGCGCGCCTGCACCCAGGCCGGCTACCGCGTCGACCAGGTCAGCGACGGCGTCGCCGCCGATCTTGCGCTGACGACCGAAACCTACGACGCGCTCATACTCGACCTGGGCCTGCCGCGGATGGACGGCCTGCATGTGCTGAAGCGGCTGCGCCAGCGCGGGAGCCGCCTGCCGGTCATGATCCTGACCGCGCGCGACGCGATCGCCGACCGCGTGGCCGGACTCGACAGCGGCGCCGACGACTACCTCTCCAAGCCTTTCGCCGTCGCCGAACTGCAGGCCCGCCTGCGCGCGCTCGTCCGCCGAAACCAGGGCGGCCCCGCGTCGTCGTGCCTGAGCCTGGGATCGTTGCGCTATGACACGACAAGCAGGCAGGTCTTCCTCGGCGACCAGGAAATCGAACTGTCCAGCCGCGAGCGGGAGATCCTGTCCAGCCTGCTGCACAAGGCCGGCAAGGTACTCTCCAAGCAGGCACTGGCCGCCTCGATCTCGACCTGGGAAGCGAGCGTCGGGTCGAACGCGGTCGAGGTCTACGTCCACCGCTTGCGCAAGAAGCTGGAGCCGGCGGGCATCGTCATCCGCACCGTCCGCGGCCTCGGCTACGTGATCGAGTCATCCGATGAGCCGTCCGCCTGAACGCCGCCGCGGCGAACCCACGCTGACCCGCGCCCTCCTGGGATGGCTGATCCTGCCGCTCGTCGTCGCGCTCGCCGTCAGCGCCTACAGCACCTACCGGAACGCCAACCAGCTCGCGCAGACGGAGCGCGACCTCGTTCTCGAAGGCATCACGGACGACCTGAAGGAATATGTCTCCAGCACGCTCGAAAGCCGCCAGCCGCTCGACCCCGGCGCGCTGACGATCAGCCTGCTCATCGGTGACGCCCGCGATCGGCGCTATTTCGCCGTGTACGACGGCAGCGGCAGGCTGCTCGCCGGCGACCGGCGCCTGCGGCGCCTGGCGGACGACCGCATCGACGCCCCGCGCACCGTGTACGACGATCTCGTGCTGGACGGCCGGACCGTGCGGCGCGCCGTGCTGCGGGACAACGAGGACATGCCGGGATTCGAAATCCAGGTCGCGGAGACCACGGTGAGGCGCGAGCGGCTCGCCCTGCATCTGCTGCGAGGCGTGCTCGTGCCGCAGGCCATCGTGATCCTGCTGTCGATTCCGCTCATCTGGTTCGGCATCAGCCGCGGCCTGCACCCGCTCGAACTGCTGCGCCGCCGCATCTCCGGCCGCTCCGCCCAGGATCTCGACGCGATCCCGGTCGACCACACGCCGCGCGAACTGCTGCCGGTCGTCTCCGCCCTCAACGACCTGCTGCTGCGCTTCAAGGCCGTGCAGCAGGAGCAGCGCCGCTTCATCGCCGATGCCGCGCATCAGATCAAAACGCCGCTGGCAGTGCTGACCGCCGAGATCGACCTGGCCCTGTCCGACAAGGGCTGCACCTGTGCCCAGCCGACCTACGCGCGGCTGCAGGCGGCCGTCTCCCGCCTGACCCATCTGGTCGGCCAGCTGCTGGCGCTCGCGCACTCGGAATCCGATGCCGACCGGGCGCATGCGCCGTTCGATCTCGCGGAAGTCGCGCGTGACGTGACCGGGGAGTTTCTCCCGGCTGCCGCGCGCAAGCGGATCGACCTCGGCTTCGAAGGGCCGGAGCATGCGATCCCCGTCCGCGGCAACGTGGTGCTGGTCCGCGAGGCGATGAAGAACCTGGTCGACAACGCGCTCAAGTTCGCGCCGGAAGGGGGCACCGTCACCGCCTCGGTTCGCTCGGGGCCGCCGGTTTTTGCCGTGGCCGACAGCGGGCCCGGCATCCCGGACGCGGAGCTGCCGCTGATCTTCCAGCGCTTCCACCGGGCGGCCGACAGCAATACGACCGAAGGCAGCGGGCTGGGGCTGGCGATCGTCCAGGAGGTCGCGCGCAAGCACGGCGCGGTGGTCACGGCAGGCCGAAGTGCGCTGGGCGGCGCGCTGTTCGAGTTCCGCTTCGAAGACGAGGCTGTAAGCCAACCGTAATCCTCGGTGCGGAAACTGCACCGCGTTTCCAGCCGACCTCCACGAACCGCCTTGAACGCCCCCGCCGATCGCGCGGCAGCACGCCGCACCTTTTCCTACGTCCTGCTCTTCTGCCTCGTCTGGTGGGGCATCTTCGCCGCCACGCGCCACTACCTGGACGGCGCCGACATGGTGGAAAACTACGCCTGGGGCATGGAGTGGCAGTGGGGCACCAACAAGCATCCGCCGCTGTTCGGCTGGATCACGGCGGCCTGGTTCAAGGTCCTTCCCGTCGGCGACAACGCCTATTACCTGCTGAACCAGCTCAACCTCGCGATCGCGCTGGGCCTGCTCGCACTCGCGATGCGGCGCGTCCTGCCCTGGCACAAGGTGCTGATCGCGCTGGTACTGACCTCGCTGGGTAGCCATTTCGGCCCCGACAGCGGCTTCAAGTACAACGCCAACACGGCCCTCCTGCCCTTCGTCGCCGGGTTCACGTGGAGCCTGCTGCGTGCGGTCGAACGGGGCCGGGCGGGCTGGTTCGTGCTGGCGGGCTTCTTCGCGGCCGCCGCACTGCTCACCAAGTATTACGCGCTGGTCATGTTCGCGGCGATCTGGCTCGCCGTGCTGCTCACCCTGCGCCCGCCCCCCGCACCCTTGCTCAAGGGCACCGTCCTCGCCGGCGCGGTGGCGCTGCTGCTGGTGTCGCCCCACCTCGCCTGGTCGGTCGAGCACGGCTGGCCGACGCTCCAGTACATGCACGCGGCGCACGAGCACGGCGGCATCGCGGCTTACGCCATCGCCCTCGCGGGCGTGCTGGGGTTCGCTGCGCTCCCCGTCCTGGCATGGGCGGGCTGTCTCGTCCGGCTGCCTTCGTCGCCCGTCGACGACGCGCGCGTGCCGCGGCTGGGCCTGGGCATCCTCGCCCTGAGCGTGGTGTTCACCGTCCTCGCCTCCACGCTGCAGCAGGTCAGTCCCGTCTCCTCCTGGCTGATTCCCGCGCTCCTGTTCGTGGGCTGGGCGCTGGTCGACCTCACGCCGGCGCGCTTCGATACGCGTGCGCTCGCCGGCCGGGTCTATCGCGTCGGCCTCGCCTGTCTGGCACTGGCCATCGCGGGCGGCGTGTGGTGGGAACGGCATTACCGTGCCTATCCCGCCCCGCCCGCGTACGCCCTTCCCCAGCGCATCGCGGAAGACGCGACGCGCCTGTACCGCGATGCGTACGGGCAGCCGGTCGAATTTGCCGCCGGCACCTTTCCGCTGCCCTACATCCTGAGCTTCTATTCGCCCGATCATCCGCACGGGCTCTACGGATTCGACCTCGGCGGCACCGACCTCGCGCAATCCCCGTGGATCGACGCCCGTGCACTACGGGTCGGCAACAAGATCGCGGTGTGCGGAACGCTTCAGTTCGCCAAGGCCGACGACCATGCCTGCCCGGCCGCCGCACGCGCCCTGTTCGGCCCGCCGGACCAGACCCGCGGGCTGCTCTACTCCGTGTACGACCCCAAGACCCGCCGCCTCGACCGACAGCGCTACGACGTGCTGATGTGGAAGCCGCACGAGAAGCCTTGATGGGCTGCCGGCGCCGCGCCGGGGCCACGGACGGCCGGGGCCGCCTCAAGTAGAATGGTGCGCTTCCCGACACCCGCCCCTGCACCGTGCCCGCCCAGCTCACTCCCGCCAACCACGATCGCGACAGCGCGGGGATGACCTACGTCTATCCCGTCATTTCGCGCCGGGCAGGGGGCGTCTCGGTCGGCGTGAACCTCAATCCCAACAATGCGTGCAACTGGGCCTGCGTGTATTGCCAGGTTCCGGACCTCACCCGCGGCAGTGCACCGGACATCGACCTCGCCCAGCTGGAAGCCGAACTGCGTGCGCTTCTCGGCGAGATCCTGCACGGCGATTTCATGCAGACGCGCGTCCCCGAAGATGCGCGGCGGCTGAACGACATCGCGCTGTCGGGCAACGGCGAGCCGACCAGCGCCAGGGCCTTTCCCGAGGTCATCGAACTCATCGGCCGGGTGATGGCCGACTTCGATCTCGTCGGCCGCATCAAGCTGGTCCTGATCACCAACGGCAGCCTCGCCGACCGCCCGCGCGTCCAGGAGGGGCTGCGACGGATGGCCGACCTGAACGGCGAAGTATGGTTCAAGTTCGACAGCGCGACCGCGAACGGCATGCGCAGCGTGAACCAGACGCGCATTCCGCCCGAGCGGCATTTCGAGCGGCTCGCCGTGGCTGCGCAGCTCTGCCCGACGTGGCTGCAGACCTGCGTGTTCGCCCTCGACGGCGCCCCGCCGTCCGCCGCCGAGCAGGCCGCCTACCTGGACGCGGTGGCGCGCATCCGGCAGCGGCAGTTGCCGATCAAGGGCGTGCTGCTGTACGGACTCGCGCGACCCTCGATGCAGCCGCAGGCCGCGCGGCTCTCCGCACTGCCCGCGGCCTGGCTCGAGGCCTTCGCCGAACAGATCCGCGCCGCCGGCCTGCCGGTCAGGGTGTCGCCATGATCCACGGCATCGGCACCGACCTCCTCGATGCGCAGCGGATCCGCCAAGGCCTCGACCGCTTCGGCGAGCCGTATGCCGAGCGCATCCTCGCGCCGGCCGAGCAGGCCCGCTACCGTTCCAGTTCCGATCCGGCGCGTTTTCTCGCCAAATGCTTTGCTGCCAAGGAGGCCTTCGCGAAGGCCGCCGGGACCGGCTTGCGCGCCCCCGTCACGCTGCGCAACATCGCGGTGTTGCGCGACCCCCACGGCAAGCCCGTGATCGAGTGCGCGCCCGAACTCGCCGAATGGCTGGCGGTGCGCGGCATCACGGCGCACCATGTCTCGCTGTCGGACGAAGGCGACCTGGTGCTCGCCTACGTCGTGCTGGAGCGCGCCCCGCTTCCGGAGGGCACCGCGTGACGCCTCATTTCAGAAAGGAGCCATCATGACGCTGGGCCCCCTGATGCTCGATGTCGCGGGCACGGAACTGACCGACGACGACCGCCGCCGCCTCGCCCATCCGCTGGTCGGCGGCGTCATCCTGTTTTCCCGCAACTACCGCGATCCCGCGCAGCTCGCCGCGCTGACCGCCGAGATCCACGCGCTCAAGCCGGCCCCGCTGCTGATCGGCGTCGACCACGAAGGCGGCCGCGTCCAGCGCTTTCGCGAGGGATTCACGCGCCTGCCGCCGATGCGCGCCTTCGGCCAGATCTGGAATGCCCACCCGCAGCGCGCCCGCGAGCTGGCGCGCGAAACCGGCTACGTGCTGGCGAGCGAACTGCGCGCGCACGGCATCGATTTCAGCTTCGCGCCGGTGCTCGACCTCGATTACGGCGCCTCCTCGGTGATCGGCGACCGCGCCTTCCACGCCGACCCGCACGCCGTGTTCCAGCTCGGACAGGCGGTGATGCTGGGAATGAAGGATGCCGGCATGGCCGCCTGCGGCAAGCACTTCCCCGGCCACGGCTACGTCGTCGCCGATTCGCACGTGGACATCCCGGTCGATGCACGCACGCTGGCCGACATCGCCATCGCCGACCTGGTGCCGTTCCGCCTGATGATCGAGGCAGGGCTCGCCGCCGTGATGCCGGCCCACGTGATCTACCCGCAGGTCGACGCCCGGCCCGCGGGCTTCTCGCGCGTCTGGCTGCAGAAGGTGCTGCGCCAGCAGCTCGGATTCGACGGCGCGGTGTTCAGCGACGACCTCTGCATGGCCGGCGCCGCCGTCGCCGGCGGCGTGGTCGAACGGGTCGCGGCGGCGCTCGAGGCGGGCTGCGACATGGCGCTCGTGTGCAACCGTCCCGATCTCGCGGACGAGGTCCTGGCGCGGCTCGACGTCGACTGGCCGGCGCCCGCGCGCGCGCGGCTGGCACGCATGCACGGCCACCCCCACCCGCCCGCGATGACCCGGCTGCGCGAGTCGGCGCGCTATGTCAACGCGCTGCATCACATCGCCGGGCTGGGCCAGGACAGCGCCGACCTGAACCTGCAGGTCGATCCGACGGACTACTGTGGGCGCGCATAGCCACCCTAATGAGGGCGCAGGACATCATCACGCCCATCACCACCATGCCGGCGACAACGGCAAGCTGATCGCCGCGCTGCTCCTCACGCTGGCCTTCGCCGGCGTGGAAGCGCTGGCGGGGTGGTGGGCCGGCTCGCTGGCACTGCTCTCCGACGCGGCCCACATGCTCACCGACGCGTCGGCGCTGGGGCTTGCGGCGGCCGCGGCCTGGCTGGCGCGGCGCCCGCCGTCGCTGCGGCATTCCTACGGCCTCGCCCGCGCCGAGGTGCTGGCTGCGCTGTTCAACAGCCTGATGATGCTGGTGCTGATCGGCTTCATCGTGCACGAAGCGATCGACCGTTTCTATGCACCACGCGAAATCGCCGGCGGCGCGGTCATCGGCGTCGCCGCGCTGGGGCTCGCCGTCAACCTGCTCGTCGCGTGGATCCTCAGCCGCGGCGAGCATTCGCTGAACAGCCGCGCGGCGCTGCTGCACGTGCTCGGCGACGCCCTCGGCTCGGTGGCGGCGATCAGCGCCGGCGTCGTCATCGTCACGACGGGCTGGGCGCCGATCGACCCGCTGCTGTCGCTGGTGGTCTCCGCGCTCATCCTCGTCTCCGCGCTGCGCCTGACGCGCGAGGTCGTGCACGTGCTGATGGAAGGCGTGCCCGGCCACGTCCGGCTCGACGCCGTCGGCCGCGATCTGGCCGCGCTGGACGGCGTGCTGCGCGTGCACGACCTGCACGTGTGGACGCTGTCTTCCGGCAGCATTGCGCTGTCGGCACACCTCGACGTGCGCGACCTTGCCGACTGGCCGCACGTGCTCGCCGACGCGCGCGAACTGCTGGCCGCGCGCCACGGAATCCGCCATGTGACCCTGCAGCCGGAACCTTTGGCGGTAGCGCCAATGGTGCGCAGCACGTATTCGCGAACGTCCCGCTGAGGATCAGCACGCGGATCGCACGATGCAGGCACTTGATTATACAAATGCGAATCGTTATTATTAAAATAACATCGTTTCACTGAGTCGTCCGCCATGGGCGCCCGGACCGGCATCCAAGGACCCCCATGAGCCTGCCCCTCGACCAACTCCCCGACCTTCAGCCCTGCACGGTGCTGCGCATCGTCCCGCCCGCCAATGCGCCCGAATGGCACGACTGGCTCGAGGAGATCGGCTTCCTCCCCGGCGAGCGCCTGATGGTGATGACCCGCGCGCTCCCCGGCGGCGACCCGCTGATGGTGCGGGTCGGCTCCTCGACCTTCGCCCTGCGGCGCGTCGAAGCCGCCTGCGTGCAGGTGACGGTCGAGCCCGCGCCGGGCGGGACGGGCGCATGAAGCAGGCCGTCGTCCACGTCCACCGCGGCGGCCCGCTGCTCGCGCTGGTCGGCAACCCCAACTGCGGCAAGACCGCGCTGTTCAACCGGCTCACCGGCAGTCACCAGAAGGTCGCCAACTACGCCGGCGTCACCGTCGAGCGCAAGGAAGGCAAACTCGTCACCCCGGCCGGCAAGCACTTGCGCGTGCTCGACCTGCCGGGCACCTACAGCCTGAATCCGCGTTCGCCCGACGAGAAGGTGACCTGCGACGTCCTCACCGGCCATGCCGAAGGCGAGAAGCGCCCCGACCTGGTGGTGTGCGTGGTCGACGCCACCAACCTGCGGCGCAACCTGCGCCTGGTGCTGGCCGTGAAACGGCTGGGCCTGCCCTGCGTGGTGGCGCTCAACATGACCGATCTCGCCGCGCAGAGCGGCATCCGCGTCGACGGCGCCGCCTTGTCGGCCGCGCTCGGCCTGCCCGTCGTCAACACCGTCGCGGTGGATGCGGACGGCGCCGCCGCGCTCCTCACCCAGCTCGACCGGCCGGACACCTGGCAACGGACGACGCCCATCGGCGAGCGCGTGTCCGGCGCCGACAACATCGAGGCCGACCACGAGACGGTGCGCCGTATCCTGCAGGGCCTGGGCCTGGACAAGGCGATTCCGCACCTCGCCAGCGACCGCATCGACCGCGTCGTGCTGCATCCGCTCGCCGGCCCGCCGCTGCTGGCGGTGATCCTGTTCCTGATCTTCCAGGCGGTGTTCGCGTGGGCCGAGACGCCGATGAACTGGATCGAGGCCGCCACCGAATGGCTGGGCCATGCGGTCGGCGGCCTGCTGCCGGCGGGCTGGCTGCAAAGCCTGATCGTCGACGGCGTGATCGCGGGTGCGGGCGGCGTGGTCGTGTTCCTGCCGCAGATCATCATCCTGTTCTTCTTCATCCTGATGCTGGAGGAATCCGGCTACCTGCCGCGCGCCGCCTTCCTGCTCGACCGCCTGATGGGCGGCGTCGGGCTCTCGGGGCGCTCGTTCATCCCGCTCTTGTCGAGCTTCGCCTGCGCGATCCCGGGCATCATGGCGGCGCGCACGATCACCAACACGCGCGACCGCCTGGTCACCATCATGATCGCCCCGATGATGACCTGCTCGGCGCGGCTGCCGGTGTATGCGCTGCTGATCGGTGCCTTCGTCCCGCAGCGCACGCTATGGGGCGGGCTCCAGTTGCAGGGCCTGGTCCTGTTCTGCCTCTATGTCGCGGGCATCGTCGGGGCGCTGGTCGTCGCCTGGCTGCTCAAGCGCTTCACCGCGCGGACCCTGATGCATCCGCTGATGATGGAACTGCCGACCTACCACTGGCCGCGGCTGCGCAACATCGCGCTCGGCCTGTGGCAACGGGTCAAGATCTTCCTGCGCCGCGTCGGCGGCATCATCCTCGGCCTGACCGTCCTGCTGTGGTTCCTCGCCAGCTTCCCCACCCCGCCGGCGGGCGCGACGGGCGCACCGATCGAATACAGCCTCGCCGGCATGCTCGGGCGCGCCCTCGCGGTCGTGTTCGAGCCGATCGGCTTCAACTGGCAGATCAGCGTCTCGCTGGTGCCCGGCATGGCCGCGCGCGAAGTCGTGGTCGGCGCGCTCGGCACGGTCTACGCGCTGTCGGCGACCGGCGACGACACCGCAAGGGCGCTGGCCCCGCTGATCTCGCACAGCTGGAGCCTGGCCACCGCCCTGTCCCTGCTGGCCTGGTTCGTGTTCGCCCCGCAGTGCCTCGCGACGCTTGCCACCGTCAAGCGCGAGACCGGCGGCTGGCGCATGCCGCTGATCATGGTCACCTACCTGTTCGGCCTCGCCTACCTGGCCTCGTTCGTCACCTACCACGCCGCCCTGGCGCTCGGCTGGGGATGACCGACGCGGCGCCCCCGCGCGCGTACAATGAACGCCCCCGCCGTGGGGCGTTTTCGTTTCCGCCGATGCATTTCGATCCCGACTGCCGCGCCTGCCCGCGCCTGGCCACCTTTCTCGACGCCGTGCGCGTCAAGCACCCCGACTATCACGCCCGTCCGGTGCCGCCATTCGGCGACCCCGCGGCCCGGTTGCTGATCGTCGGGCTCGCGCCCGGCATGCACGGCGCCAACCGCAGCGGCCGCCCCTTCACCGGCGACTACGCCGGCATCCTGCTGTACGAGACCCTGCACAAGTTCGGCTACGCCAGCGCGCCCGCTTCTGTCGCGGTCGACGACGGCCTCGTGCTCACCGGCTGCCGCATCACCAACGCGGTCAAATGCCTGCCGCCGGCCAACAAGCCCGAGCCCGGCGAGATCCGCGCGTGCAACGGCTTCCTCGCCGCCGAGCTCGCCGGCCTGCCCGCCGGCGCGACCCTGCTCGCGCTCGGCCAGATCGCCCACCAGGCGGTGCTGCGCGCGCTCGGGCTCAAGCTCAGGGATTATCCCTTCGCGCACGCCAGCGACCACCGCCTACCCGGCGGCTTGCGGCTCGTCAGCAGCTACCACTGCTCCCGCTACAATACCCAGACGCGCCGCCTCACCCCCGAGATGTTCGAGGCGGTGTTCCGGCAAATCCAACGCAAGGACTGACCATGCCCGTCGTCACTATCAAGCTCGCCGGCACGCTCACCCGCGAGCAGAAGAAGAAGGTCGCCGAGGAAATCACCGCGACGCCGGAGCGCCACGCGAACAAGCCGGCCTCGTACACCTACATCGCGTTCGAGGAACTACCCGACGAGAACTGGGCGATCGCCGGCAAGCTGCTGGACGAAGACTGAGTCTTGGCCGTCGACAAGGATTTCCTCGCCTCGCTGCCCACCCTGCCCGGCGTCTATCGCATGATCGACGCGGAGGGCGCGGTGCTCTACGTCGGCAAGGCGAAGGACCTCAGGAAGCGCGTCTCCAGCTACTTCCAGAAGACCGACCAGAGCCCGCGCATCCAGCTCATGCTGCGGAGCGTCGACCGCATCGACACCACGGTCACGCGCACCGAGGCCGAGGCGCTGCTGCTGGAGAACAACCTGATCAAGGGGCTGAAGCCGCGCTTCAACATCCTGTTCCGCGACGACAAGTCCTACCCCTACCTGCTGCTGACCGGCCATCGCTTTCCGCGGCTGGCCTATTTCCGCGGCACGCCGAAAAAGACCGACCAGGCGTTCGGCCCCTACCCCAACAGCTACGCGGTGCGCGAAAGCATCCAGCTGCTGCAGAAGGTGTTCCTGCTGCGCACCTGCGAGGACACGGTGTTCGCCAACCGCTCGCGCCCCTGCCTGCTGCACCAGATCAAGCGCTGCACCGCGCCTTGCGTCGAGCTCGTCACGGAGGACGCCTACGCGCGCGACGTCGCCGAGGCCGCCCAGCTCTTGAAAGGCGAGGCCAACGCGCTGACCGAACAGCTCACGGCGCAGATGAATGCCGCCGCCGCGTCACTGGACTTCGAGACCGCGGCCTTCCTGCGCGACCGCCTGCGCATGCTGGCGACCGTGCGCGAGAAGCAGTTCGTCGACACCACGGGAAGCGACGCCGATGCCGACGTGGTCGCGGTGGCCGAAGCCGGCGGCGTGATCGCGGTCAACCTCACGATGATCCGCGGCGGACGCCACCTGGGCGACCGCAGCTTCTTCCCCCAGCACGGCGAAGGGGCGAGCCCCGCGGAAGCGCTCGAGGCCTTCCTGCTGCAGCACTACCTCGAGCACCCGGTTCCGGCACGCATCTTCGTCAGCGAGGCGATCGAGACCGATGCGCTGGAGGCGCTGCTCAGCGAGCAGGCCGGCCGGAAGGTCAGCGTGCAGCACCGCGCGACCGGCGAGCGCCGCGTGTGGGTCACGATGGCCCAGGCCAACGCCCGCCTGTCGGCCGAGCGCCGCAGCGCCGACCGCACGCACCAGTCGCAGCGCCTCGCCGCCCTGCGCGACACGCTCGAACTGCCGGCGCTGAATCGCATCGAGTGCTTCGACATCTCGCACACCATGGGCGAGGCGACGGTGGCGTCGTGCGTCGTCTACGAGGGCGACGACATGAAGAAGTCCGACTACCGCCGCTACAACATCGGCGGCATCACGCCGGGCGACGACTATGCCGCGATGCACGCCGCGCTGATCAAGCGCTTCCACCGAAGCGTCGAGGAGAACGGCGTGCTGCCGGACCTGCTGCTGATCGACGGCGGCAAGGGCCAGGTCGCGATGGCCGTCGACGCCATGGCCGAGCTGGGGCTGGGCGAGGTGCTGCTGCTCGGCGTCGCCAAGGGCGAGGCACGCAAGCCCGGCCTGGAGACCCTGATCTTCGCCGACGGCCGCGAACTCAGGCTCGCCAAGGACCACCCGGGCTTCCACCTGATCCAGCAGATCCGCGACGAGGCCCACCGTTTCGCCATCACCGGCCACCGCGCCAAGCGCGGCAAGGCACGCGTGCAGTCGACGCTGGAGGACATTCCCGGCATCGGCCCCAAGCGGCGCAAGCAGCTGCTGGAACACTTCGGCGGCCTGCAGGGCGTGCGCAATGCCGGCGTCGACGCGCTTGCCACGGTGAACGGTATCAGCCGAGAATTGGCGGAAACCATCTACAACGCCCTCCACTGAACCGAACCGATGCCGCTCAACGTCCCCAACCTGCTCACCTGGCTGCGCATCGTCCTCATTCCGCTGATGGCGGGCGTGTTCTATCTGCCCGACGGCTGGCTCGCACCGTCCGAGGCCAACCTGCTCGCTGCAGCCTTCTTCGGCGTCGCCGCGGTCACCGACTGGCTGGACGGCTATCTGGCCCGCGCACTCGGCCAGACCTCGGCCTTCGGCGCCTTCCTCGACCCGGTCGCCGACAAGCTGATGGTGGCCGCCGCACTGATTGTGCTGATCGACCTCGATCGCGTCGCGCCGCTGATCGCGCTCATCATCATCGGCCGCGAGATCACCATCTCCGCGCTGCGCGAGTGGATGGCCAAGGCGGGCAAGTCGGCCAGCGTCGCGGTCTCCTTCGTCGGCAAGCTGAAGACGACCGCGCAGATGATCGCCATCGTGCTGCTGCTGTACTTCGAACCCGTCGCCGGCGTGCCGGTCTCGACCATCGGCAGCGTGCTGATCTGGATCGCCGCCGTGCTCACGCTGGTGTCGATGGTGTACTACCTCGTGATGGCGGCACGCGCGCTGCAAAAATCCTGAGAAAAATTGCCTCGGGCTGTTGACAGAAAAAAGCGGAATCCCCATAATGCGCAGCCTTCAACGCGGGAATAGCTCAGCTGGTAGAGCGCAACCTTGCCAAGGTTGAGGTCGCGAGTTCGAACCTCGTTTCCCGCTCCAGCATTCCGGGGAAAACGGTCAAACGTTTTCCCCTTTTCGCTTAAGCTGTGGCTTTGCCTTTTCATGGCGCGGTAGCAAAGCGGTTATGCACCGGATTGCAAATCCGTGTAGGTCGGTTCGACTCCGGCCCGCGCCTCCAGATTCCTCGGGCGGCCGTCCGCTTCGCCCGGATGGTGAAATTGGTAGACACAAGGGACTTAAAATCCCTCGCCAGCGATGGCGTGCGGGTTCGATTCCCGCTCCGGGCACCATCCAAAATCAAGCACTTACAGAAATCCCTTGCATGCGGAACGCCAAGGGATATCATGGCCGTGTCCAATTCGTGTCCAGTCGACAATGGCCACCATCACCAAACTCCCGTCCGGCGCCTATAGAGTACGCATCCGACGTGTCGGCGTGCCCCTGATAACGCGGACCTTCCCAACGAAGAAGGCGGCGGAACGCTGGTCGGATGAGCAGGAGGCGGCTCTAGGCGGAGCGGTGGCCCTGCCGCTGGCCATACGCGAGTACCGCGAAGCCAAGAACTTGACCCTTCGAGACCTGTTCACTCGATATTTCAGCTCCTGGAACCACTCCAAGAAGGCGGAGACGACTAGGAAAGGTGAACTGACCAAGAGCAAGCCTGTAATCCTCCATCTTGGCGACTATTCCATCGTCCATATCAACTCCGCGCTGATTGCGGCCTACCGCGATACCCGGATGAGTTCCATTGGACACCGGGGCAAGCCTCTATCTGGGGACCAGGTAAGACTTGAAATGGCCTTGCTGTGCACAGTGATGAGCCTCGCCGCAGGGGAATGGTCGCTGATACCGAGCAATCCTTGCCGGGGTGTCAGCAAGCCATCCGGGGTCGAGCGCAAGCGTCGCTTGAGTGAAGAAGAGGAAAGGCGCCTCCGTGTGGCCCTGTATGCCCGGAGCGATCAGAAGCGCCTTACTAGATTCGTTCTCACCGCTTTCTACACGGGCATGCGAGCGGGTGAAATCGCCAAGCTGGAAAAGCGGTCGCTGAAGCTCGACAAGAAACAGATTGTTCTTGAGTCGACGAAGAACAGCGAATCGAGATTGATTCCGCTGTCGGATGAAATGTGCTCCGTCTTGCGGCACGCACTGGCCGACTCCCCGGCGGACTCGCCTTACATCTTCACCTCCCGCTCGCGAGCGGGCGGCGCCTACGTCCCCTTCTCGTATTCCAGTGCTTGGCGAGAAACCCTGAAGGCGGCCGGCATCGAGAATCTGAGGTTTCACGACCTGCGCCACGAGTTCGTGAGCCGGCTATTCGAGAAAACCCAGCTATCCGACGGCCAAATCGCCGCCCTTAGCGGCCATAAATCCCCGCAGGCATTGTGGCGCTACAAGCACCTGCGCAGCGAGCAAATGCGCCCGGTAATCGAGTCACACGCATTGGAGCTGGTGCAGCGGGACGTCATGCAGGAGGTCGAGGACGAAATTCACAAGGCCATGACGGACGCGCTTACTGCCGAGAGCCCGGACTGGGAGTGGATTCAGCGGGTTCTCGGGAAACGGACGGCGAACAAGCTACGGAAATTGCCAGGGCTACCGTCAGACCCGGTGAAAGCGAAGCAATTAACCAAGAACGCAAAGGGAACAAGGCATGAGACCCCCAGCGTCACCAAGCTGGGAACCAAGCCCCTATCCAAATAGCGGGCTGGCTACGTAAAATGGCGGACACTCTGTCGACCGAGGAACGCAGCCGCCGGATGGCCTTGGTGCGCTCGACCGACACGGGGCCTGAGATGCGAGTCCGCCGCCTGCTTCACGGCATGGGCTATCGGTACAGGCTGCATCGCCGTGACTTGCCAGGTACGCCCGATTTGGTGTTCCCCGGGCGGCGGGCTGTCGTATTGGTACACGGCTGCTTCTGGCACCGGCACGAGGGTTGCGCGCTTGCGCGCTTACCAAAGTCGCGCAAGGAGTTCTGGGTGCCCAAGCTGGAAGGCAATAAAGCCCGGGACGCGCGCAAGGTGGCGGCATTGCAGGACGCCGGGTGGCGAGTGTTTGTTGTGTGGGAATGCGAAACAAAGAACCTGGACGCGCTGGCGGTTAGACTCCGGCGTTTCCTTGAGGGGGAAGAAAACCAATGATGAAATGCGTCGAGTTGTTCGCCGGGGCCGGGGGCCTAGCAATGGGCGTGGGCCTTGCCGGCTTCAAGCCCGCGGTAGTGGCCGAGTGGGACCGCTGGGCCTGCGACACCATCCGCGAGAACAGCAAACGCGCTTACCCCCTTGTCGCCGACTGGAACGTGTATGAGGGAGACGTGCGCGAGTTCGATTGGGAAAGCGCCGGCGCGGACATCGACCTCGTGGCGGGCGGCCCCCCGTGCCAGCCCTTCTCGATGGGCGGAAAACATAAGGCGCATGACGATAACCGGGATATGTTCCCCTCGACAGTCGATGTCGTTCGTCGGTTGAGACCCCGCGCCTTCATCGTTGAGAACGTCAAAGGGCTGACTCGCTCGACCTTCGCCAACTATTACCAATACATCCTCCTGCAACTGACATTCCCCGAAATCGTCCGCCGCAAGCGCGAGGACTGGCTGGACCATTTTCGGCGCCTCCAGCGGGAGAAGGCATCGGGCAAGGCGGTAGGAAAGGGACTTACCTACAACGTCCTGCCAACCCTCGTGAATGCCGCTGACTATGGCGTCCCCCAGCGGCGGGAGCGCGTCTTTATCGTTGGTTTCCGTTCCGACCTTGGTGTCGAGTGGTCCTTCCCCCGCGCGACCCATAGCCTTGACGCACTTTTGTATGACCAATGGGTCACGGGAGAGTATTGGCGGCGCCATGGCATGCGCGCTCCTGCCATGCCCGAGAAATACGCCGCACGGGTCCGCCGGCTCGCGAGCGATCCGGCTGCGCCGGATACGCTTCCATGGCGCACGGTAAGGGATGCATTGATTGGTTTGCCAAACCCCGAGAAGCGGTCCAACAGGCACATCCCCGACCATCGCTTCCAGCCTGGAGCGCGGACATACCCCGGCCACACGGGCAGCCCTTTCGACATGCCGGCCAAGACCCTAAAAGCCGGAGACCATGGCGTCCCCGGCGGGGAGAACATGCTGGTGAAGGACGACGGCAGCGTTCGCTATTTCACCATCCGCGAGTCGGCCCGCTTGCAGACCTTTCCAGACGGATACCGCTTCCACGGCTCCTGGACCGAGACCATGAGGCAACTCGGAAACGCGGTGCCCGTGATGTTGGCGCGCACGGTGGCCTCTAGCGTCGCCGAGCGGCTGATTCTCGCGCAAGCCCGCGACCTCGCCCGCGAAATCCAACGGGCCAGGAACGTCGCATGACCGCCGACATCATTCCGTTCAACCCGCTCGACAGGAAAAACCTCGGAGCCTCCGTCGCTGAAGCCCTGCTATCCCAAGCGGTCCATCCACTTGGCGCGCTGCCCGACTTTAATGGAGCGGGCATTTACGCCCTCTACTACACTGGCAACCTCCAGCCTTACGCCGAGCTTGCAAAGCGCAACAAGGACAATAAGTTTGCGGCTCCAATATACGTCGGCAAGGCTATCCCCGAAGGCGCCCGAAAAGGGGGTGGCGTAGGCGCGGGCAACAACGGGAAGCACCTGATGAAGCGCCTTAAAGAGCATGCCAAGAGCATCAATCAGGCCGAGAATCTGGACATTGCCGACTTCTACTGTCGCTTCCTGGTTGTCGAGGATATCTGGATACCGCTGGGTGAATCTCTTCTCATTGCCCGCTATGCACCCGTCTGGAACTCCATCGGTGAAGGCTTCGGAAGCCATACACCAGGCAAAGGCCGTTTTGAGGGAATGAAACCGCGCTGGGACACTCTGCATCCTGGCAGGCCGTGGGCAGTGAAATGCAAGGAACGCCCGGAGACCGCCGAGGACGTTGCACGGGACGTGGAAAACCACCTACGCACCATGGTGTTCCCGGCCTCGGACAGGTTCATCGGGACAGATACGTAACCGACACGTCAATCGTCCCAACCGCCAAACCCACTATCACCACCCCAGCTGTCGTTATGCCAGCCGGTGTCCACAGAACTGCCACCCCAGGTGTGCTTATCCGCTCCATAGGGATTGCCCTCGATATCCACGCCCCCGCAACCGCCAGCCATCGGCAGCCCGTTGGCGGGGTTAATGCAGCTTTCGTGCTGAATACCGCCGTGCCGATCCTCGGCACGGTTTCCAAACCCCAACCACTGCCATACGTCACCCCAAAAGTTCATAAACGCTCTCCATTTCGACCGGATTCCAAGATTCCGAGCCCCCTGCCTTCCGGCCTCGGCGTTAGGGGGTGGCTGTTTATGTGCTGCCGTCTTTCCTGAGTTCTTCGCCCGGAACGCGACAGGACCAAGCCACTAAGCCAAACCGCCAGGGGCACCACCGAAGCCGCAGCCCAGCAGGGACCGGGTGACGGGGTGCACGGAGTGCCAGACCCTTGCGGCATGGCGGGGTTGGACCAAGTTGCCGGCATCAGCGCAGAACGAGGGAAAAGCGATGGCCATAGTCGTAACCGCGACGGGGACGACCTAGCTGCGAAGCCGAGGCTCGGCACGGTCTGGCCACAGTCCGTGCCATCAGGCGAGTCAGCGAACGCCGTCGAGCGAAGCTGGACGGGGTGGGGAGCCGCGCCACCCAAGCCGAGGGTGAAACCATCGCCGCGTGGTGAGCGTGGGGCCAGGGCGTTCAGCCCGCAGCCCGCCAGGGTGCCTCCCCGCCCAAGCGGGGACGCCCTGGGGTTGGGGGAGCCGCCGTCAGAATCGGGCGTCCCAGCCCGAGGCAGGAACCGCCCACGGTGCCGATGACGCGCGGGGGCTTGCCCGCGCCCCATGCCGAAAGGCGTGGGAAACCCAGTTCAGCGCAAGTCGAAGACGACGCGCCGGAGGCGGCAGCCGGAGCCCGCGCCAAGGGCCCGGGGGGAGTGGGTTTCCCACGCGTTGAGGGACACGCTCGGCGAGTCAGGAAAGGCATGGGGCGCCCCTGGTCTTGGGACACGTGCGGTGTTCAGACGCACGAGCCGCCGAGCATGCGTCCAGCATGCGGGTAGGTGGTGGTGGCCTTGGTCGGTTTTGTTCCTATTCGCCCTCGCTGTTCGCCCCGTGGCGCACGGGGAGCAGAACGGCAAGGCCGTAGCTATATGAGGTATGTCCACTACGGAGTTACCTCATGAAAGCTAAAGACGGTCGTGCTCTCGCCAGAAAGAACGAGTCCAATATCCTGCGCGCCCTTCATCGATTTGGTTGGCTGCGGAGTCGGGACCTCGCGGTCCTCGTCTGGCGGTCATGGCGCAGCCAGCCGCCAAAAGCTGGCCCCAGCCTTACGCCATTGGAGCCGACCGCTTCCAGCCTGCGTATGGCACAGCGAACCATCCGCCGGCTGCGTGACAAGCGCATCGTGCTATGCGCGCAAGCTCCAGACGGGGGGGTGATATATGGGCTTGCGGAAAGCGGTGCCAGGCTGCTCCAGCGACTGGGGGTCCCGGCAAAATCCGGCAAGGACATGATGAGACGCTATAGCAGCCAGCACTATCTGCACCGCTGCATCGCCAACGAGTTGGCGATCAGCGCCATCGTCGACGGCTTCCGAGTTGCAACTGAACGCGAGATTGCGCAAGGCCTTTGGCTTGGTGGGTCATCTGGTGTATTCGGCAAGCGCCCCGACGCCCTGGTCCGGGATGGTCGTAGGGCATTCTGGATTGAGGTCGAGCGCAGCCGACGCAATCAGGCTGACTACCAAAAGCTCCTGGATTGGCTGAAACGGATATGGACTGGTAACGGCAACATCTGGCAGCCCGCCCCGTTAACTGACGGGGTAGAGCTTGCGCGAGTGGTGTTCATCTGCACCCCAACCTTTGCCAGTCGCCTAAAGGAGGACCTAAAGCACCTTGGATGGTCCGACGAGTTAATTGACCACCGCGTTTCGTTTGAGTCGTTGCTATACAGTTTCAAGGCAATTTCATTTTTTTGAGTTAGGAGCGGGGCAGGCCGGACCGCTCGACAATTTTGCTTATTCAGACCGCGGCATAAATCAACGCCGTGGCAGCCCGGGGCCGGTTCCCCGGGCTTTTTTATTGCCCTGCCGTTCTCGTTTGAACAGCGGTGGCTATACAGGTCATGAGTTCGCATGGCCTGTTCCCTACCCCATACGCCCCCGCGCCCACGGAAGTCCTGCTAGAAGGCCTTCCTGATGAGTTGCGCGTACACGCAAGCGCGCTCCTGGCGGATATCGCCAGCGCCTATAAGCAGCGTCGGGATGCCTTACCAATATTCGGGCGGCTTTCCCCGTCGGAGGCGGCGCCCTTTGCACCAGCAGCAAGGTTGCTCCAGGGCCGATATGGCAGCCTGCAAGAAAGGGTCGGCCAGCACGTCCTTCGGACGCTGCACGAGCAGCAGGAACGGGATGAGCACGCGGCCGTTGCCCGCATTGCCGAAGCGGTCCAGGTGGCTGGGAAACGGCACCTCCGCTGGAATGAGACCGACATCCGCGACGCGGCCGAGGTATTGGCCGAGCGATGCAACACGCCGGCTTGGGGCGACGAGCAAATCCTCCGGGTTTCTCAACATTGGCTCGGCGTCCCGTTTGAGGTCCCGGGCAAAACCGCGAAAGCCAAGCGCGCCAGGCTTCAAACGCCTAGGTGGTGGCGCAGAACCATCCGCCGCATCATTATGCGGGCAGTTGAAAACGCGCACCTCTTGGCTGGGATGGTTGGCAGAGGGCGAATGAAGTATGCGAGTAACCACGCGGTAAGGGTGCGCCAGCAAAACTTGGCGAGACAAGACGAGTGGCTCAAAAACACGACCGCCGAGCGAGTGGATGCCGCCACGGGAGAAGTCATTTGCAAGCCCCTTCCTACCCGGGAGGCAGCCACCAAGGCCAAGCTCGCGGAATTTTGGGCGTGGTGCGCGGGGGTGCAGGCCTTGGCGCAGGCTGACGGCCTAGAAATGGCAATGCTCACCCTGACCCTAGAGCCAAGTTTTCACCCGGCCCCGGCGATTGGGAAAACCTCCTGGGATGGCACGACGCCAGACCTGGCCAACAGAGAAATAGGCCGTAGATGGGCGCAAATACGGGCCTCCCTGGCTAAGCAAGATATTACGCTCAGTGGATTCCGGGCCGCCGAACCGCACGGGGACGGATGTCCACACTGGCATTTATTTCTGATATATCGGCCAGACATACGGGCCACCGTTCTGGCGGAGACCCTTAAGGTATTCCCGGGCAAAATCGCTCTTCGCATCCGCGACCATCAAGGCGAGGACCACCGCTGCATCTTCGGCGATCCCGAAGATGCGCTTACCGGTACCTGGCGACCGGCGCTCGGGAATGAGGGAACTCAGGCCGAACTCGCTGTGATTAATACGGCTCACGCCTCCATAGCCGCATACGTAACGAAATACGTCATCAAACAGAGCGAGGATGACCGAGCCGGCGCTTGGCGCTCGACGTGGGGAATTCGCGGAATCCAATGGTTTGGCATACGCAGCGCGCTCACCAAGTGGCGGGAGCTTCGCCGACTCTCGACGGCTCCCCCGGGTGAACTGGCGTCTAGTCTTTGGCAGGCTGCCACCACTAAGGACGCCGCCGCCTTCTTGCGCCTGCTCGGCGGCCTAGCCGCCGGTGGTGGGAAAACAGCGCCATCCCAACCACTCATGGCGCACACCAGGACGGCTTATGGCGAGGATGGCGCCAGGCTCGTGGGCTATTTGCTGGGAGGCGAACCTGCCATCACGCGGCCACATGAATGGAAGCTTATGACCCACCGGCCACCCCCCGCGCCCACGGTTACAGTTAAACAAATTTATCCAAGTAAACCGAAAAACCCGGTCGAGGGGGAGCATAATCGGCCCCGCCCTGAAGGGCGCGTGCCGAAAAAGGCGGTAAATCGGCGCCAGAAGGTTGTCAAGAGGGTCGACAAAGGAAAAGCAGTCTTCCCCATGTCCAAAAAATGTCCAATTTAAACAATAGGATGCCCAATATCGTGTCCAGTTGTGTTGAATTTTCGTTTTTCTTCAATGGGTTGCGAGTCCGCTTTAGGACTTAAAATCCCTCGCCAGCGATGGCGTACCGGTTCGATTCCGGTTCCGGGCACCACCTTCCAGTTCGCCGGCCCGAGTGGTATAATTTTTGCGGTTTTTTAATGACGATGGGCGGTTCGCCCATTTTTTATTTGTGCCAAACCACGGCACGCCAATGGATTTGCGATGATGGATCTGTCCGCCCGCCTGGAACCCGTGCTAGCCGGCCTTGGCTACGAGCTGGTGATGCTGGAGCGTGCCGGGCGCGGCCTGATCCGGATCTTCATCGACAAGCCGGGCGGCATCACGATCGACGATTGCGTCGCGGTGAGCAACCACCTGACGCATCTGTTCACGGTCGAGAACATCGACTACGACAGGCTCGAGGTGTCCTCGCCCGGACTCGACCGGCCGCTGGTCAAGCCGCAGGATTACGCGCGCTTCGCCGGCCAGCCGGTGACGCTGAAGCTGCGGGTGCCGATGGACAACCGGCGCCGCCTGAGCGGCCAGCTCATCGGTCTGGAAGCGGATGTGGTGAAGGTGATCGTCGACGGCACCGAAGTGTCGGTCGACCTGAGAAATGTGGACGTGGCCCGGCTGAAACCGATGGTTTGAGCGGCAGGCGCTGGAGGGAATATGAGCCGTGAAATGTTGATGCTGGCCGACGCGCTGGCACGCGAAAAGAACGTGGACAAGGAAGTGGTGTTCGAGGCACTCGAGCAGGCGCTCGCCTCCGCGACCAAGAAGCGCTTCAAGGAAGAATCCGACGTGCGCGTGTCGATCGACCGCAACACCGGCGACTACGAGTCCTTCCGTCGCTGGCAGGTGGTGTCGGAAGCCGACCTCGAGAACGAGGGCTACCAGATCCTGCTGATCGACGCGCAGGACACGCATCCCGACATCGAGATCGGCGATTACATCGAGGAGCCGCTGGAAAACGTCGAGTTCGGCCGCATCGGCGCCCAGGCCGCCAAGCAGGTCATCCTGCAGAAGATCCGCGACGCCGAGCGCGAACAGATCATCCAGGACTTCCTCGCCCGCAAGGAGCACCTCGTCAACGGCGTCGTGAAGCGCATCGACCGCGGCAACGCGATCATCGAATCGGGCCGCGTCGAGGGCTTCCTCCACCGCGACCAGATGATTCCGCGCGAGAACCTGCGCGTCGGCGACCGCGTGCGCGCCTATCTGCTGCGCATCGACCGCGGCGCGCGCGGCCCGCAGGTGATCCTGTCGCGCACCGCGCCCGAATTCATCATGAAGCTGTTCGAGCTGGAAGTGCCGGAAATCGAGGAAGGCCTGCTCGAGATCAAGGCGGCCGCGCGCGATCCCGGCCTGCGCGCCAAGATCGCCGTCGTCTCGCACGATCCGCGCATCGACCCGATCGGCACCTGCATCGGCCTGCGCGGTTCGCGCGTCACCTCGGTGACCAACGAGCTCGCCGGCGAGCGCGTCGACATCATCCACTGGTCGGCCGACCCCGCGCAGTACGTCATCAACGCGCTGGCGCCGGCCGAGGTCAGCTCCATCGTCGTCGACGAGGACAAGCACAGCATGGACGTGGTGGTCGACGAGGAACAGCTCGCGATGGCGATCGGCCGCGGCGGCCAGAACGTGCGCCTGGCGTCCGAGCTGACCGGCTGGGAACTGAACATCATGTCGCGCGAGACCGCCGAGGAAAAGCAGCAGACCGAAAGCCGCAAGACGCTCGACCTGTTCATTTCCAAGCTCGACGTCGACGAGGAAGTCGCCCAGATCCTGGTCGACGAGGGCTTCTCCACGCTGGAGGAAGTCGCCTACGTCCCGCTCAATGAAATGCTCGAGATCGAGGCCTTCGACGAGGAACTCGTCAACGAGCTGCGCAACCGCGCGCGCAATGCCCTCCTGACCGCCGCCATCGTCGGCGAGGAGCAGGTCGAGGCCTCCGCCGGCGACCTGCTGTCGCTCGAGGGCATGGACGCCGAGACTGCCCGCCTGCTGGCAAGCAAGGGCGTCCACACGACCGAGGACCTGGCCGAGCTGGCGGTCGACGAACTGACCGAGATCGCCGCGATGGACGCCGACCGCGCCAAACAACTGATCATGGCCGCACGCGCGCCCTGGTTCGCCCAAGGCTGATACGCCACGAGGACTGCATGAACGTTGAACAATTTGCACAGGAACTGAAACTGCCGCCCCAGCTCTTGCTGGAGCAGCTGAAGGCGGCTGGCGTCAGCAAGAACGATGTCGCCGACTCCGTCACCGAGGCGGACAAGGCGCACTTGCTGGACTATCTGCGCAAGATGCATGGCGGCGCCGCCGAAACCGGCAAGACCAAGATCACCATCACGCGCAAGCAGACCGGCGAGATCCGCAAGACCGACAGCTCGGGCAAGTCGCGCACCATCCAGGTCGAGGTGCGCAAGTCGCGCACCTACGTGAAACGCGATCCGGCCGCCCTGGCAGCGGAGGCGCAGGCCGCCGCGGAAGCTGCAGTGGCCGCCCCGCCCGCACCCGCGCCGGAGGCCGCGGAGCCGACCCCGCCCGTCGTGGAACTCAAGGCCGAGGCGCCCGCCCCCCAGCCCCCCGTGATCGAACCGCCAGCCGCACCCGAACTGCCTCCGCCCCCTGCGGTCGCCGAGGCGGCGCCTGCACCGGTCGAAGCGCCCGCACCGGCGCCGGAAGCGGCGCCTGCGGTGAAGAAGAGCACCCGCGTCAAGAAGGCCTCGATCCTCAACGAAGCGGAAGTCAAGGCGCGCGAGGACGAAGCCCGCCGCCACCAGGCGCTGCTGGAACGCCAGGCCGCCGACCGCGCGCAGCGCGAAGCCCTGCGCAAGCAGGCGGAAGCGGCCCGCGAGGCCGCCAAGCTCGCGGAAGCCCAGAAGGCGGCCGCGCCCGCCGCACCCGCCGCGCCGACTGAAAAGACGCTGCACAAGCCGGAGAAACCCGGCGCGGCGAAAGGCGAGAAGAAACCCGTCAAGAAGGCGGAAGCCGGCTGGAAGGACGACGCCGCACGCCGCAAGGGCGGGCTCAAGACCCGTGGTGGCGCCGCCCCCGAGGCGGGCTGGCGCGGTCGCAAGGGCAAGACCAAGGGTGGCCAGGAAGAAACCACCTTCGTCGCCCCCACCGAGCCCATCGTGCGCGAGGTGCTGGTGCCCGAAACGATCACGGTCGCCGAACTGGCCCACAAGATGTCGGTCAAGGCTGCGGAGGTCATCAAGGCCCTGATGAAGCTGGGCAGCATGGTCACCATCAACCAGGTGCTCGACCAGGAAACGGCGATGATCGTCGTCGAGGAAATGGGGCACATCGGCAAGCCGGCGGCGCTCGACACGCCCGAGGCCTTCCTCGTCGAAGCCGGCGAGGCGACCGAGGCCGAGCTGCATCCGCGCCCGCCGGTCGTCACGGTCATGGGCCACGTCGACCACGGCAAGACGTCGCTGCTCGACACCATCCGCCGCACCCGCGTCGCCAGCGGCGAAGCCGGCGGCATCACCCAGCACATCGGCGCCTACCACGTCGAAACGGAGAAAGGCGTCATCACGTTCCTCGACACGCCGGGCCACGAGGCGTTCACCGCCATGCGCGCCCGCGGCGCCAAGGCGACCGACATCGTGGTGCTGGTCGTCGCCGCCGACGACGGCGTCATGCCGCAGACGATCGAGGCGATCCACCACGCCAAGGCCGCCGGCGTTCCGCTGGTCGTCGCCGTCAACAAGATCGACAAGCCCGACGCCAACCCCGAGCGCATTCGCCAGGAGCTCGTCGCCCAGGGTGTCACGCCCGAGGAATGGGGCGGCGACACCCAGTTCGTCGAAGTGTCGGCCAAGGCCAACACCAACATCGACGGCCTGCTCGACGCCATCCTGCTGCAGGCCGAAGTCCTCGAACTGCAGGCCGCGGCCGAAGGCCCCGCCAAAGGTATCGTGATCGAAGCGCGCCTCGACAAGGGCAAGGGTCCGGTCGCCACCATGCTGGTGCAATCCGGCACGCTCAAGCGCGGCGACATGGTGCTCGCCGGCCAGGTCTACGGCCGCGTGCGCGCGATGCTCGACGAGGCCGGCATGACCGTCGGCGAAGCCGGCCCGTCGATCCCGGTCGAGATCCAGGGCCTGTCCGACGTGCCGCAGGCGGGCGAGGACATGATGGTGCTGCCCGACGAGCGCAAGGCGCGGGAGATCGCGCTGTTCCGCCAGGGCAAGTTCCGCGACGTCCAGCTCGCGAAGAAGCAGGCTGCCAAGCTCGAATCGATGTTCGAGCAGATGGGAGAAGGCGAGGTCAAGCAGCTGCCGGTCATCCTCAAGGCGGACATGCAGGGTTCGTACGAAGGCCTCGCGCACGCGCTGGGCAAGCTGTCGACCGACGAAGTCAAGGTCAACATCATCCACAGCGCGGTCGGCGCGATCACCGAATCCGACGTCAACCTCGCGCTCGCCTCCAAGGCGGTGCTGATCGGCTTCAACGTGCGCGCCGACGCCTCGGCACGCAAGCTGGCCGAGACCAACGGCGTCGACATCCGCTACTACAACATCATCTACGAGGCGGTGGATGAGGTGAAGGCGGCGCTGTCCGGCATGCTCGCGCCCGAGAAGCGGGAGACCGTCATCGGCAGCGTCGAGGTCCGCCAGGTGTTCCACATCTCCAAGGTCGGGACCATCGCGGGCTGCTACGTCACCGACGGCGTGGTCAAGCGCGGCGCCGGCGTGCGCCTGATCCGCAACAACGTCGTCGTCCACCAGGGCGAGCTCGATTCACTCAAGCGCTTCAAGGACGACGTCAAGGAAGTCAAGGCCAACTTCGAGTGCGGCCTGTCGCTGAAGAACTTCAACGACATCCAGGAAGGCGACCTCCTCGAGGTATTCGAGGTGGTCGAGGTGGCGCGTTCGCTGTGAGGCCCGAGGAACCAGGATCTAGGGACTAGGATTTAGGGACTGTGCGCGGTGAGCCGCGCACCCTTCCCTAGCCCCTGATTCCTAACCCCTAACAACCATGCCCAAAGACTTCCCCCGCGCCCGCCGCGTCGCCGACCAGATCCAGCGCGAACTCCCGGAACTGATCCGGCAGGAGGTCAAGGATCCGCGCGTCGGCATGCTGACCATCACCGAGGTCGAAGTAAACCGCGACATGGAGTTCGCCAAGGTCTACTTCACCACGCTGGGCGGCGACGCCGAGCACGCGGCCTGCCTGCAGGGCCTGCAGCGCGCCAGCGGCTTCCTGCGCTCGCAGCTGTCGCACCGCATGCAACTGCGCACGGTGCCCAAGCTCACCTTCGTCTACGATCGCTCGGTCGAGCGCGGCATCGAACTCACCCAGCTGATCGAGACCGCGGTCGCCGAGGACGCCAGGCATCCGAAGGACGAGTGAAAGCTGCCCTCCAGTTCGTGGCTTCGCCCGCTCCCCCCAATCCTCTCCCGCAAACGGGTGAGGGTGCCAAAGCCGGGCGCCCCCCGCGCGAACCGATCAACGGCGTGCTGCTGCTGAACAAGCCGGCCGGCATCAGTTCCAACGCTGCCCTGCAGAAAGCCAAGTGGCTGCTGAACGCCAGGAAGGCCGGCCACACCGGCACCCTCGACCCGTTCGCCGACGGCCTGCTGCCGCTCTGCTTCGGCGAGGCGACCAAGTTCTCCGCCTACCTGCTGGACGCCGACAAGCGCTATCGTGCCGTGCTGCAGCTGGGCGTCACCACGACCACCGGCGATCCCGAGGGCGAGGTCACCGCAACGCGCGACGTGCAGGTCGACCGCGCCGCGATCGAGGCCGTCCTGCCGCGCTTCAGCGGGACGATCGAGCAGATTCCGCCCATGCATTCGGCGCTCAAGCACCAAGGGCGCCCGCTTTACGAGTACGCGCGCGCCGGAATCGATATCGAGCGCCCGCCGCGCAGCGTTCACATTCGCGCCCTCGAGCTGATCGAATGCGACCTGCCCCGCGTCGTGATCGACGTGCAATGCAGCGCCGGCACCTACATCCGCACCCTGGCGCAGGACATCGGCGCGGCGCTGGGCTGCGGCGCCCACCTGACCGCCCTGACGCGCACCGCCGCCGGCGGCTTCCGGCTCGCCCTGGCCCACACCCTCGCCGAGCTCGAAGCACTGGATGCCGCCCGGCGTCGCGCCCTGCTTCTGCCGCCGGACGCGCTGGTCGCGCATCTGCCGGCGCGCGAACTCGACGATGCCGCCGCGGCGGCGCTGCGGCAGGGCCGCGAGGTGCCCGATGCGTCCTCGCCAGCGGGACTCGTGCGCGTCTACACGAGAACCCGGGCCTTCATCGGGCTCGCCGACGCCGCCGCGGGCCGCCTGAGCCCGCGCCGCCTGACCGCCACCCCGCAGGCTTGAGCCGGGGGCCCGTTTGCAGGTAAAATTCGACGTTTCCCAGAACGTGTCCCGCTCAGCCGCAGGCCACGCGATTTCACAAGGAGTGCACCATGGCTGTCACCACCGCGCAGAAAGCGCAAATCGTCCAGGATTACCAACGCGCCGCCGCCGACACCGGCTCCCCCGAAGTGCAGGTTGCCCTGCTGACGGCCCGCATCAACGACCTCACCGGCCATTTCAAGGCCAACATGAAGGATCACCACTCTCGTCGTGGTCTGCTGAAGATGGTGAGCCGCCGCCGCAAGCTGCTCGACTACCTGAAGCGCACCAACCTCGACGGCTACAAGACCCTGATCGATCGCCTCGGTCTGCGCAAGTAATCGCGACAGGGCCACTGTGATGACCCGACACCCTGCGGCGCCGGCACAGTGGATGGGGCAGGTCGCCCCCTGAATTTCGCACGCCCCGCACTTGCGGGGCGTTTTTGCTTCGAAAGGAACTCGTGTGAGCGCTATCAAGAAAACGTTTACCTACGGCCGTCATCAGGTCACCCTGGAAACGGGCGAGATCGCCCGCCAGGCGACCGGCGCCGTCATCGTCAACATCGACGACACCGTGGTGCTGGTCACCGTCGTCGCCAAGAACGAGGTCAAGCCCGGCCAGGACTTCTTCCCGCTGACCGTCGACTACCAGGAAAAGACCTACGCCGCAGGCCGCATCCCGGGCGGCTTCTTCAAGCGCGAAGGCAAGCCCTCGGAAAAGGAAACCCTGACCTCGCGCCTGATCGATCGTCCGATCCGCCCGCTCTTCCCCGAAGGCTTCTTCAACGAAGTGCAGGTCATCGCCACGGTGGTGTCGTCGAACCCCGAAGTCGACGCCGACATCCCCGCCATGCTCGGCGCCTCCGCCGCGCTGGCGCTGTCGGGCCTGCCGTTCGACGGCCCGATCGGCGCCGCGCGCGTCGGCTTCATCAACGGCGAATACGTGCTCAACCCGACCAGCTCCGAGCTCAAGGACTCCGCGCTCGACCTCGTCGTCGCCGGCACCGAGACCGCCGTGCTGATGGTCGAGTCCGAGGCGATGGAACTGCCCGAGGACATCATGCTGGGCGCGGTCGTGTTCGGCCACACCCAGATGCAGGCCGCGATCAATGCGATCAACGAACTGGCCGACGAGGCCGGCAACGACGCCTGGGACTGGGAGCCGCCCGCCGAGGACACCGCGATGGTGGCACGCCTCAAGACGCTGGCCGAGGACGGCCTGCAGCAGGCCTACAACATCAAGCAGAAGCGGGCGCGCATGGCCGCCGTCGACGAAGTGCGCAGCAAGGCCTTCGCCGAACTGATCACCGCCGAGATGGACACGGTCGCCGTCAACGCCGTGAAGGACGCCTTCCACGCGCTCGAAGCCGGCGTGGTGCGCAACCGCATCCTTTCCGGCCAGCCGCGCATCGACGGCCGCGACACCCGTACCGTGCGCCCGATCACCATCCGCACCGGCGTGCTGCCGCGCACCCATGGCTCCGCCCTGTTCACCCGCGGCGAGACCCAGGCGCTGGTCGTCACCACGCTCGGCACCGGCCGCGACGAGCAGACCATCGACGCGCTCGAAGGCTCCTACTCCGACCGCTTCATGCTGCACTACAACATGCCGCCCTTCGCCACCGGCGAAACCGGCCGCGTCGGCTCGCCGAAGCGCCGCGAGATCGGCCACGGCCGCCTGGCCAAGCGGGCGCTGCTGGCGGTGCTGCCGTCCAAGGAGGAATTCGGCTACACCATGCGCGTGGTATCCGAGATCACCGAATCCAACGGCTCCTCGTCGATGGCATCGGTGTGCGGTGGCTGCCTGTCGCTGATGGACGCCGGCGTGCCGGTCAAGGCGCACGTCGCCGGCATCGCCATGGGCCTGATCAAGGAAGGCAACCGCTTCGCGGTGCTGACCGACATCCTCGGCGACGAGGACCACCTCGGCGACATGGACTTCAAGGTCGCGGGCACCGACAAGGGCGTGACCGCGCTGCAGATGGACATCAAGATCAACGGCATCACCAAGGAAATCATGCAGGCTGCCCTGTCGCAGGCGAAGGAAGGCCGCATGCACATCCTCGGCATCATGAAGGAATCGGTGTCCGGCAGCCACGAGATGTCGGCCTATGCGCCGCGCATCATCGCGATGAAGATCAACCCGGAGAAGATCCGCGACGTCATCGGCAAGGGCGGTGCCGTCATCCGCGCGCTGACCGAGGAAACCGGCACGCAGATCGACATCCAGGAAGACGGCACGGTGAAGATCGCCTGCACCAGCATGGAAGCCGGCGAACTGGCGAAGAAGCGCATCGAGGAGATCACCGCCGAGGTCGAAGTCGGCAAGGTCTACGAAGGCCCGGTGATCAAGCTGCTCGACTTCGGCGCCATCGTCAACGTGCTGCCTGGCCGCGATGGCCTGCTGCACATCTCGCAGATCGCCCACGAGCGCGTCAACACCATCGGCGACTACCTGAAGGAAGGTCAGGTCGTGCGCGTGAAGATCCTCGAGGCCGACGAGAAGGGCCGCCTGCGCTTGTCCATGAAAGCGCTGCTCGACGCGCCGGCCGCCACTCCGAGCGAAACGCCGGAAAACGCGGGCTGACCGCGTCGCGACCGCGACAGGAAACCGCGCCTCCGGGCGCGGTTTTTTTTATGCCGGCGCTGCGGGAAAGATCACGTCCACCGCCAGTCCCACGCCCCCTTCGCCGGCCTGAAGGCGCACCTGCGCACCGTGGAGTTGGGCGATGCGCTGAACGATGGTGAGCCCCAGGCCCGCGCCATCGACGCTGCCCGACAGGCGATGAAAGGGCGCGAACACCGCCGTGCGCTGCGCCTCCGGAATGCCCGGTCCATTGTCGACGACCCGCCACGCGACCTCATGCCCCGAACGATGCACCATCAGGCCGATGCGCGTGCCGCCATAACGCAGGGCGTTGTCGATCAGGTTGGACAGCATCTCGTGCAGCAATTGCGCGTCACCCATCACCCAGGCTTCGCTATCCCGCGTCTCGAAGCCGATCTCCACGCCTTTCGCCAGCGCCTGTGGCACCCATTCGCGCGCGACCTCCCGCACCACCTCCACACCGTCGAGGCGAACGAGGCGCAGGGTGTTCTCGGCCGCGTCGACCCGCGCAAGGATGAGCAGCTTCTGCACCAGCGTGCCCATGGTCTCGCTCGACTGGGCGATGCGCTCCAGCGCATGCCGGGCATCCTCCTGGCGCGCGCTCGCCAGGGCCGCCTCGGCCTGCGCGCGTATGCCGGCGATGGGCGTGCGCAGCTGGTGCGCGGCGTCGGCGACGAAGCGCGACTGCGACTCGACCGCCTCCGACAGGCGCTGCAGCAGCGAGTTGATTTCGTCGAGAAAGGGCCGCAGCTCGGCGGGCGTCTCCTCCAGCGGCACGGGGCTGAGATCGAAGGCCTTGCGCGCGGACAGCCGGTCACGCAACCGGCTCAGCGGCTCGAGGCCCCGTCCCACGCCATAGGCGATGGCAAGGGCGGCGGTCAGGGTCATCAGCAGCATGGGAGCCACGATCGCCAGCGTGGCGCGGTCGGCCATGGCGGAACGGTGCGAAAGCGTTTCTCCCACCTCGACCAGGGCGGTCCCGCGCGCGCTCGTCCCCTTGAGCGAAAGCGCGAATACGGCAACCCGCACCCTTTCGCCGTCCTTCACGCCATCGTAGAGGATGAGCTGCCCCGGCCGGATACGCTGGTACGCAGGCAAGGGCGGCATGTCCTGCTCGCCGTCAATCACCTGCCCGGCCGGATTGACGACGCTGTGAAAGAGCAGGTCCTCCTGGTCGAACACCAGCAGTTCGCGGGCGGCGACCGGCAGGTCCACCTGTACCTGACCCTGCAGGACCTCGACACGGTCGGCCAGCGCATAGGTGCGCCGGATCAGCGAGCGATCGAAGGCGGCATTGATGAAATACTGGCTCGAGAAATAGGCGATCACCCACAGCAGAATGAAGAGCGGCAGCATCATCGCCAGCATGCGGACGATCAGCTGACGCCGCAGGCTCGCCTGCTTGCCCGCGCTCAACGTTCCGCTTCCAGCAGGTAGCCGAGGCCACGCAGGGTGCGGATCGCCACGCCGGACCCCTCCAGCTTGCGCCGCAGGCGATGGACGTAGACCTCCACCGCGTTGTCCCCTACCCCTTCGTCCCAGCCTGTGAGGCGGTCGGCGATCGCTTCCTTCGCCGTCACGCGGCCGGCGTGGTTGAGCAGGATCTCCAGCACCTCGACCTCGCGCGCCGACAACACCAGCGCGCGGTCGGCGACGCTCGCCTGCCGCTTCACGCTGTCGAACACCAGGCGCCCGATGCGAATGCGGGTGTCGGCGACGCCGTGCGCCCGCCGCAGCAGCGCACGCAGGCGCGCCAGAAGCTCGTCCAGGGCGAACGGCTTCAGCAGATAGTCGTCCGCCCCCGCATCGAGTCCGCGCACACGATCCTCGACCGTGTCCCGGGCTGTCAGGACCATGACGGGGAGCACGCCGCCGCGCTTGCGCAGGTTGCGCAGCACCTCGAGGCCTTCGCGGCGAGGCAGCCCCAGATCCAGAAGCATGGCATCGTAGGCGTAGCCTTTGAGCGCACTTTCCGCCTGCACGCCATCGCGCGTCCAGTCGACGGCAAAGCCCGCCTGCTGGACCGCGAGCACGACGGCCTCGCCCAGCGTCGGGTCGTCTTCCACGAGCAGAATCTTCATGCGCGAAGTCTGACACAAACTCCGCCGGCCGACTTCAACGCACCACCATCCGCCGCGGCCGGCTGCGTAAGGTTCGTGTAAGGATGCGCTCGCATAGTGGCGGCGTGCAGTCGACGGTCGACTGCATGCCAACCCCCTCGAACCCACAGGAGAGATTGATGAGCAAACTGACGACTTCCCTGATCGCCGCCACCCTTGCCGGCACCTTCAGCCTGGCCGCGATGGCCGCCGACGCGCCTGCGGCCCCCGCCGCCGCCGCGAAGCCTGCCGCCAAGGCGCACGCCGCGAAGCACATGGCCAAGAAGGCGGAAGCGAAGAAGGACGAGGCGGCCAAGAAGTAATCGTCCGCGGCAAGAAAAATTGCTGCGGGGCGGAAGTCGTAAGGTTCGTGTAAGCCTCGCCCCGCATAGTACCTCGCATGCAGTTGCACTCCGCGACCGCATGTTTCTTCCCTACTTGATGATATTGGAGATATAAATGAGCAAACTGATGTCCTCCCTGATTGCCGCCACCATTGCCGGTACCTTCAGCCTGGCCGCGATGGCCGCCGATGCGCCCGCCGCGCCGGCCAACGGCGGTGCCGCGGTCGAGAAGCCCGCCGCTGCCCCGAAAAAGGCCCACAAGCGCGTCAAGAAGCACAAGAAGGCCGCTGCCAAGAAGGCCGAAGAGAAGGCAGGCGACGCCGCTGCCGAACCCGCCAAGAAGTAATTCTTCCCGGCACAAAAAACCGCGCCCTCGGGCGCGGTTTTTTTATGCCGTTCCGGCGAGGAAGGATTGCCACCAGCGCTTGCGCTGGCCGGTCACCACACCTTTCATTTCGAGCTCGCGCGGCGGCGTCTTGCTCATCGTCCAGCCCGGCAGCACCGAGGATTTCATGGAGCTGGAGCCGCACGAACTGCCGAGATGGTTGGGGTCGTAGATCTTGACGAAGTTGGGCGCGTCGAGGTCGTCCGCGTAGACGATCGCGCAGTAGTCCTCGTGATGCTCGCGCCGCAGCAGTTCGTCCAGTTCACGCATGAACTGCTGCACCTTGTCGGCCGCAGACGGCGCCTGCGGCACATCCTGCCCGACCGCGTACAGATACCAGCCGGCGCCGGCATCGACCTTCTCCCAGAACGCCGTCAGCTGGTCCCAGCGCATCACGCTGTAGAGCAGCCCGTTGTAGTAGCGGTCGAATTCGCTGGTGTCGGTCATGGCGTGCGGGCCCGGTGGGTTTACTTGGCGACCTGACGTTCGCGGATTTCCTCGAGCGTCTTGCAGTCGATGCACAGCGTCGCCGTCGGGCGCGCCTGCAGGCGCTCCAGGCCGATCTCGACGCCGCAGGATTCGCAGTAGCCGTAGTCGCCGCTGTCGATCTTCGCGATGGTCTCGTTGATCTTCTTGATCAGCTTGCGCTCGCGGTCGCGGTTCCTGAGTTCCAGCGCCATGTCGGATTCCTGCGTGGCGCGGTCGTTGGGATCGGCAAACACGGTCTGCTCGTCCTGCATCGAATGCAGCGTGGTATCGATGTCCTGCGACAGCTCGGCTTTCCAGGCCTCGAGCATCTTGCGAAAATGCGCGAGCTGCTTCGCGTTCATGTATTCTTCGCCCTTCTTGGCCTTGTAGGGCTCGAAGCGCATCAAAGTTTCAGCCATCTTTTTTCTCTTCGAAAGTCAGTCGTTCTCAGGGCTCGGCCCAAACGCGATTTTTTAACAGAATCCTTCACTTACCGCAACCCGCATGACACTCCAAGCCCTTCTTTTCGACGTCGACGGCACCCTTGCCGACACCGAGCGCGACGGTCACCGTCCCGCCTTCAACCAGGCCTTCCAGGACGCCGGCCTCGACTGGCACTGGGACGTCGCCCTGTACGGCAAGCTGCTCGCCGTCACCGGCGGCAAGGAGCGGATGAAACACTATATCGACCAGTTCCGTCCGGACTATAGGAAGCCCGAGCACTTCGACGAACTGGTTGCCGACCTGCACAAGGCGAAGACCCGCCACTACAGCGCGCTCGCGGCGCGCGGCGGCATCCCGATGCGCCCCGGCGTCAAGCGGCTGCTGATCGAAGCCCGCGCCGCCGGCCTGCGCCTGGCGATCGCCACCACGACCACCCCGGAAAACGTGACCGTGCTGCTCGAACACAGCCTCGGCCCCGGCACCGAGGCCTGGTTCGAGGTCATCGCGGCGGGCGACATCGTGCCGGCCAAGAAGCCCGCGCCCGATATCTATCATTACGCACTGGAGAAAATGGGCCTCGATCCCGCCGACTGCCTCGCGTTCGAGGATTCCGAGAACGGCCTGCGCGCATCTCTCGGCGCCGGACTGAAGACGCTGGTGACGGTCAACGACTACACGCTCGACCATGACTTCAGCGGCGCCGCCGTGGTCCTGTCCGACCTCGGCGAGCCGGGTGCGCCCAACCGCGTCATCGCCGGTCCGGACTTCGGGCAGCCGTTCGTGGATGTCGGATATCTCCGCACGCTGCATCGGGGCTAGCGATTAGGATCTAGGGAATGGGCGGCCGGAGGCCGCGCCAATTGCCCCTGCCCCCTCAGGGATTGTGCATCAGCGCGGCTTCGAGCGTGTTCTCGAGCAGTGTCGCCACGGTCATCGGCCCCACGCCGCCCGGCACCGGGGTGATCCAGCTGGCACGCTGCACGGCACCCTCGTATTCGACGTCACCGCAGAGCTTGCCGTCCGCCAGACGGTTGATGCCGACGTCGATCACGATCGCGCCTTCGCGGATCCACTCGCCCGGAATCATGCGCGGGCGCCCCACCCCCACCACCAGGATTTCGGCCGAACGCACGAAGCTCTCGAGGTCGCGGGTGGCGCTGTGGCACACGGTGATGGTGCAGCCGGCCAGCAGCAGCTCCAGGCTCATCGGCCGGCCGACGATGTTCGACGCGCCGACCATCACCGCGTTCTTGCCGCGCAGTTCCTCGCCGGTCGCGCGCAGCAGCGTCATGATGCCGCGCGGGGTCGAGGGCCGCAGCGTCGGCATCTTCACCGCGAGGCGGCCGATGTTGTAGGGATGGAAGCCGTCGACGTCCTTGTCCGGCCGGATGCGCTCGATCACCGTCTCGGCGTCGATGTGCGGCGGCAGCGGCAGCTGCACCAGGATGCCGTCGATCGCGGGATCGGCGTTCAGCGTGTCGATCAGCGCCAGCAGTTCGTCCTGCGTCGTGGTTGCAGGCAGGTCGTGCGACACGCTGGTGACGCCGCCGCGTTCGCAGGCGCGCTTCTTGTTGCGCACGTAGACGGCGGAAGCGGCGTCGTTGCCGACCAGGATCACCGCGAGCCCCGGGCGACGCTTGCCCTGCGCCTCGCGCTCGGCGACCTTGTCGTGGATCACGGCGAGAATGGTGTCGGCCATCGCCTTGCCGTCGAGAATGCGTGCGCTCATCGAGTAACCCTGAAGCAAAAGGGCGATTTTCCCGGAAACCCCCCTTCCGACTCAAGCGAAAATTGACCCCGCGCAAGCGCCACGGTATAGTCTCGCCTCTCCGAAATGCGCCCTGGTTTCCAGACGCGAGGATTTCGGGGTGTAGCGCAGCCCGGTAGCGCGCCTGCTTTGGGAGCAGGATGTCGGAGGTTCGAATCCTCTCACCCCGACCACCCCAATCCGGCAAGTAAGAGTGCACGCCCGAGCAAGGATAGAGTCTCTGCCCGTAGCTCAACTGGATAGAGCACCAGCCTTCTAAGCTGGGGGTTACAGGTTCGATTCCTGTCGGGCAGGCCAAGGTTCCGTCGCCAGCGCCGCTGACGACGACAATGGTGGATGTAGCTCAGTTGGTAGAGTCCAGGATTGTGATTCCTGTCGTCGTGGGTTCGAGTCCCATCATCCACCCCAAACATCACAAAGCCCGCGCAAGCGGGCTTTGTTCATTGCGCCCCCGGGTCGCCGCCCTTCATTCGCGGATGTCGCCGCCGACATACAGCCAGCGGCCGGCCACCCGCTCGAAGCGGCTGGTCTCGTGCAACCTGAACGCGCGCCCGTTGAGCTTGTAGCGCGCGACGAATTCGACCGTCGCATGGTCCGCGTCGAGCGGCACGTGGCTCTTCACCGCAAGCCCCAGCCACTGCGGGCGCGGCGGGGCATCGAGTTCGAGCGCAGGCGGGCGGGTGGCCGGATGCCAGGTCGTGAGCAGATAGTCTTCCAGCCCCAGCACGTACGCGCTATAGCGCGAGCGCATCAGGCTTTCGGCATCCGGCGCCGGCTCGCCGGCGTGAAAGCGCCCGCAGCACTGCGCCAGCGGCCGGCCCGAGCCGCACGGGCAGTTCGTCGCCGTCATGGCCGCTTCGCCTTGCAGCGCAATTTCGGCCGGATATGCGGCCACACCGCGTCGAGCATCCTGCCCTGCGCCTTTTCGTTCGGATGGATGCCGTCCGCCTGCATCATGCCCGGCATCAGCGCCACCTCGCAGACGAAGCACGGCACGCGGACGATCCGCTCCGCCCGCGCAACCTCGACGTAGGTGCGCGCGACGGCGTCGGCATACGCCTTGCCGTAGTTCGGCAGCACCGGCGCCTCCAGCAGGACGACCCACGCGCCCGCGGCCCTGGCCTGGCGGATCAGCGCAAGCAGGTTCTGCCGGATCGCCTCGGGTGGCGTGCCGCGCAGCGCGTCGTTGCCGCCGAGCTCGATCAGCACCCCCTGCGGCCGCTCGCGTCCGAGCGCGGGCGGCAGGCGCTGCAGGCCGTTCTGGGTGGTGTCGCCGCTGATGCTGGCGTTGACGACCTGCCAGTCCGGTGCGCGCTGCTGCAGCCGTGCGCCGAGCCGGTCGACCCAGCTTTGCCCCGGCGCGAGCCCGTAGCCGGAACTCAGGCTGTCGCCCAGAATCAACAGGGAACACGAGCTGGCGAGCGCCCAACCCGGCAGCCACAGCAGTAACAGCAGGCACGCGCGATAATTCATGCAATTCCTTCGTCCGAGTCCACTTCGATGACGCCATCCGACCGCGCCCCGTCCCCGCCCCCGATCGTCGAGGCGCACGGCCTGTCACAACGCGTCGCCACGGCGGACGGCATGCTCGACATCCTCAGCGAAGTGGAGCTCGCCGTCAAAGCCGGCGAAACGCTCGCGATCACGGGCGCCTCGGGCTCCGGAAAATCCACCCTGCTCGGCCTGCTGGCCGGCCTCGACCGGCCGTCCGCGGGCGAGGTCTTGCTGCTCGGCCAGCGCCTCAACGATCTCGACGAGGACGCCCGCGCGCGCCTGCGCGCCGGACGCGTCGGCTTCGTGTTCCAGTCCTTCCAGCTGTTGCCCGCGCTGACTGCGCTGGAGAACATCCTGCTGCCGCTGGAGCTCGCGCCGCCGGCCGCAACCGACGCGAGCCCGCGCGCGCGCGCGGCCGACTGGCTCGAACGCGTCGGCCTCGCCAGCCGCGCCGGGCACACGCCGCGCCAGCTCTCCGGCGGCGAGCAGCAGCGCGTCGCCATCGCGCGCGCCTTCGCCACCGAGCCTGAGATCGTGTTCGCCGACGAGCCCACCGGCAATCTCGACGCCGACACCGGCGCGCGCATCATCGACCTCCTGTTCGACCTCAACGCCTCCGCCCGCACCACGCTGATCCTCGTCACCCACGACGATGCGCTGGCGGCGCGCTGCCGGCGCCGGCTGCATCTCGTCGCCGGCCGCATCCATGAGGCCAGCCTCGCGTGAACGTCCTGCGGCTCGGCCTGTGGCTGCTGCGGCGCGAGCGCCGGAGCGGCGAATGGCGCGTGCTGCTGCTGGCGCTGCTGATCGGCGTCGGCAGCGTCAGCACGACCGGCTTTCTCGGCGACCGGCTCAAGCGCGCGATGAGCGAACAGGGCGCCCGCTTCCTCGGTGCCGACCTGCTCGTGACCAGCCCGCGCCCGATCGCCGGCTGGCCCGCCCTGCCGCGGGCGAAGGGACGTGAAACCCGCCCTCCGCTCGCAATCAGCCAGGCGCTCGAATTCTCCAGCATGGTGAGCAAGGGCGATGCGTTCCAGCTCGCCAGCCTGCGGGCGGTCGACGCCGCCTACCCGCTGCGCGGCACGGTGCGCATCGCGCCGCGCCCGTTCGAGGCCGGCACGCCGCGCGCGGCCGAGCCGCCGCCCGGCAGCATCTACGTCGATCCGGCGCTGCTTCCGCTGCTGGGCGCGCAGGTCGGCGAATCGGTGCAGATCGGCGAGGCGCGCTTCCGCATCGCCGGCGTCATCGTCGAGGAACCGGGCCAGCTCGGCGGCGTCTTCGGCCTGGCGCCGCGGGTCTTCCTGCGCGCCGGCGAGGTCGCGCGAACCGGCATCCTCCAGCCCGGCAGCCGCGTGACGTATCTGTATCAGTTTGCCGGCGCACCGGACCAGGTCGCGGCGTTCGGCGCCGCGCTGAAGCCGCTTCTCGACGGCACGCAAAGGCTGATCGGCGCGCGCGAGGGCGTCGAGACCCTGCACGGCGCGTTCGCCAACGCCGACCGCTACATCCAGCTCACCGCGCTCGTGAGCCTGCTGCTGTCGGTCGCCGCCATCGCGATCGCCGCGCATCGCCATGCCCTCAGGCACTACGACCAGGCGGCGCTGCTGCGCTGCTTCGGCGCGACCACTGCGCAGCTGAGGGGGCTTTATGCCACCCAGCTGCTGGCGCTGGGCCTCATCGGCAGCACGCTCGGCGTGGCGATCGGCGCCCTCGTGCAGCATGCGCTCGCGGCGTTGGTCCTGCCCGGCGTCGCGGCGCGCCTGCCCTCGCTCGGCCTCGCGCCGGTCGGCGCGGCGATCGCCAGCGGTCTCGTCGGCATGGCGGGCGCCAGCCTGCCCGCGCTGATGCGGCTCGTGCGGGTGCCGCCGCTGCGCGTGCTGCGGCGCGAGCTGCCGCCGCTGCCCGTCGGTGCCTGGGTCGGCGCGGCGCTCAGCGGCTCGGCGCTGCTGGGCTTGATCGCCTGGTATGCGGGTGACGCCAGGCTGGTCGCGCTTTTCGTCGGCGCCCTCGCCGCGCTGGCCGCGGTGCTGCTGCTGCTCGCGCGCCTGGCGCTGGCGGCCAGCCGCGGCGTGCAGCGCATGGCGCACGGCCCGCTGCGCTTCGGCCTGGCGCAGCTGCTGCGCCACCGCCTCGACAGCACGCTCCAGCTCGGTGCGTTCACGCTGGCCTTGTTCCTCGTCGCCCTGCTGGCCCTGGTCCGCGCCGACCTGGTCGCGGGCTGGCGCCAGCAGCTGCCGGCGCAGGCGCCCAATACCTTCCTCGTCAACATCGCGCCGCAGCAGCAGGCCGCCGTCGCCGCCTACCTCGCACAGCACCACCTCAAGTCGTCCGCCCTGTATCCGATGGTGCGCGGGCGCCTGGTGAGCCGGAACGGCCTCCCGATCGCCGACACCCTGCCCGCGGAGGCGCGCGACGACAACGCCCTGCGGCGCGAACTCAACCTCACCTGGACCGCGACGCTGCCGGCCAACAACGCCGTCGTGGCGGGGCACTGGCATGGCGCGCGGCGCGACGCCGAAATCTCGGTCGAGTCGGGCATGGCCGAACGCCTGCATCTTGCCCTCGGCGACCGCCTCGGCTTCCGCGTCGGCGACCAGACGCTCAGCGCGCGCGTCACCAGCCTCCGCACCGTGAAATGGGCGTCGATGCAGCCGAACTTCTTCGTCATCTTCGCGCCCGGGCAGCTCGACGGCCTGCCTGCCAGCTTCATCGCCAGCGTCTACGTTCCGCCCACGTCGACCGACGCCATGCCGGGCTTCGTCAAGGCCTTCCCCGGCATCACGCTGCTCGCGCTCGACAAGCTGATCGCCGGCGTCCAGGCGGTGCTCGCGCAGATCGTCGGCGCGATCCAGCTGCTGCTCGGCTTCCTGCTCGCCGCCGGCATGGCTGTCGTCGTCGCCACCCTGCTGGCGAGCCTCGACGCGCGGCAGCAGGAAGCCGTGCTGCTGCGCACGCTGGGGGCGCAGCGCGCCTACCTGGCGCAGGCACTGTGGAGCGAGTTTCTCGCCCTGGGCGCGCTCGCCGGCCTGCTCGCGAGCGCCTGCGCCGAAATCGCCATGGCCCTGATCGGTGCCCGCCTGTTCGACCTGCCGCCCAGCCTTCACCCCTGGCTATGGCTCGCCCTGCCGGCGGCCGGTGCGCTGCTGGTCGGCGCGAGCGGATGGCTGACCGCGCGCCACATCACCCGCGTGCCGCCGATGCAGCTGCTTCGCTCGCTGGACTGAACATGCCCGATCACAGGACGTGCAGACCCGCGCCAAAATGCGCCCTGATGAGGAACACGCCGCGGCGCGTTAAAAGAAATGCCATCTCGACCTGCTAGCGTGTGCGCGTTCCCGGAACCGGCATGGCTTCCGGCATCCGTCATCCCTCGAGGAGTCCCGTCGTGACCGAATCCGTTTCGCTTCGCCGCCGCCGCGCGCTGCAGCTGCTTTCCGGCCTGCCGATGCTGCCGCTGGCGGCGTCGCTGGCAGGCATTGCACCCGACGCCACCGCCCGCCCGATGACGGGCGCCGTCCGCTACCGCTTCGGATCGATGGCGGCGCCCTCGCTCGCCGACCCGGCCCGGATGGCGGAAACCTGCGTTTCGTCGACGCTGACGAAGCGCGTCGGCGACCATGCCGAAACCTACGCGCTGGCTTATGAAACCTTGTTCCTGACCGGGGACGCCGTGCCGGGCGTGGACGGACGCACCGTCATCGCCGGCGGGTGCTTCGACATCGACAATGCCCCCATCATCGACCCGACGGCGCCCGACCAGCGCCAGTTCTTCTCCGACTGCCCCGACGGCATGTCGCTGATCGCCCTGCCGCACGCGCGCTCGCAGCGGCCCGGTTTCCGGCGCATCTTTGCCGTGGTGCAGTTCGAATACACGAGCCGGAACGCCGCCGGCGCACCGGTCTACGGCAAGCTGCCCTCGCCGATCGCGGTGCTGGCGCTCGACCAGGACGAGCGCAGCGGCAGGCTCACGCTGGCGAGCTATTCGAACGTCGACACGCGCGCCGTGCACGGCCTGTGGACGACCTGCGGCGCGAGCCGCTCGCCGTGGAACACCCACCTGTCGAGCGAGGAATACGAGCCCGACGCCGTGACGATTGCACGCAATGCGCGCTTCAAGGCGTTCAGCCAGCATTTCTACGGCAACCCGGACACCGCGAACCCCTATCACTACGGCCACCTGCCCGAGGTGAGCGTGCATGCGGACGGCACCGGCAGCATCCGGAAGCACTACTGCCTCGGCCGCATCTCGCACGAGCTGGTGCAGGTCATGCCCGACGAACGCACGGTGCTGATGGGCGACGACGCGACCAACGGCGGGCTGTTCCTGTTCGTCGCCGACCGTCCGCGCGATCTCTCGGCCGGCACGCTCTACGTGGCGAAATGGCTGCAGAAAAGCGCCGCCGACGGCGGGTCGGCGGACCTCCGCTGGATCCGCCTGGGCCACGCCACCAGCGACGAAGTCGAGGCGCTCGCCGACCGCCTGACGGCGGCCGACATCGTCGACGTCAAGGCCTCCGATCCGTCCGACCCTGCCTACACGAAGATTCCGTTCAGCGGCAAGACGCAATGGGTGAAGTTCGTCGCTGGCCAGGAAAAGGCGGCAGCCTTTCTCGAGACGCACCGCTACGCCGCGTACAAGGGCGGCAGCCTCGGCTTCACCAAGATGGAAGGCACGACGGTCAACGCGCGCGACAAGATCGCCTATTCCGCGATCAGCTACGTGCAATCGGCGATGAAGAACGGCTCGGGCGGCATCGCCATCGAGGGCCCGGCGGCCGGCATGGTCTACGCGTGGAAGCTCGACAGCGGCCAGTCGGACGATGCCGGCGCGCCCATCCGCAGCGAATGGGTCCCGGTCAGCGGCAGGCCGCTGCTGCTCGGCGAGGATCTCGCCGTGCCGGACACGCTCGGCAACCTGTCGAATCCGGACCGGATCGCCAACCCGGACAACCTGAAGTTCTCGGAGGCGATGCGCACGCTCTTCATCGGCGAGGACAGCAGCCGCCACGTCAACAATTTCCTGTGGGCCTACAACGTGGACAGCGGGGAACTGAGCCGCATCCTGTCGTGCCCGGCGGGCGCCGAGTCGACGGGCCTGCACGCCGTCGACGACGTCAACGGCTTCAGCTACATCATGAGCAACTTCCAGCATCCCGGCGACTGGGAGTCGCCGCTGCACGACAAGGTGAGGGGCACGCTGGAACCGCTCGAAGCGGCCAACTACAACGGCAAGTTCAGCGCAGCCGTCGGCTACCTGACCCTGGCGGGGCGCGTCGAAGCCGGCTGACCAGCCAGGCGGCTGTTCGCGTCACGCCGTTCAGCGATGCACGCGGCCAGCCGCCGGCTGCAGGTCCGCGCCGACCGCCTCGCGCGCGTCGAAGACGAAGCAGTCGCCACGGTAGTGGGCGCCGCCCACCTCCTCGAAGTACTTCAGGATGCCGCCCTCGAGCTGGTAGACGCGCTCGACGCCGATCCCCTGCATGTGGATCGCGGCCTTCTCGCAGCGGATGCCGCCGGTGCAGAACGACACCACCGTCTTGCCGGCGTAGTCACCGAGGCGCTCGGCCAGCCGCGGCGGAAATTCGCTGAAGATGCCGATCCCATAATCGACGGCGTCTTCGAAGGTGCCGGCGGCGACCTCGTAGTCGTTGCGCGTGTCGAGCATCACGACCGGGCGCCCTTCGTCGTCGCAGCCGCGGTCGAGCCAGCGCTTGAGCGTCGCCGCGGCAACCGACGGCGCACGGCCCGCCTCGGGGCGGATCAGCGGCATCTTCATGGTGATGATCTCCTTCTTCAGCCGGACGCGCATCTTTCCGAACGGCGGCTCGGCCGACAGGCTTTCCTTCGGCGCGAGATCGGCGAAGCGCGGGTCGCTGCGCAGATGGGCGACGATGGCGTCGATCGCCGCGCGCGAGCCGGCGAGAAACACGTTGATCCCCTCGGGGGCGAGCAGGATCGTGCCCTTGAGGCCGAGTGCCTGGCAGCGCGCGGCAAGATCGGCCTTGAGCGCCTCGCGGTCGGTGAGGGTGATGAATTTGTAGCAGGAGATGTTGACGACAGACACGGCAAGACCCTTTCGGCAATCCGGCATTATCCCGGAAACCGGCACCAAGCATCGCCCCGGGGGACCTATCCGGCCGGGGATTTTGCTACCCTTCAGCCTTCCCATGCCCGGCCCCGACCATGAACGACCAGTTGCAGACACTGCAGCACGCCCAGCAGACCGCGATCGACCTCGCCATCCAGTTCGGCCCCCGCCTGCTGGTCGCCCTGCTGATCCTGGCGGCCGGCTATTTCGTCGGGCGCTGGGTCGGTCGCCTGGCCGACACGACGCTGGAGCGGCTCGGCCTCGACGCGACGCTGCGCCTGCTGCTGGTCCGCATCGCACGCATCCTCGTGCTCGTGCTGTTCCTCATCATGGCCCTGCAGAACCTCGGCGTGCAGCTGCTGCCGCTGATCGCCGGCCTTGGCGTGGCCGGCGCCGGCGTCGCGCTGGCGATGCAGGGCGTGCTCGGCAACCTGGCCGCCGGGCTGACGATCATCTTCACCCGCCCGTTCAAGGTCGGCGAATACGTCGCGATCATCGATGTCGAAGGCGAGGTCGAGGAAATCAAGCTCTTCAATACGGTGCTGAGCCACCCCGATCGTTCGCGCATCGTCATTCCCAACCGCAAGATCGTCGGCGAGATCCTGCACAACTTCGGCACGCTGCGCCAGCTCGACATCGCCGTCGGCGTCGCCTACGACACCGACCTCAAGCAGGCGCTGGCCACGGTGCGCGAGCTGCTTGCCGCCCACCCCAAGATCCTGGCGGAGCCGGCGCCGATGATCCACGTGCAGACGCTGGCCGACTCGAGCGTGCAACTCGCGATCCGCCCGTGGACCGCCGTGGCGGACTTCCATGCAACCCGCGGCGAGGTCACGCAGGCGGTTCTCGAAACCTTCCGCGCGCGCGGCATCCAGATTCCCCTCCCGCAGCGCGAGGTGCGCCTGCTCGGCCCGACATGAAAAAATCCGCCCCCCATTCGGCCGCCAAGAGCCGCTTCGCCGATCCGCTCGCCGACGTGCTGCGTCCCGGCCAGTCGGTCGAGCTCCTGAAGGAGCTGCACATCCTCACGCGCGACGGCAAACTCAACCAGGACAGCCGCCGCAAGCTCAAGCAGGTCTATCACCTGTGCCATTTCATCGAGCCGCTGATCGACGAGGTGCTGGGCCGGCAGGACACGCTGACGCTCGCCGACCACGGTGCGGGCAAGTCCTACTTGGGCTTCATCCTCTACGACCTTTACCTGAAGGAGCGCCCGGCACACATCTTCGGCATCGAGACGCGCGCCGAGCTGGTGGAGAAATCGCGTGCGCTGGCGGCACGGCTGGGCTTCCCGCGCATGTCCTTCCTCGACGCGACGGTGGCCGAATCGATCGCGTCGGACGAAATGCCGCCGACGATCGACATCGTCACCGCACTGCACGCCTGCAACACGGCGACCGACGACGCGATCCGCTTCGCGCTGGCGAAGAAGGCGCGCCACATCGTGCTGGTGCCCTGCTGCCAGGCGGAGGTGGCCGCCATTCTCCGGAAACACAAGAACGAATCCTTCGGGCTGACGCCCTTGTCCGAGCTCTGGCGCCACCCCATCCACACGCGCGAATTCGGCAGCCAGGTGACCAACGTGCTGCGCTGCCTGCAGCTGGAGTCGCACGGCTACGCGGTCACGGTCACCGAGCTGGTCGGCTGGGAACATTCGCTGAAGAACGAGCTCATCGTCGCCACCCAGACCGGCAAGCCGCGCCGCAATGCGCGCGAGCGCCTGCAGCAGATCCTGCAGGCGCTCAATCTCCAGGAGCTCGAAGGACGCTTTCTCGGCGCTGACTAATCGCGAAAAGCGCCTATGCTGGGATGAGCGTGCGTTTTCTCCGGGTTGCACGATGCGCCTGCCTTCTCTCGCTCCGTCGCTTGCCGCCGCAGTCATTTTCGCGCTCGTGGCCGGCTGCGCCACGCCGCAATACCAGACGACCATCCGCCTGATTCCGCCGGCGGACGCCCAGGGGCGTGCCTGCGTTCAGCGTTGCGACACGGCCCGCGCGGCGTGCCAAGGCGACTGCCAGGCGCGCTACCAGGCGTGCACGAAGGCACTCGAGCCGCAGGTGGAAGCGCGCTACGCCGAGGCACTCAGGCAATACGAGCTCGACCTCAAGCGCTACGCCGCCGAGTTGCGCCGCTACGAGATGGAATTGCGCTTCCAGTGGATGAACACCTACCCATTCGGCTATCCCTACTGGTGGGATCCGTGGCCGATGCCGACCTACCCGTTTCCCTATCCCGAACCCGTGATGCCGACGCGGGAGGGCGTGCGGGCAAAGCTGGAAAAGACCCAATGCCAGGCCGATTGCGGTTGCCTGCCGGCCTGGGACACCTGCTTCGTCGGCTGCGGCGGGCAGCGTGTCAGCGAGACGGTGTGCGTCCGGAACTGTCCGCCGGGCAAGTGAACGGCCGCGGAGACGGCAACGCCGCGGGCTTCAGGCAGCCGGCTGCAGCGTGGCCAGTTTCACCGGCACGCTGGCACTTTCGCTGTTGACCCAGATTTCGCCATCCTGGACCAGGCATTGCAGGCGCATGCTGCGCTCGGCCAACGTGGCAAGCGCCTGCGCCGTCGCGGCCGGCAGCTGCAGGACGGTCAGATTGGCGAAGCGCGTCAGTTTGCTCGCGATCTGCTTCCACCAGACGTCGCAGCTGCTTGCGTAGCAGATCACCACGACCCGGTCGGCGCGGCTGCAGGCACGGCGGATGCGCGCCTCGTCCGGCTGCCCGAGGTCGATCCACAGCGTGATCTCGCCGGCGAGGTTCTTCGCCCACACGTCCGGCTCGTCGACCTCGGACAGCCCCCGGGTGAAGGCGATGCCGTCCTCGGCATGGAGCGCGTACGCCAGCACGCGCACCATCATGCGTTCGACGGTTTCCGAGGGATGCAGGGCGATGGTCAGCGCATGATCCGCGTAGACATGGCGGTCCATGTCGGCGATCTGCAGGTCGGCTTTGTAGATGGTCGCGCGCAGGGCCATGACGATGCTCGGATGGTTGGAACATAAAAAAACCCCGGCGAACCGGGGTTTTTCACATCGGGTCGGGGCGCTTACGCGATGACCTGGATGTTGGCGGCCTGCTTGCCCTTGGGGCCGGTCGTCACTTCGAAGCTGACGCGCTGGTTTTCCTGCAGGGACTTGAAGCCGCTGGCGTTGATTGCGGAGAAATGCGCGAAAAGGTCTTCGCCGCCGTTATCCGGGGTGATGAAGCCAAAGCCTTTTGCATCGTTGAACCACTTAACGGTACCCGTTTCCATCTTGTTTCCTATCCATCTAAAAAAAATTGGGCAACATGCCCCATCAATCGAATTTCAAGGAAAAAGCCTTACCAGAGGTACCGCAATTCAAAGCTTGAAACCAACAGACGGCGTATTGATAACACAGAAGCACGGGATCGCCAAGCGCTTTTTCCGTCACACCATCCGGGCCGAAACGGTCGTGGCTGCGCGCGCCTGCCGGCACGGCCAAAACGCCCCTGCGGCCGGCACCCCTCGCCGATCCGGATATCCGCGTCGCGCGGGCATCACGACAGGTGCTGCATGCGCGGCTGGCTGAAGTGGCAGTGCGGCGCGTCGCCAAAGGCCTCGCGCAGGTAGCGCGTCTCGATGTGCAGCAGGCGCTCGTGGTCGCCGGCCTCCAGGTAGACGTCGGGCTTCGCCAGGAGGTCGTCGTCCCAGACGATCTCCACCCCCCAGGCATTCGGCAGCCCCGGCACGACGCCCGGCTCGCATTCTCCGAACAGGCGGCTCACGCTGGTCTCGTCGGCGAGCCGGAAATCGACGCCGTGATCCTGGCCCAGCCTGCCCAGGTGAATTTCCTTGTCAGCGGGAATCATTGCCACCATCTGGCAGCCGACGCCGTCGAGCAGCACGCCCTTGGCCACCCGGCCCGGATCGAGTCCGGCCGCGCGCGCAGTTTCGGCGCTGGTGTGCGTATGCGGGTGGGCGACGATGTCGAAGGGAATCATGTGCCGGTCGAGAAAACGCTCCATGCGATGCAGTGCGTTCATGATCAGGTCCTCCAGTGCGATTGACCTGTTTCACTATAGTTCACCGCCCGCCCGGTCGCAGGCCGGCTAGCGGCGCTGCGGGCGCTCGCCGGCGCGGAACGGCCGCCGCGGTGCCCGCGCGTGCTCCTGGTGCTGCACGGCGCGACGGTATGCGAGCAGGGTTTCCTGCGCCTGTCCCAGCACGCTGCCGTGCGGGTAGTGCCCCACCGAATTCGGCTCGCCGGCCGCCATGCCCGTCACGAGGGCGAGGCCCTCGGTCGCGTGGCTCACCGCGTAAACATGGAAGCGCCCTGCCGCAACGGCGTCGACGACACGCGGCGCCAGCATCAGGTGGCGGCGGTTGCGCGCCGGGATCAGCACGCCCTGGCTGCCGTCCAGCCCGGCCGCCTCGCAGACACGGAACCAGCCCTCGATCTTCTCGTTGATGCCGCCGACCGGCAGCACCTCGCCGTGCTGGTTGAGCGCGCCGGTGACCGCGATCCCCTGCCGCAGCGGCAATCCGGACAGCGCCGACAGCAGGGCGAAAAGCTCGGCGCACGAGGCGGAGTCGCCCTCGACGCCGTGATACTGCTGCTCGAACGCGATCGATGCGTTGAGTGTCAGCGGCGCCAGATGCGCGAACAGCGCGGCGAGGTAGTTCTGCAGGATGAAGACACCCTTGTCGTGGATCGGCCCCGAGAGCTCGACCTCGCGCTCGATGTTGAGCAACCCGTCCTCACCGGCATAGGTGCGGGCCGTCAACCGCACCGGCAGGCCGAAGCGTGCGTCGCCCAGGTCGATCTGCGTGAGGCCGTTGACCTGGCCCGTCCGCGCGCCGGCCACGTCGATCAGCACGTCGCCGTCGACGATCGCCTCGCGCAGGCGCTGCTCGGGATAGTCGTGGCGCGCGGCGTGGGCCGTGAGCGCCGCCTCCACGTCTTCCGCCTCGACCAGGCCGGGCCCGCGCGCGCGGCGGATCGCTGCGCTCTCCATCACCAGCGCCTCGGTGCGCGCGAAGATCGCGCTCTCGCGCGCCTGGTCGTCGGCCTCGCGGTGCGACTCCTCGAGCAGGCGCGCCACCGCCGCCGCCGAAAAATGCGGCAGGCCGCACTGGCGGCAGGCATGCGCCACGAAAATCGCCGAGGCGCGGCGCGTCGCCGGGCCGGCGACAAAGCTGTCGGCAAAATCGACCTTGACGCGGAAATGCCGCGCGATCTCGGGCGCGGCCTCCTGCAGCTCGTAGTACTGCTCGCGCGAGCCGATCAGCACCAGCTTGACCTCGACGTCGACCGCCTCCGGCACCAGCGAAACCGCCGCGATCGGCGAGAACGAGACGCCGGGTTCCTCGATCTGCAGGCGTCCGCTGCGCAGGAAACGCCTGAGTTTTTCCCACACCAGCGGATCGGCCAGCACGTCGCGCAGATGCAGCATCAGGAAGCCGCCGTGCGCCTGCAGCACGCTGCCGGCACGGATGCGCGTGAAGTCGGTGACCAGCACGTCGTTCTCGGACTGGTATTCGATGCTGCCGAACAGCGCGCGGAACAGCGGATTCTCCTCGACGATCACCGGTGCCCCGGCGAGGCCGCCGTTGTCGACGACGAGGTTGACGCGGTAGCGCGCCAGCACCGCCGCCAGTTCCGCCTGGCGGTCCTCGTCGTCCTCGCCGCCGCTGAACAGCTCCAGATTGTCGAACACGTCCTGCTCGATTGCGTCGAGCCAGGCGTTGAGCTTCGTCGCGTCCTTGATCTGCTTCTTCATGCCGTCGCGGATCGCCTGCAGCTCACGCTCGACGAGCGGCTTCACGACCTGCCGCCGCAGCGCGGCCAGCGCATCGTTCATCGCGCGCTCGAGTGGCTGGGTCTTGTCGATGTAGCGGGTGATCTCGGCGCGCAGCTCCAGTTCGGCCTGCTCGACTTCGGCGCGACGCGCCTTCGGCAGGGCCAGCACCTCGTCCTCGGTGAGCGCCTGCCCCTTCTTGCCGGTGAGCGTGAAGACCATGCGGCCGGCCTCGCGGTGCAGCGAGAAGCTGCGCGCCTCGGCGAATGCGGTCAGCTCCGCGTAGTGCCGCGCCACCTGGTCCTTCCACGCCTGCTCGATATGCTCGCTCTCGGCCTTGTAGTCCTGGCCTTCGAGCCGCTTCGGGATCCCGCTCTGCAGCGTCTTGACCGCCTGCGCCAGCCGCTGCCGCAGCAGCCGGCCCTCGCCGGCCGGCAGGCGCAGCGCGGCCGGCCGCTCGGGCGCGTCGAAATTGTGGAGGTAGCAAAGATCGGGCGGTACCCGCCGCTTCGCCGCTTCCTCGACCATCGCCTGCTTCAGCAGCGAGGAGCGGCCGCTGCCGACCTCGCCGAGCACGAACAGGTTGTAGTTCGGCTGGTCCATCGCCAGGCCGAAGCGCGCGGCCGCCTCGGCACGCGCCTGGCCGATCCAGGGCAGCGGCTCGTCCTCGAGTTCCGACGTGTCGGAAAACCCGAGCGCGGCGGGATCGATGGTCAGGCGCAGTTCGGCGGGCGACAGGGGCGTGGTCGGCATGGTCGGGGTTCAGGGAAAGGACTGCTTGGATTATTGCGCATGTCGCTCGCGCGGCAACAGGCCGGCCCACTGCGCCAGGCCGGCACGGTAGCGCGCGCGCAGGTGCGCCGCCGTGTCCTGCAGCACGTCGGCAGGCACAGCGAGCGCCTGCCGCAGCGCGGGTTCGACCGCTTCGACCGGCACGCTGCGCGGAAGGTCTTCCGGCTCCCAGGTCTCGGCGAACGCCGCCACCTTGCCGGGACGCCCGCTGTCCTGCGGCGGCGCCAGGCTGACGCGCGGCAGGCCGTGCGCGAGCGCGACGAGCCGCCCGTGCAGGCCGCTCGACACCACGGCGCGGCTGGCCGCGATGAGCGCGCAGATGTCCCACAGATGCAGCGACGGGAAGACGCCCGCCATGCCGGCCGGCAGGCGCAGCCGAAGGCGTTCGTAGAGCACAGGGTCGTCGTGCCACGGCGCCGCGCCGGCGCGGAACAGCGCGATGCCCCAGCGGGTCTCCCGACTCGTCGCCGCGAGCCCACGGGCAAGCGCGTCGAGGCTGGCGTCATCCGCGAAATCGGCGCTGAACTGGCATGCGATCCACCCGCGCGGGAACGTCTCGCGCATCACCTGCACCGCGCCCATTTGCTGGTGGCGCCGGATCGTCTCGCCGAAGCATTCCGCCACCATCACCGCCGGGTCCGGGCAGAGTGCCGCGTCGATGCCGTCGCCCCCCAGCGCCGCCTGGGTGACACGGTCGCGCACGCTGACCCAGTCGGCGGCGCGTAGTGCCCTCGTCGCCTCGGCACGCTGCACCGGCGTCAGCAGGCGCCATTCGACGCCGCCGACGGCGTGGAAGATCAGCCGCCCGCCCGCCATCAGCGCTTCGCGGCCGACCACGTAGGGCAGGCGGCGGGCGGTGCCGAGCGCGGCGGCCGCCCATGCCGCCGCCGCGTCGGGGTCGGCGTCGTAGCGCGCGACGAGTGCCGGCACTTCGGCGGGATCGCGCAGCATCACCGCCGCCTGCCACGCGGTGCAGGTCAGCAGTTCGCCGCCGGCGTGGACCAGATGCGTCGCCGCGCCCGCCAGCGGCGCTACGCGGTGGCCGCCGAAGGGCCGGAGGTCGCGGGCGGCCAGCCCGCGAAGATCGAAGCGCCGCCCGGGCAGCAGCGCCTCGAGCAGATGCGGGAACAGCAGGTCGCCGAAGTTGTGGCGGTCGAAGGCGCCGAACAGGACCGTGGCAGGCTGGGAAGACATCGTCTGGGGCTCGAGGGCGATTTCTGCCAGCGATTGTTTCGCATGCGGCAGAATTTCGCACTACATTCCGGATATCACGACCCGCCGCACCCGATGCCGTCCGCCCGTCCCTCCTTCTTCGTCCTCGTCGCCGTCATCGGCGGACTCGCCATCTTCAGCTCGACGCTGTCGAAGACGCCCGTGCTGCCGCTCTTCGCCCACGCGCTCCACGCGACACCGGCCGAGATCGGCTGGATCGTCATGGCGTCGACGATTCCCGGCATCCTCATCAGCTTCCCAGCGGGCGCCCTCTCCGACCATCTCGGGCATCGGCGCGTGCTGCTCGCCTCGCTCGTCGTCTTCGCCACCGCGCCGCTTCTGTACCTGGGCGTCAGCACACCCTGGCAGCTGATGGCCGTGCGCTTCTACCACGGCTTCGCGACCGCGATCTTCGGCACCGTCGCCACCGCGGCGATCGCCGAGCGCTACACCGCCGATCGCGCGGCGCGGCTCTCCACCTATTCGTCGGCCACCATCGTCGGGCGCTCGATCGCACCCTTCCTCGGCGGCACGCTGATCTCGCTCGCGAGCTTCCACGCCGTCTACGTCGCCTGCGCCGTCAGCGGCGTTCTGGCGCTGGCGGCAGGCCTCCTCCTGCGCGACCACGCGCCGAGGCCGAAGGCGGAACTTGCGCTGCCGCACTTCTGGGCGAGCCTGGCGACCGTGCTGCGCGACCGCGGCATCATGCTGGTGAGCCTCATCGAGGCGGCCCAGTACCTGGTCTTCGGCGCGGTCGAGGCCTTCCTCGCCCTGTACGCCGCATCGCTCGGCATTCCCGCCTGGGAGATCGGCATCATCCTCGGCGTGCAGCTCGTCAGCATCGTCTTATCCAAGCCGCTGATGGGGCGCGTGTCGGACCGCATCGGCCGCCGGCGCGTCATCCTGCCGGGCCTGCTGCTCGGCGCGGCGAGCGTCGCGCTCGTGCCCATCGCGCCCGGCTTCCTCACGCTGGCGGCGCTGAGCCTGACTTTCGGCCTCGGCTTCGCCACCGTCACCTCGTCCACCTCCGCGCTGGTCGCCGATCTCACCCGCAACGGCCGCTACGGCGCCTCGATGGGCGTGCTGCGCACGGTGATGGACGTCGGTCAGTCGATCGGCCCGGTGCTGACCGGCTGGATGGTCGGCACCGCAGGCTACGCCAGCGCCTTCACGCTGCTGGCGGCGGTCCTGGTCGCCGCCACGGCCTTGCTGGCGCTGCTGCCGCGCGACGCGTAAGCCCGCGGGCGATCGGCTATAGTGAGTCAGCCCGCCTTGCCCGAGGAGACCGCCATGCGCCTTCGCACTCTGCTTGTCCTGTTCGCGCTTTCGAGCGCCAGGGTCTCATTCCCTGCTGCAGCCGATTCGAGCGCGGCCGCCCTGCTCGCCGCCGCCCGGCACGACGCGGCCGCGACCCAGGCCTGCCTCGCCCGCGCCAAAGGCGACCAGCTCGCCCAGATCAACTGCTGCTCCGGTCACAAGGGTGTATGCGGCTGCCGTGCCGGCAAGATCATCTGCTGCGACGGCAGCGCGAGCACCGAGCCGGGGTGCACATGTCACGGGGATGAGGCCATCACCGAATAGACACGCGGCCAGCTTCACGGCAGACATTGCATCCTGCACTGCAAACACGTCGAACGGAGGATCCCTCATGCCCACAAACACCGTGCGCCTTCACCGCGTCTTGCGCGCCCCGCCCGAGAGAGTCTATCGGGCCTTTCTCGACGCCGACGCCATGGTCAAGTGGCTGCCACCGGCCGGATTTACCGGCAAGGTGCATCATCTTGACGCGCGTGTCGGCGGCAGTTACAAGATGTCGTTCAAGAATTTCGGCACCGGTCAGAGCCATTCGTTTGGCGGCACCTACCTCGAACTGATCCCACACGAACGTATTGTTCACTCGGACACATTCGATGACCCGAATCTGGCGGGTGAAATGCATACGACGGTATCCCTGGCCCCGGTGGACTGCGGGACCGAGCTCAACGTGGCGCAGGAAGGCATACCGGGTACCATTCCGCCCGAGGCTTGTTATCTGGGCTGGCAGGAATCGCTCGCGCTGCTCGCCCAGCTTGTCGAGGCCGATATTCCGGGATAGCGGTCCACCGGCACGATGCGCCACGCCCCTGTCAGGGAGCCACGCGACTCACTTGCTCGCCGCCACCCAAACCCCGTCCCATCCCGCCTCCGGCGGCGTCTGCCGGAACGCCGCAATCCGCTCGAGCATGACCTGGCTGGGCCTGTCTCCCGGCGCGCCTGCCAGACATTCACGGAACGCGGCATCAGCGGCCTCCCAGTCCTGCGCGCGGTAGCGCGCGAGTCCCTCTTCGTACGCCTGTACCGCCTTGCGCGCGGCGTCCCCCGCCTCGGCGGCAAGCCCGATCAGCTCGTACACCTTGACCGGCTCCAGCTTGCCGACGACGCGCAGGCTGTCGATTTCGCGGAACGCCAGGGTGTCGCCCGCGAGGTCGCGCGTGCCCTCGCTGACGAGGATGCGCGTGCCGTAGAACTTGTTGGCCTGCTCCAGCCGTGACGCGAGGTTCACGGTGTCGCCGATGACGGTGTAGCCGCGCGAGGTTTCGGAGCCGATGTTGCCGACGGTGACTTCGCCGCTGGCGATCCCCATGCGCACGTTGACCTCGGGCAGGCCGTGCTTCATGCCGAACAGCTCGGGCAGGCCGGCGCGGAAGTCGTCCATCTTCTTCGTCTGCTCGAGCGCGGCGAGGCAGCCGAGCCGCGCGTGGTCGGCCGGGTCGGTGAAGGGCGGCCCCCAGAAGGCCATGACCGAGTCGCCGATATACTTGTCGACGATGCCCTGCCGCCCGCGGATGACCTCGGCCATCATGGCGAAATAGCGGTTGAGGAAGCGCACCGCCGCGTCCGGCGTGAGGCCCTCGCACATGCGGGTGAAGCCTTCGAGGTCGGAGAAGAACACGCTCATCACCTGGCGCTCGCCGCGGTCGGCGGCGATGCGGTTGTCCAGCAGGCTCTTGACGATGCGCGGGTCGACGTACTGGCCGAAGGTCTCGCGGATGCGCTCCTTCTCGCGCAGGCCGACGACCATGTGGTTGAACGACGTGGCGAGCGTGGCCAGTTCGTCGTGGGTGCGCACCAGGATTTCGACGTCCAGGTCGCCCGCCTCGACCGCGCGCGTACCGCCCAGCAGGCGCTTGACCGGGTCGACCAGCGCGCGCGTGACAAAGGTGGCGAAGATCAGCCCGAGCGCGGTGGCGATGCCGGTCACGCTCCAGTTGAGCGTGGTCGCGCGCGCCTCCTCGGCCTTGGCCTGGCTGGCCGTGTCCTGGGTCAGCTTGTTGAGGATGTCGGTGGTCTTGCCGATCTCGACGTCGACGGCATCCTTCGCTTGCAGCAGGGCTTCGCGCACGATCTTCTCCGAGCGCGGCGTGCCCTCCTGCGCCTCGATCTGGAACTGGCGGAACGTCGCATGGAACTGCTGGCGCGTCGTCTGGATCGCCGGCAGCTCCCGCGCCAGGACGGCGAGCGTCACGCGGTCGAGCGCGATCCCCTTCTCCGCTTCGGCTTCGCCCAGCATGCGCAGCGACGAATCGACGATCTGGTCGGCGTTGATCCCGCGCATGTCGAACGCGTTCGACTCCTTCGCCAGGTATGCCGGATCGGGCTTCGCGACCTCCATGCCGGCCATCACCCGCTCCATGTGGACCATCTGGTCGCGGATCAGGATTTCCACGCTGGCCACCTGCTGCTGCAGCGGCAGGTAGTAATCGGACAAGGCGCGAACCTGGTTGTTGAGATGCCGGAAATTGAGGACCGACAGCCAGGTGACGATCACCATCAGCGCCAGCAGCGCCATGGTGATGCTGAAGATTTTCAGGCTGATGGGTAGTCGCATCGGTGGTTTCCCCCCGCACAGGACTCTGAACCCTAGCGCACGCCGACGATTCGTCAAACCCCCCGGCGCCTGCGTCAATTTGTCGCAGCGCCAGTGCCGCGCCATTCTCTACAATCTGCCGCACTCACAAAGGGAGACCTTGGCATGAAAGCACGACTCGGGCTGGCGTTCGCCGGCTGCCTGCTAGCGGTCAACGCCCACGCAAGCTGCGGCGCCGCCTTCTGTTCCACCTCCAACGACTGGCTGTCGATCACCCAGGGCGCGGCGCAGGGCTGGCGCGTCTGGGGCCAGCTGGAGTACCTGAAGATGGACCAGCTGCGGCACGGCTCGGACAAGGTCTCCCCCGGCACCGTCGCCGCCGACCACGAGGAAATCAAGACGCTCAACCGCAACGCGCTGCTCGGGCTCGACTACGGCTTCGCGCCCGGCTGGAGCGCCGGGCTGATGCTGCCCTACTCCAACCGCGAGCACGTTCACCAGGCCGCCGGGGCGCCGGACCTGGAGGCCTGGCAGTTCGACAACATCGGCGACATGCGCATGACGCTGCGCTACCAGCCGCCGGTCCGCACGGCGGGCGGCCTCACCGGCAGCCTGCAGGGCGGGCTGAAGCTGCCCACCGGCCGCACCGACGTGCGCAATGCGGCGGGCGAGGTCGCGGAACGCAGCGTGCAGCCGGGCAGCGGCACGACCGACCTGCTGCTGGGCGGCGGCCTCGCCTACTCGCCGCTGACGATGCCGGGCAGCCTGTTCGCCAACCTGTCGCTGCAGGCGCCGCTCGATGCCCGCGACGGCTACCAGCCGGGCTGGCGCACCAGCGTGCAGGCGGGCTGGCTGCTGCCGGTGCACGGCAGGCTCGACCTGATCCTGCAGGGGAATGCGCTGTACGTGAACCACGATCGCGGCGTCAACGCCGAGCCCGCCGACAGCGGGCACACCGAGGTGGCGTTCGTGCCGGGACTGGCCTACGCCTGGTCGCGCAATCTGAGCGTCTACGGACAGGTCGAGCTGCCGCTGTATCAGCGCGTGAACGGCCTGCAGCTGACGCACGCCTACGCCATGTCCGTAGGCTTCAGTCTGGCGTTGAACTGACGCTGGCCAGGCGTTACGCCGCGTTGCCCGGGACCACCGGCGTGCCGCTCGCGACGTCGCCGCACTGCGCGCGGTGGCGCAGCGCGTGGTCCATCAGCACGATCGCGGTGAGCGCCTCGACGATCGGGGTGGCGCGGATGCCGACGCAGGGGTCGTGGCGGCCGTGGGTCACCACTTCGATCGGCTGCCCGTGCAGGTCGACCGAGCGCCCGGGCAGGCGCATCGACGAGGTCGGCTTGATGGCGACATGGGCCACGATGGCCTGTCCCGACGAAATGCCGCCCAGCACGCCGCCGGCGTGATTGGAGAGGAAACCTTCGGGCGTGATCTCGTCGCGATGCTCGGTGCCCTTCTGCCGCGCCGCCTGCATGCCGTCGCCGATCTCGACGCCCTTGACCGCATTCAATCCCATCAGCGCGTGCGCGAGGTCGGCGTCGAGCTTGTCGTAGAGCGGCTCGCCCCAGCCGGGCGGCACGTTCTCGGCCACCACCGTGACCTTGGCCCCGACCGAGTCGCCCGATTTCCGCAGCGCGTCCATGTAGGCCTCGAGCTGCGGCACGATCGCGGCGCTCGGCGCGAAGAAGGCGTTGGCCTCCACTTCGTCCCACGACTCGAAGGGAATGTCGATCGGCCCCAGCGCGCTCATGCAGCCGCGCACCGTGATGCCGTACTTTTCCTTGAGCCACTTCTTCGCGATGGCGCCGGCGCCGACGATGGGCGCGGTCAGCCGGGCCGACGAGCGGCCGCCGCCGCGCGGATCGCGGAAGCCGTATTTCTGCGTGTAAGTGTAGTCGGCGTGGCCGGGGCGGAAGGTCTCGGCGATGTTGCCGTAGTCCTTGCTGCGCTGGTCCTCGTTGCGGATCAGCAGCGCGATCGGCGTGCCGGTCGTCTTCCCTTCATACAGGCCGGAGAGAATCTCGACGGTGTCGGACTCGCGCCGCTGCGTGACGTGGCGCGAGGTGCCCGGCTTGCGGCGGTCGAGGTCGTGCTGGATGTCGGACTCGGCAAGCGCCATGCCGGGCGGGCAGCCGTCGACCACGCAGCCGATCGCCGGGCCGTGCGATTCGCCGAACACGGTGACACAGAACAGTTTGCCGAGGGTGCTGCCTGACATGGGAATACCGGAAACGGAACGCGGAAATTGCGCCGAAGTCTAGCACAGGCGCGGCTTTGCCCCGGGAACGCGGCGTCCGCTGAACTTGCCGCCGGCAGCTTGTCCTATCCTGAAGACAACGCGAGAGAGGAGCGCCCATGCTTGCCACGCAGCACGTTACCACCCTCGGCCAGAGCCTCTGGCTGGACAACCTGTCGCGCAGCCTGATCCGCGACGGCACGCTGGCCCGCTACATCGCCGAGGACGGCGTATCGGGCGTGACGTCGAACCCGACCATCTTCCACCAGGCCCTGCAGACCAGCCCCTACTACGCCGACGACCTGGCGCGGCTCAAGGCCGCCGAGCCGGACGCCGAGCGGCGCTACGAGGCGCTGATCGTCGCCGACGTGCAGGCGGCGTGCGATCTGCTGCATCCCGTTCATGAAGCGAGCGGCGGACGCGACGGCTACGTCAGCCTCGAGGTCGCGCCGCGCTGGGCCTACGACGCACCGCGCACGGTGGCGGAGGCCCAGCGACTGGCGGCGGCGGTCGACCGGCGCAACCTGCTGATCAAGGTGCCGGGCACGCCGGAGGGGCTGAGCGCCTTCGAGGCCCTGACCACGCTCGGCGTCAACGTCAACGTGACCCTGCTGTTCTCGGTCGCGCAGACGCAGGCCGTTTTCGACGCCTATCTCCGCGGCCTCGCGGCGCGCACGCGCGCGGGCGCCGACGTGCGCCGCAGCAAGGCGGTGGCGAGCCTGTTCCTCTCCCGCGTCGACACGCTGGTCGATACGCACCTCACCGCGATCGGCACCGAGGAGGCGCTGGCGCTGCGCGGCAAGGCGGCGGTTGCCATGGCCAGGATCGCCTACCGGCGCTATCGCGACACGTTCCACGGCGCCCCCTTCGCCGAGCTGGCCCGGCAGGGGGCCTCGCCGCAGTTCCTCCTGTGGGCGAGCACGGGCGTGAAGAACCCCGCCTACCCCGACCTCCTCTACGTCGAGCCGCTCATCGGCGCCGAAACGATCAACACCCTGCCCGACAAGACGCTCGCCGCCTTGCGCGACCACGGCCAGCCGGCGGCGCGGCTGGAGGAAGGCGCGGCGGAGGCGGCCACGCAGCTCGACACACTGGCGCGCCTCGGCATCGACATGGATCAGGTCGGCCAGCGCCTGCAGGCGGACGGCGTCAGGCTGTTCGAGGAGGCCTACCAGAAGCTGCTGCAGGCGGGATAAGCCTGCCCGGTCCGAAAAACATCTCTTTATGTAGGGGTAAAAAATCTTGAATGGACAGGCCGGACGCCGAGGAACAGGATGACCGCTTCCCGCACCGCCCGTGCCACATGGCGGACGGGATCCAGCAACCGATGAAGGAGACACGCCATGACAATGACCTACACCCGCCTGCCTGCCCGCAACGTGGAGAAAGATGCCGGCCTGCTGCGCCCTGCCTGCATCCTGCCCGAGCGCGTCGCCCTCGATAACCCGGCCCTCGACGTCATGACGGACTTCCGCCGTCTGACCGCCTTCATCGCCACCCCCGGCGACACCATCAAGCAGGCCGAGGAGCGCATGTTCCGCCGCAAGGTGCGCCTGCTGTTCGTGATGGACAGCCTCGACCGCGTCGCCGGCCTGATCACCAGCACCGACATCCATGGCGAAAAGCCCATGCAGATCGTGCAGAGCCGCGGCATCCGGCGTGAAGAGGTCGTCGTCGCCGACATCATGACGCCGGTCGAGCGGCTCGAGGCGGTCGACTACGACGACATCGCCCACGCGCGCGTCGGGCATGTGCTCGAAACGCTGAAGGCACGCGGCCGCCAGCACGCGCTGGTGGTCGAGCACACCGAAGGCCGGCAGATGGTGCGCGGCCTGCTCTCGCTGTCGCAGCTGTGCAAGCAGCTCGGTGTCACGGTCGAGACCACCGAACTGGCCAACACCTTCATCGAAATCGAGCAGCAGCTGGCGCACGCCTGAGCCTCGCCCTCACCGGGGCAGCGGGCACGCGCTGTGGCGTGCCCGCTGCCGCCCTCCCCTCCTCCCTCGCCGCGATCCCACGCCATCGGCGCGGTTTTCCGCCACGGCGTCTTGTGCTCAAATCTCCCCTGCCCCGCGCGCCGCTGGAACGCGCCGGACGGGAGCGAGACTGCAGAACACCATAACAAGCGCATGAACATCTCCGTCAGCGAACTGATCGTCCGGTATCTGGAGCGCCTCGGGATCGACACCCTGTTCGGCATGCCCGGCGCGCACGTGCTGCCGATCTACGACCGCCTGAACGATTCGCAGGTGAAGAGCATCCTCGTCAAGCACGAGCAGGGCGCGGCCTTCATGGCTGGCGGCTACGCGCGCGCGTCGAACCGGCCGTCGGCCTGCATCGCCACCGCCGGCCCCGGCGCGACGAACCTCATCACCGGCATCGCCAACGCCTGGGCCGAACGCCTGCCGGTGCTGGCGATCACCGGCGAGACGTCGACCTACATCTTCGGCCGCGGCGGCCTGCAGGAAAGCGCGGGCGAAGGCGGCGCCATCAATCAGGGCGCGCTGTTCGCCAGCATCACGCGCTACCACCGCCTGATCGAGCGCACCGACTACCTCGGGCAGGTGCTGAACCAGGCCACCCAGGCGCTGCTCGGGCGGGAGCGGGGACCGGTGCTGCTGTCGATTCCGTACAACGTGCAGAAGGAGAGGGTGGACGACGCCGTGCTCGACCAGGTGCACATTCCGCGCCCGACGGTGGTCCGCCACACCACGCCGGTGGACGCGCTCGCCGCGCTGATCCGCGACGCCCGCGCGCCGGTGATCGTCGCCGGCTATGGCTGCATCCGCGCCGGCGCGCGCGACGCCGTCGCTGCGCTGGCCGCCCGCTACAACATTCCGGTCACCACCAGCCTCAAGGCGAAGGGCGTGATCGCCGAGGGCACGCCGCTTTCGCTCGGCTGCCTCGGGGTCACCTCGAACGGCAACGCCCGCCGCTACCTCGTCGACCACGCCGACCTGCTGATTTTTCTCGGTGCCGGATTCAACGAGCGCACCAGCTACCTGTGGGATTCCAAGCTCACGCACGGCAAGAAGCTCGCCCAGGTCGATCGCGACGCCACCCAGCTCGGCCGCGTGTTCAACCCCGACCTCGCGCTGTGCGGCGACCTCCGCGCCGTGACCGAGGACCTGCTCGCCGCGCTCGACGCCGCCGGCATGCCGCCCAAGGACACCGCCGCGCTGGCGCGGCATCGCGCGATGCGCGCGCCGGAACCCGAGCCCGCCGACGAATCGGCGTTCCAGCTGGCACGCGGCTTCTTCGAGCGCCTCGCCGCGCGCTTCCCGCAGGACGCGCTGGTGTTCGACGACAACATCGTGTTCGCGCAGAGCTACTTCGACGTCTCCGAGCGCAACCACTACTTCCCGAACACCGGCATCTCCTCGCTCGGCTACGCGATTCCCGCGGCGATCGGCGCACGCTGCTTCGCCAAGGACAGCCCGACCTTCGCCATCCTCGGCGACGGCGGCTTCCAGATGTGCGGCTTCGAGATGATGACCGCGGTGAACCACCGCATCCCGCTCAACGTCGTGGTGATCAACAACGGCACGCTGTCGCTGATCCGCAAGAACCAGTTCCAGCTCTACGACGGCCGCTACATCGACTGCGATTTCGTCAACCCCGACTTCGGCCTGCTCGCGCAGTCGTTCGGCGTCACGCACTACCGCGTCGAAACCGAGGAGGACCTCGATGCGCTGTTCGCGAACGCGGACCTCACCGGCGCGATCAACCTGATCGAGATCCTGCTCGACAAGCAGGCCTTCCCGCGCTACCTGTCGGCGCGTTAGAGGGCTTTCAAGGTGCCAGCCCCCTAGCTCGCGGCAGCAATCGGTTTCGGCGCCGGCATGACGATCAGCGCCGGCCGCCGGCGTGCCCCCGCCGGCGGTGCCGGCGTCGCCACTGGCCCAGCGGCCGGAACCGGGATGGCTGGCGGCCCGAGCCTGAACACGCTGACCGCCTCGGCCAGCTTGGCCGCCTGGTCCTGCAGGCTCTCGGCCGCAGCCGCCGCCTCCTCGACCAGCGCAGCGTTCTGCTGCGTCATCTCGTCCATCTGGCCCACCGCCTGGTTGACCTGCTCGATCCCGGCGCTCTGCTCCTGGCTCGCCGCCGCAATCTCGCTCATGATGTCGGTCACCCGCTTCACCGAGGTGACGATCTCGTCCATGGTCTTGCCGGCTTCGTCGACGAGTTCGCTGCCGGCGTCGACCTTGCCGACGGAGTCCTCGATCAGGGTCTTGATCTCCTTGGCCGCACTCGCGCTGCGCTGCGCGAGGCTGCGCACCTCGCTGGCGACGACGGCGAAGCCGCGCCCCTGCTCGCCGGCGCGCGCGGCCTCGACCGCGGCGTTGAGCGCGAGGATGTTGGTCTGGAAGGCGATGCCGTCGATGACGCCGATGATGTCGGCGATCTTGCGCGAGCTGTCCTTGATCGAGGCCATGGTGTCGACGACCTGGCCGACGACGGCGCCGCCCTTGGCCGCGACGTCGGCGGTGGAGACCACCAGCTGGTTCGCCTGCCGCGCGTTCTCGGCGTTCTGCTTGACGGTGCTGGTCAGCTCCTCCATCGAGGAGGCGGTCTCCTCGAGGCTGGAGGCCTGCGATTCGGTGCGGCTCGACAGGTCGGCGTTGCCGGAGGCGATCTCGCGCGAGGCCACGGCAATGGTGTCGGTGCCGGTCCGCACCTGGCCGACGATGCCGACGAGGGCGGTGTTCATCTCGCGCAAGGCCGTCATCAGCTGGCCGAATTCGTCGCGGGAAGCGATTTCGATGTCTCCCGTCAGGTCGCCGGCCGCGACGGCTTGCGCAACGCTCACGGCCCGCCTGATCCCGTTCGTGACGGAATGGGCGATGCGCCAGGCGACGAGGGCCCCGAGAAGCAGGGCGATCGCCGTCATCGCAAGCATCAGCATGCGTGCGTCGGCATAGGCCGCGCCCGCCGCCTCGACAGCCTTTGCGGTTTCGCTTTCCTGGAAGGCCGTCAGGCCTTCGAGCGCCTGCAGCCCCTGCTGCTGCGCCGGCTGTACTTCCTGCACCAGAACCCTGGTCGCCTCGATCGGATTGCCGAGCGCGAATTGCATCGCCTTGTCGAGCAGCGGTTCCGTCCGCGCACGCGCCTCGGTCAGCCTGGCAAGGAGCGCCTTTTCAGACGGATTCCTCAGCATGCCGGCAAGCTTCCGGCTCGTCTCGACGTAAGCCTGCCGCTGCTGGCGGATCCGCTTCACCTCGGCCTCCATCGCCGCGTCGTCGGTCAGAAGCACCAGGTTGCGCATCGCGACGGCCTCGGTCTGAAGGGCGTTGCGCATGTCGCCGATCAGCCGCAGCTTGACCATGCGCTCGTGCGCGAACGTTTCCAGGTAGCCATGGGTCTGCGCCATGCGCGTGAGCCCCATGATCGCCACCAGCAGCATCAAACCCAGGATCAGGCCACCCGCCAGTCCCATCCGGGTGCCAATTTTCATTTCTGCGATTGCCACGTTCGTCTCCCTCTTCGGCCTGATCATTCGGATGGCTGCGCCGGCCCGAGACCCCGGTGCAGCGAGGAGCGGACGCCGTGCCACGACGGCGGGCCGAAGCGGACGCCTCGCGCAGCGGCGCGCGTCCGACGCTCCGACCTTCCAACGACGGCAGTGTCGCAGCGCAATATGACATGCGCGTGACCGCGCGATGGCCGGCGCCGCTGGTGTGGCACGCGGCACCGGATGGGCCGGCCGGGCGAGGCGGCCGCTACGAATCAGAACGGTGCGGGCCGCTCGAATGCGAGCTCACGCCCGCCGAGCGGATGGGGGATGCGCAGATGCCACGCATGCAGCAGCAGACGGCCCGCCTGGGCGCATGCCTGAGGCGGCGCGTAGAGGGGATCACCGAGTATCGGATGGCCAAGGGCCGCGAGATGCACGCGCAGTTGATGCGAACGCCCGGTCACCGGCTCCAGTTCGACGCGCGTGGAAACGCCGGCTTCGTCATGCGCCAGCACGCGCCAGCGGGTGAGGCTGGGCTTCCCGTTGGCGAAATCGACGACCTGGCGCGGCCGGTTGGACCAGTCGCAGATGAGCGGCAGGTCGATCGTGCCCCATTCATCCTGCGGCGGGGAGAGCGTGCCCGCCACGACGGCGATGTAGCGCTTGCTCACCGCCCGCGCGGCAAAGGCCTTCGACAGCGCGCGCTGCGCCGCCGTGCCGCGCGCCATCAGCATCAGGCCGGAGGTATCCATGTCGAGCCGATGCACGACGAGCGCGTCGGGGTAGCGTGCCTGGACGCGCGCGGCAAGACAGTCCTGCTTGTCGGCCCCGCGTCCCGGCACGGAGAGCAGGCCGGCGGGCTTGTCGAGCACGAGCAGCGCCTCGTCGAGGTAGCGAACGTCGATCGCGTGAGGCGCGAGGGTATCGGTGGGGGCGGCCGTCATGGCCGCCATTTTCCTTCGCAACCAGGGTTCCGCCAAAGCGTGCCCGACGACAGACGTTCCGCCTTCATGCGCGCACACCGGCGTAGCGCCCCGCACGTGCATTGCGTCGCGGTAATATGTCGTCTCTCGTCGGTTTCCGCCGGGATACAGCACATTTGTTCCGGGCGCCCCGCACGCTTATGTCGCAGCTCAAGCGCTTGCCCCGCCGGCACGCTGCCTGCCCCGCATGGGTCGCTCGCTTTTTTTCACGGGAAAGGATCAACATGGTACGCAAGCACACTCTCGTCATTCTGGCCCTGGCAACCTGCGCGACCCCCGCTTTCGCGGGCGGCATCGACGGGGGAGCCGTTCTGGGCGGCGCGATCGGCGGTGGTGCCGGCGCGGCGGTCGGTTCGGCGATCGGCGGCCGCGACGGTGCGATCATCGGCGGCGCGATCGGCGGCGCCACGGGAGCCGCGGTTGGATCCAAGGATTCCAAGCGCTCCGTCGTCGAACGGGAAGTCGTCTACGAGGAGGGTCGCGGCCATCACGACAACGGTCTGCACCGCGGCCATCACAAGGGGCGCCACGGTCGCGACGACGACTGATACGCCCGCTTCCAGGCGCCTGCGCGGCCCGGCCGCGCGACGGCTGCCGGTCGGGCCCGGCATCCTCAGGGGGCGCCGGGTCCTCCTCTCACCTCCGGCGTCTTTCCAGACTGCGGGCGATCCCGACGGCGCGACGCATCAGGCCGGCTTCAGTTGATCCAGCAGCGCGATCCCCCACGCCACGCCGAAGCCGTTCGCATCGCTCATCACCGCGCCGAGCCCGCCCTTGCAGCTGTGGCCCGACAGGTCCATGTGCAGCCAGGGCGTGTCGCCGACGAAGCGCGAGAGGAAGCGCGTCGCGAGGATGTGGTCGGCCTCGCCTTCCATGCTGCACTGCTTGACGTCGGCCACGGTCGAATCGAGGCTCGCGTCGTAGTCGTCGGGATAGGGGAAGACGACGATGCGCTCGCCGCTCGCGGTGGCGGCGCGCGAGGCCTGGTGCGCCAGCGCGCTGGAGGAGGCGAACAGCCCGGACATCCGGCTGCCGAGCGCGTAGTGCATCGAGCCGGTCAGCGTGGCGAAGTCGGCGATGAGGCCGGGCTTGGCCTTCGCGGCCAGCGTCAGCGTGTCGGCCAGCACCATGCGGCCCTCGGCATCGGTGTGGACGATCTCGATCGTCGTCCCGTTGAGCGCCGTCACCACCTCGTTCTGCCGGTAGGCCGCGGGGCTGATGTGGTTCTCGGCGAGCGCGACCCAGCCGTCGAGCGCGACCGGCAGCTTCATCCGCGACGCCGCGGCGAGGATGCCGAGCACCACCGCCGAGCCGTTCATGTCCTCGTGCATGCCCTGCATGTACTTGGCGGGCTTGAGGTTGTGGCCGCCCGTGTCGAAGCAGATGCCCTTGCCGACGAAGGCCACCGGCTTCGACTTGGCCTTGGGGCCCTTGTAGCTGACGCGCACGACCGCCGCATCCTTCGCCGGCGAGCCCTGCGCCACCGCGCAGAAGGCGCCCGCTCCCATCTTCTTCAGCTTGTCGAAGGGATACTCCTCGACGCTCCAGCCGTATTGCCTGGCGAGCGCCTTGATGCGCTTGCGGTAGACGCCGGGCGTGAGTTCGTCCGGGCCCTGCACGGTGAGGCTGCGCGTCAGCAGGTTGCCTTCGGCGAGCGCCTGCATGCGCGCGAAGCCGTCGGCCGATTTGTGGCCATGAAGCTGGATGCCTTTCAGTACCGGATCGGGCTTGGACTTGCGCGAGGGCAGCGGCACCGCGTTGACCAGCGCGACATACACCGCCGCTTCGGCGGCGCGTGCTCGGAAGTCCGACTCGCCGAGCACCGCCAGCACCAGAGATTTCGGATGCTCGGCCATCAGCAGTGCGATGGCCTTGCGCACCTGCTCGTGTATCTCGAACGTGGGGGCGCCGGCCTTCAGCATCGCGAACACCGCCAGCGTGCCGCCGGCAAGCTGCACCGCGACGGGCGCCTTGGCGAGCGCGTCGACCTTGAGTTCGCGCCGCTTCATGACGGCCTTCAGCATCTCGCCGCCCGGCACGTCGGGCAGGGTTTTCGAATGCGGCAGCAGGACCAGCGCATGGCCTGCGGCTTCCAGCGTTCTTGCAGTGATTTCCTGTTTGTTTTCAGTCAGTTTTGGCAACATGTCGAGTCTTTCAACGAGGCGTTTTCTTGATGGGCGGCAGGGTTTGCCGGATAATCGCGCGTTTGATTTTTTTCCAGCGCGTTTTCCGCCCCATCCAACAAGGGTAACCGAATGAAGATTGAAGACAAGAAACGTGTGCTGCGCGAAATGGTGCTGCACCGCCGTTTTGAGGAGCGCTGCTACCAGGCCTACATCGAGCGCAAGATCGGCGGCTTCCTCCACCTCTATCCCGGCCAGGAAGCCTGCTGCAACGGCGTGATGGAAGCCGCGCGTCCCGGCCACGACTACGTGATCACCGGCTACCGCGACCACGTGCACGCGATCAAGTGCGGCGCGGACCCGAAGGAAGTGATGGCCGAGCTCTACGGCAAGGAGACCGGTTCCTCCAAGGGCCGCGGCGGCTCGATGCACATCTTCGACGCGGCCAAGCGCTTCATGGGCGGCTACGCGCTGGTCGGCGGCCCCTTCCCGCTCGCCGCCGGCATCGCCAAGGCGATCCAGATGAAGGGCGGCGACGAGATCGCGATCTGCTTCCTCGGCGACGCCGCCAACAACCAGGGCACCTTCCACGAGACCATGAACATGGCCGCGCTGTGGAAGCTGCCGGTGCTGTTCGTCTGCGAAAACAACCTCTACGGCATCGGCACCTCGATCGAGCGTTCGACCGCCGTGATCCACCAGCACAAGCGCGTCGCCGCCTACAACATCCCGGCCGACGAATGCGACGGCCAGGACATCGAGGTGGTCTACGAGCACGCCCGCAAGGCGGTCGACCACGTGCGCGCCGGCAACGGCCCCTTCTTCCTCGAGCTGATGACCTATCGCTATCGGGGCCATTCGATGTCCGACTCGCGCGGCTACCGCACCCGCGAGGAAGAGGAACTGTGGAAGCAGCGCGACCCCATTTTCATCGTGCGCGACCGCCTGATCAAGGAGGGCGCGATGACGATGGCGGACTTCGAAGCGCTGGAAAAGGAAACCGACGCCTACATCGAGAACGAAGTGATCAAGTTCGCCGAGGAATCGCCCGAACCCCGCGTCGAGGATCTCGAAAAGTACGTTTTCGCCGACCGCGAATCCCAGCTCCCGTGGCTCACGGGCAAGGCTGCCTGATGGTCATCGCCATGACCATCACCCTCTCCCCATCCCTCTCCCGCCCGCGGGCGAGGGGGACGACGCCGTCGCTCCGCGACGCTGCAATCTAAGGAATACAGCATGGCAAACATCATGTACTGGGAAGCGATCCAGCGCGCCCACGACGAAGAAATGGCACGCGATCCGCTCGTCATCTGCATGGGCGAGGACATCGGCGTCGCCGGTGGCACCTACAAGGCGACCAAGGGCCTGTACGAGAAATACGGCCCGCTGCGCGTGATGGACACCCCGATCTCCGAGAACGGCTTCACCGGCTTGGCGGTCGGCGCCTCCTTCCTCGGCGTGCGCCCGATCGTCGAGATCATGTCGGTCAACTTCGCCTGGCTGGCGATGGACCAGATGTTCAACTCGGCCGCCAAGGTGCGCTACATGTCGGGTGGCCAGCTCGCCGCGCCGTGCGTGTTCCGCTCCGCCGGCGGCGCCGCTCACCAGCTCGGCGCCCAGCACTCGGCGCGCATGGAGAAGGTGTTCATGGGCATCGCCGGCCTGCGCGTGGTCACCCCGTCGAACCCGAAGCAGGCCTACGGCCTCTTGAAGTCGGCGATCCGCTGCGACGACCCCGTGTTCATCAACGAGCACGAGCTGATGTACAACATGAAGGGCGAGGTCCCGGACGGCGAATACTTCCATCCGCTGGAAGGCTCGGAAGTCGCGCGCGCCGGCACCGACGTCACGCTGTTCGGCTACAACATCTCGGTGCACTGGTGTCTCAAGGCCGCCGAGATCCTCGACAAGCAGTACGGCATCTCGGCCGAGGTCGTCGACCTCTACTCGCTGGCCCCGCTCGACCGCGCCGGCATCAAGGCGTCGGTCAGCAAGACCCACCGCGCCGTCATCGCCGAGGAAGACGAAGCCCCGGTCGGCGTCGGCTCCGAGGTGATCGCGATCATCAACGAGGAATGCTTCTTCGAGCTCGATGCCGCGCCGGTGCGCGTGCACTCCGCCCTGGTGCCGCAGCCCTACAACCACACGCTGGAAAAGGCGACGATCCCCGATCACGAGGACGTGGTGAAGGCCGTGCTGAAGATGTTCGGCAAGGCGTAAAAACCTTTTTTGGTCCGCGAAGGACGCGAAGAGGCGCGAAGGAAACCCGAAGAGAATGACTTCGCGTTCCTTCGCGTCCTTCGCGGATAAGCAAAGAATTTAGGATCCAAGCATGTCCCAACATTACGCCATCACGATGCCCCAGCTCTCGGACACCATGACCGAGGGCGTCGTCGTCACCTGGGAGAAGCAGCCGGGCGACAAGGTCGAGCGCGGCGACATCGTCGCCACGGTCGAGACCGACAAGGCCATCATGGACGTCGAGGTGTTCAAGGCCGGCTATCTGGCGGGCCCGATCGCCGACGTCGGCGCGACGATCCCGGTCGGCGGTGCGCTCGGCTACATCTCCGATACCCCGGGCGACGTCGCGATCGCAGCCGGCGAGGTGGTCGCCGAGAAGGCGCAGACCGAGATGATCCCGCATCACGCCGGCACGCCGATCGTGATGCCGCAACTGTCGGACACCATGACCGAAGGCGTCGTCGTGACCTGGGAGAAGCAGCCCGGCGACAGCATCCGCCGCGGCGACATCGTCGCCACGGTCGAGACCGACAAGGCCATCATGGACGTCGAGGTGTTCCAGGAAGGCTTCCTCTCCGGCCCGATCGCCGACGTCGGCAGCGTGGTCGAGGTCGGCCACCCGATGGCCTTCATCGTCGACGACGCGTCGAAAGCGAACGACACCGGCGTGACGATCTCCGCCGAGCACAAGGTCAAGGACACCCACAAGGTCGCGCCGCACCCCGCCGACAAACAGCCCACCATTCCCGTGCCCAAGGCCGCGCCGGCGCCGGTCGCCATCGGCGGCAGCCAGCCGCCGGTGGCGCGCGTGCCGGGCCGCCCGGCTTCGCCCTACGCCCGCAAGGTCGCCGCGCAGCTTGGCGTCAACCTCGCCGGTCTCGCCGGCAGCGGGCCGTCGGGTGTGATCGTCGCCGCCGACGTGGCGCGCGCGCGCCCGTCGATGGCCGAAGTCGCGCACTCGCTGCCGCAGGTCGACGTGCCCGGTCAGGGCCGCGCCATGACCTCGATGGAAAAGGCCGTCAGCCACGCGATGACCGCCTCGCTCACGCTGCCGACCTTCAACGTCACGGTGAACATCGACACCGCCAAGCTCACTGCCGCCGCCAAGGCCAAGAAGGTCTCGGTGACGGTGGCGATCGCCAAGGCCTGTTCGGTCGCGATGGCGAAATTCCCGCGCATGAACTGGGCCTACCAGCCGGTCGACAAGCTGGTCGAGCGCACGAACCACGACTTCGGCGTCGCCGTGATGTCGAACGATGGCGGGCTGGTGGTGCCTATCCTGCATGGCATCGAAAAGCGCTCGCTGGAAGCGCTGCAGGGCGACTGGACCGGCCTCGTCGAGCGTGCACGCGTGCGCAAGCTCGCGCCGGCCGAGTACGCCAACCCGACCTTCACGATCTCCAACATGGGCATGCTGGGCGTGGCGCACTTCACCGCGATCCCCACACCCGGCATCGCCGCGATCCTGGCGATCGCCGCGAACGGCCCGCAGGGCACGCCCTTCACGATCACCGGCGACCACCGCGTGCTCAATGGCGCCGACGTGGCGTTATATCTCACCACGCTGAAGCAGACCATCGAGGCGCCCGACGCCTGGATGGCGGGCGGCGCGGCGGCGGCTGAATCCGTCGGCACCGCTGCAACCACGAGCGCGCCCGTTTCGCCCATCCCCGAAGGCAACTGGGATTACCCGGTCGTGGTGGTCGGCGGCGGCCCCGGCGGCGAGGACTGCGCGCGCGACCTGGCCGACCATGGCATCAAGGTCGCGATGGTGCACAACGAGCCCTTCCCCGGCGGCGAATGCCTGTGGCGCGGCTGCATCCCCTCGAAGGCCTGGCGTGCGGCGGCGGACAACATCCGCAACCGCGCGCACGACGCCGAGATGGGCGTGGACGGCACGAACGCGCCCAAGCTCAATTGGGGACAGGTCGAGAAGCACCGCCGCTGGGTGCAGCAGGCGCGCGGCGAAATGGCGCTCAAGGCCGACAAGGGCATGAAGATCAACGTGATCGAAGGCTTCGGCGAGTTCATCGACGCCCACACGCTGAAGATCACCGCCCCCGACGGCGTCGTCAGTCAGCTGAGCTTCGGCGCGGCCGTCATCGCCACGGGTGCACCCGCCTTCGTGCCGCCGATCCCCGGCGCGCGCGAGAACCTGGCGACGGGCGGCGTGGTCACCTCCGACACGATCTGGAACCTCGCCTCCCCGCCGAAGAAGCTCGGCATCGTCGGCGGCGGCGTGATCGGCGTCGAGATGGCGCAGATCTTCCGCGACTTCGGCGCCGAGGTGCTGATGCTCGAGCGCAACGAGCGCATCCTTGCCGAGGTCGAAGAGGAAATCGCCAAGACGCTGATCGCCTCGCTTGAGAAGGAAATCACCGTCGTCACCCATGCCGCGATCAACGAAGTCTCCGGCACGCCGGGCGCGATGAAGCTGCGCTATGCGAACAAGGAAGGCGTCGAGTCGGTGTTCGACTGCGACGTCGTCCTGATGGCCACCGGCAAGCGCCCCGACACCAGCCGCCTCAACCTCGACAAGGTCGGCGTCGAGCTCGACGGTGCGGCAATCAAGGTCAATGCGCGCTGCCAGACGAGCGCCCCGCACGTCTACGCGGTCGGCGACGTCATCGGCGGCTACATGCTCGCCCACACCGCCGCGACGCAGGGCCGCGTCGCCGCCGACAACCTGCTCGGCCATGGCAGCATCTACGACCAGGACAAGGACTGCGGCGTCACCTTCTCGCGTCCGCAGGCCGGCTTCGTCGGCCTCTCGGTCGCGCAGGCCAAGGCCAAGGGCATCGACGCGGTGGAAGCCAAGATGCCGATGAGCATCGACGCCAAGGCGATGATCACCGGCGAGACCGAGGGCATGATCAAGCTCGTCGCCGACAAGGCGACCGGCCGCATCATCGGCGTGCACTTCCTCGCCGACCACACCGACACCCTGATCGGCATCGGCGTCATGATGGTCGCGGGCGAAATGACGCTCACGCAGGTCGCCAAGGCCATCTTCCCGCATCCGACGCAGACCGAGCTGTTCGGCGAACTGGCGCGGCGCTTGCTGAACCGCCTGCGGCGGACGGCGAAGAAGTAAGCATCAGGGCATCGCCACGACAAGGGCCGCAATTGCGGCCCTTGTCGTTTCCGTGACGGCTCGCGAGGCCTGCGCCCGGCCTCGCACAGCCCGCCTGCTACGCATGAGACCAAGCTTCCCGGCCTGAGCGGCCCATCGTGGCGGGGACAGCGCCGACCCGGCGCGGTCTCCTTCTTCATGGCGCACGATCGAAGCCTGGCGCGATAATCGCCTTTTATCAATCGATCGGCTGGTGGCGGGGATGGCCTGCCTCTATATTGAAGAACGTCCGGCCCTCAGGGGCTACATGAATGACGTCAGACGCTGGACCATGGAGAGGAGGGCATGATGAGCAACGAACAGGCGGCACCGGAGACGAGGGGGGTGACGGTGAACCTGCTTGCGACGGTTGATCTCGGTTCGGAGATCGAGGGCATGGCCGGGCGCCAGCTTCGGATGCGTATGGTGACCATCGAGCCTGGAGGCGTCTTCGGCCCGATTCACGACCATAAGGACAGACCCGGTGTGGTCTACATCCTGCAAGGTACGATCACCGACCATCGAGATGGCGTCGCGACCGACTATGGCCCGGGCGTGGGCTGGCCCGAGGACAGGAACACCCTGCACTGGCTCGAGAACCGCGGATCGATCCCGGCTGTGGAGATCTCGGTCGACATCGTCAGGCAAGCGTAGGCTCAGGCCTGCCATCCCGCGCGGTCGCGCCTGCGCGTGGCCCCGCCGAACATGATTCGGTCGGCCTCGCTTCCTTTCGCGCGCCGGTTACCGGCAACCTTGGGCCACATGAAGATGCACACCGAATTCACGATCAGACGGGCCTGCACCCGCGATGCTTCGCAGGTCGCTGCAATGGTCGGCGAATTGCTGTCCGAGATCATGGCGAGCACCGGCATTCAGGCGTTCAACTTTGATCTGGCCGCGACGACGGAGAGACTCGCTGATTTCATCAGTCGGGAGAAGTACTTCGTCTTCGTCGCCTGTGGGGAAAACGACGGGCCCGTCGGGTTCATCACCCTGATCGAGAGCTATGCGCTATACGCTGAAGGGGCATTCGGCACGATCCCCGAACTCTATGTTCGTCCTGGATTCCGCTCGCAGGAACTGGGCCGACGCCTGGTCCGTCAAGCCAGGGATTTTGGCTCGACCCGCGGCTGGAGCCGTCTGGAGGTCACGACTCCGCCGCTGCCGCAATTCGACCGGACGCTGCTGTTTTATGAGCGCGAAGGGTTTTCCATCACGGGCGGCCGCAAGCTGAAGGCTCCCCTGTGATGACCGGCCCGACGACTGGTTTCACCGGTCGATTGCAGGCCAAGGGGCCATGCACGGGCCACACGAAAGGCGACCCCTCATCCGGGCGGTCGCCCTTCGTACATGCACGCGTCGGTCAGCCGAACAGCCCCCTGAAGAACAGCCGGATGCTGTCCCATATGCGGCGGAAGAAGCCGCCCTGCTCGACGCTTTCCGTCGCGACGAGATCGACCTGCTTGATCACCTTGTCGCCCGCGCGGATCTCCACCTTGCCGATCACGTCGCCCTGCTTCACCGGCGCGATCAACGTGGGCTTGGGAATCGCCAGGGCGACGAGCTTGTCGGCCTCGCCCGCGGCCACGCTGACGGCCACGACATCGTTGACGCCGGCCTTGACGCTGCGCGCTGCGCCCTTCCATACGGGCACGTCGGTCACCACGGCACCCTTGTTGTAGAACGTCCGGCTGTCGAAGAAACGAAAGCCGTAGGTCAGCAGCTTGGCCGTTTCGGCGGCGCGCGCCGCTTCGCTGTCGGTGCCGAACACGGCGGCGATCAGGCGCTCGTTCCCGCGCTTCGCGGAGGCGACGAGGCAGTAACCGGCCTCTTCGGTGTGGCCGGTCTTCAGCCCGTCGACGGCATCGTCACGCCACAGCAGCAGGTTGCGGTTGGGCTGGTTGATGCCGTTCCACAGGAAGTACTTCTGTTTGTAGATCGCGTAGTGCGCCGGGTCCGCGTTGATGATCGCGCGCGCCAGGATCGCCATGTCGTGGGCGCTGGAGTAATGATCCGGATGGGGCAGGCCGGTCGCGTCGGTGAAATGGGTATTGCGCATTCCGAGGCGCTGCGCCTCGGCGTTCATCAGCGAAACGAAGGCGTCCTCGCTGCCGGCGATGTGTTCGGCCATCGCGATGCTGGCGTCGTTGCCCGACTGGATGATGATGCCGTGGAACAGGTCGTCGACCGAGACCTGCTTGCCGACCTCGACGAACATCTTCGAGCCGCCGGTACGCCAGGCCTTTTCGCTGATCGTGACCATGTCGCCCGGATGGATCCGTCCACGCTGCATCTCCAGCGTCGCGATGTAGGCGGTCATCATCTTGGTCAGGCTGGCCGGCGGCAGGCGCGTGTCGCCGTCATGCTGGGCCAGGACGTCGCCGCTCGCCGCGTCCATCAGGACGTAGGACTTGGCCGCGATTTCCGGGGGCGGCGGGACGAGCGGCGCACTCCAGGCGACCGACGCGATCAGCACGGTGAAGGACAGGGCGAGGCGTTGCAGGAAGTGCGGTGTAGTCATGGGCAAGTTGGCGATTGAAAGAACACGGGTCGATCGAAGCGAAGAGACAGCTATCCTGCGCAGAGGTTCAGGATAACATCGAGCGGCCGCCGGACGGCAGTCCTGCGTCCATCCCCTGTTAAACTCCCGGGCAGTTTCCGCCCCGTCTCGCGCCATGCTTTATCCGCTGCTCCGCCCCGCCCTCTTCAGCCTCGACCCCGAGACAGCGCATGGCCTCACGCTTTCGGGGCTCGATCTCGCGCGGCGCCTGGGCCTGCTTGCGCTGCTGCCGCGAACGCAAGGCCGGCCGGCACGCGTGATGGGCATCGACTTCCCCAACGCCGTCGGGCTGGCGGCCGGCCTCGACAAGGACGGCGCCCACATCGACGCCCTGGCGGCGCTCGGCTTCGGTTTCCTCGAGATCGGCACCGTGACGCCGCGCGCGCAGCCCGGCAATCCGCGCCCGCGCCTGTTCCGCCTGCCGCGGGCCGAGGCCATCATCAACCGCATGGGCTTCAACAACCGCGGCGTCGACAATCTCGTGCGCAACGTCGAGGCGAGCGCATTCAAGGGCGTGCTCGGCATCAACATCGGCAAGAACAAGGACACGCCCAACGAGCACGCGGTCGACGACTACCTCGCCTGCCTGGACAAGGTCTACGCGCACGCGAGCTACGTCACGGTGAACATCTCCTCGCCCAACACGCAGAACCTGCGCGAACTGCAGCGCGACGAGGCGCTCGACGCGCTGCTGTCCGCGATCAAGCTGCGGCAATCCGAACTCGCGCAGCGGCATGGCCGCTACGTGCCGGTCGCGCTGAAGATCGCGCCCGACCTCGACGACGCGCAGATCGCGGCGATCGCGGCGCTCTTGATGATGCACCGCATCGACGCGGTGATCGCGACCAACACCACGATCGCGCGCGACGCCGTCGCCGGCCTGCCGCACGCGGAAGAGACCGGCGGCCTGTCCGGCGCACCGGTGCGCGCGGCCTCCACGCGGGTGATCCGCGAACTGGCGCGCCACCTCAAGGGCGAGGTGCCGATCATCGGCGTCGGCGGCATCCTGTCCGCAGACGACGCGCAGGAAAAGATCGACGCGGGCGCCTCCCTGGTGCAGCTGTATTCCGGGCTCATATACCGCGGGCCGGCGCTGGTGCGCGAATGCGTGCGCCGCCTCGCGCGCTGACCGTGCGCCGCATCGCGGCCGCGCTGGCGTGCCTGCTGCTGCAGGCGGCGGCGCTGGCCGCGCCGACCGCGCCGGTCGTCACCGGTTTTCCGCAGCCCGCTCTCGACGCGACGCAGCTCGGCGTCATCGTCAACGACGACGATCCCGACAGCGTGGCGATTGCCGCCTACTACATGCAGAAGCGCGGCATCCCGGCGGAGAACCTGATCCACGTCCGCTTCAAGCCCGGCCAGAGCGCGCTCGCGCGCGAGGAATTCGCCGCGCTCAAGCGGCGCGTGGACCGCGTCACGCCCAAGGCCGTCCAGGCCTATGCCCTGACCTGGGCGCGCCCCTGGCGCGTCGACTGCATGTCGATCACCTCCGCCTTCGCGTTCGGCTTCAGCCCCGCCTATTGCGCCAGCACCTGCCAGCCGACGCAGGCGAGCCCCTACTTCGACAGCAGCGCCGCGCGGCCCTACGCCAGATACGGGATGCGGCCGACCATGAGCCTCGCCGCGGCGAGCGTGGCAGAGGCGAAGCAGCTCATCGACCGCGGCGTCGCGTCCGACGGCAGCAACCCCACCGGCACCGCCTACCTCGTCAGCACCCCCGACAAGAATCGCAACGTGCGCGCCGCCGGCTACGCTGCGGCGCGCACGCAGCTGCAGCGCGCGATCCCCGTCGAAATCGTCGAAGGCGAGGCACTGCGCGACCGCCACGACGTGATGTTCTATTTCACCGGGCTGGCCCGGGTGCCCGCGCTCGACAGCGACGGCTTCCTGCCGGGCGCCATTGGCGACCACCTCACCTCGGCCGGCGGCGAACTCTTCGGCGGTAGTCAGATGAGCAGCCTCGCCTGGCTGGAGGCCGGCGCCACCGGCAGCTACGGCGCGGTGGTCGAGCCGTGCAACTTCCCCGCCAAGTTTCCGGTTCCCGCCGTCGTCATGGCGCACTACCTGCAGGGCGAAACCCTGATCGAGGCCTACTGGAAGAGCGTCCAGATGCCCGGGCAGGGCCTCTTCATCGGCGAGCCGCTGGCGCGCCCGTTCGCCGGCGTCGCCACGCAGGCCCGCGACGGCGGCCTGACGGTCGCGGCCCGCCTGCTCGCGCCCGGCCTCTACGACGTGCAGGCGGCGCCGACCATGATCGGTCCCTACCGCACCGTCGGCCGCCTCGCGATCCGCTGGGGCATGCGCGAGGTCCGCCTCGAACACGTCCTGCCCGCCTACTACCGCTTCGAGCGCCGCACCGCGCCGCCGCGATAGCGCGCCCCTTCAAGCGGGCCGCGGGCCTGGGGTATGCTGCACGCGTCCCCACCTCCGCGAGGCCTCCATGCACATCGGCATCCCCCGGGAAATCAAGAACCACGAATACCGCGTCGCACTCACGCCCGAGGGCGCGCACATCCTCACCGCAGCCGGGCAGCGCGTCAGCGTCGAAAGCGGGGCCGGCGCCGCATCCGGATTCAGCGACGACGCCTACCGTGCAGCGGGCGCCACCGTCGTCGCCACGTCGGCCGAGGCATGGGCCGCGGACCTCGTGGTCAAGGTCAAGGAACCGCAACCGGTCGAACTCGGCTGGCTGCGCGAAGGCCAGCTGCTGTTCTGCTACCTGCACCTTGCCGCCGCGCCGGATCTCGCGCGCGAGCTGATGGCGCGCGGCGTCACCGCGATCGCCTACGAAACCGTCACCCGGGCGGGCGGCGGCCTGCCGCTGCTGCAGCCGATGTCGGACATCGCCGGCCGGCTGGCGCCGCAGATGGGCGCGCTCGGCCTGCACACCTCGCACGGCGGCAGCGGCAAGTTGATCACCGGCCTGCCCGGCGTGCCGCCGGGGCGCGTGCTCATCATCGGTGCGGGCACGGTCGGGATGAGCGCCGCGCGCACCGCGGTCGGGCTGGGCGCCCGCGTGACGCTGATCGATCGCCAGCCCGACACGCTCGCCCGCGCCGAGGCGCTGTTCGGGGCGCGGGTGGAAACCCGCTTCTCCTCGCCCGACGCGATCGGCGACAGCCTCGAACACGCCGACATCGTGATCGGCGCCGCCCAGATTCCCGGCCGCCACGCACCGCGCCTGATCAGCCGCGCCGCGCTCGCGCGCATGCCGCAGGGCGCCGTGCTGGTCGACGTCGCCATCGACCAGGGCGGCGTCGCCGAGACCTCGCGCCCCACCACCCACAGCGATCCCTTCTTCGTCGCCGACGGCATCGTGCACTACTGCGTCACCAACATGCCCGGCGCCGTCGCGCGCACGTCGACCAAGGCGCTCACCCACGCCACGCTGCCCTACGTGCAGGCGCTGGCCGCGCAGGGGCTCGGCGCGCTCGATGCCGACCCCGGGCTCAAGGCCGGGCTGCACGTCCAGGGCGGCCGCATCCTCCACGCCGGACTGGCGCAGGACCTCGGCTTCGGCTGATCAGGAGACGCGCGCGGCGTCGCCTTCGAGCCACGCGTGGCCGATCACGCGACCCGCCGCGTCGAAGCGGTAGACCAGCGGCACCCCGGAGGCGATCTCCACCTTCTCCATCGCCTCGGCCGACAGCCCGTCGAGATGCATCACGAGGCCGCGCAAGGTGTTGCCGTGGCTGATGACCAGCAGCCGCCGCCCGGCCATCAGCCGCGGCCGCAGCACCTCGTTCCAGTAGGGCAGCATGCGCTGCTGGCAGTCGCGCAGGCTCTCGCTTGCCGGCAGGTCGGCCCGGTCGATCCCGGCGAACAGCGGATCGAAGCGCGGATGGCGCGGATCGTCGTCGGCGAGCGGCGGCGGCGGCGCATAGTAGCCGCGCCACCAGCGGCGCGAGGCTTGCTCGCCCCACGTGGCGAAGATCTCGCGCTTGTTCAGGCCCTGCAGCGCGCCGTAGTGACGCTCGTTGAGGCGCCAGGTCGTGAACAAGGGAACGTCCGGTGTCCCCATCGCGGCGAGCAGCGCGTCGGCGGTCTGGCGGACGCGCCGCAGCACCGAGCCATGCACCTCGTCGAACGCGTAGCCGGCCTGCGCCAGCCGGCGCCCCGCCGCGACCGCCTCGGCAACCCCGATCTCCGTCAAGGAAATGTCGGTCCAGCCGGTGAATCGGTCGGACAGGTTCCATTCGCTGTGGCCATGACGCAGCAGCACGATCCAGCGGCCCGCTTCGCTCATTCCGGCGGCTCCATCAGCACCTCGTGCAAATGGTGGCGGTCGCCCCACGCCTCGAGATGCCAGCCCTGGCTGTCGAAATGGAACCAGTTGAGCGCGCAGTTGGGAATCTTGAAATCGCGCGGCGCGGAGAGCGGCCGTCCGGTCGCGCGGCGATACACGATGTCGAGCACGCCGCTGTGGCTCACCGCGGCAACGGTCTGTCCGGCGTGATGCCGCAGCAGCCAGTCGATCGCCTCGCCAACGCGGGCGGCAAAACGGCGCAGCGACTCGCCCGTCCCGAAGTCGTAGTCGAGGTCGCGCGCGACATAGTGCGCATGCGCCGCCGGATGGCGCGAGGCGGCCTCCGCCGCGGTCAACCCCTGGAAGAGGCCGAAATGTCGTTCGCGCAACGTGGGCAGCAGCCGGACCGCCTGGCCCTCGCGCTGCGCGAGGGCCTGCGCGGTTTCGACCGCACGCGCGAGATCGCTGCTGTAGATCGCGTCGAACCGCTGGTGCGCGGCGTTGAACGCCATCGCCAGCGCCTGCGCGCGCCCCGTCTCGTTCAGCGGCACGTCCGTGTGGCCCTGAATGCGCTTCTCGACGTTCCAATCCGTCTCGCCGTGGCGGATGAGGCAGACGCGGGTGCGGACGAGGCTGGAAACATGATGCATTTCAATTGCATACGACCTGAGCTATACCAAGTCTGAATCTGGCATAAAAAAGGGGAGCCGTCAGCGTTCGCGTGCAAACAACACCCGGCGGCGCGACATCGGCCTTGCGTCGTGCGGCAACTTGACACACCCGACTAACCGGATATATTTATCTTCATATGCGAAACGCATCACCAGATTCGCATGTACTAATCGACTTATCAAACCTGGGAGACGTGCATGGAAGCGACAACCTATAACTACAAGGTCGTCCGCCAGTTCGCCATCATGACGGTGGTGTGGGGGATCGTCGGGATGCTGGTCGGGGTGATCCTGGCCTCGCAACTGATCTGGCCGGACCTGACCTTCGGCATCGAGTGGCTGTCATACGGGCGATTGCGACCGCTGCACACCAATGCGGTGATCTTCGCGTTCGGCGGGTCGGCGATGTTCGCGGTGTCCTACTACATCGTGCAGCGCACCTGCCAGGTGCGGCTGTGGGCCGAGAAGCTCGCCGCGTTCACCTTCTGGGGCTGGACCGCGGTCATCGTGCTGGCGGCGATCACGCTGCCGATGGGCATCACCAGTTCCAAGGAATACGCCGAACTGGAATGGCCGATCGACCTGCTGATCGCGGTGGTGTGGGTGTCCTACGCGCTGGTGTTCTTCGGCACCATCGTCAAGCGCAAGACCAAGCACATCTACGTTTCCAACTGGTTCTTCGGTGCCTACATCCTGGTGATCGCGCTGCTGCACATCGTCAACAGCGCCGAGCTGCCGTGGATCCTCGGCGGCCACGCCAGCGCCTGGTACAAGTCCTACTCCGCCTACGCCGGCGTGCAGGACGCGATGGTGCAGTGGTGGTACGGCCATAACGCGGTGGGCTTCTTCCTCACCACCGCCTTCCTCGGCATGATGTACTACTTCATTCCCAAGCAGGCCGGCCGCCCGATCTACTCCTACCGCCTCTCGGTGGTGCACTTCTGGTCGCTCAACTTCATCTACATGTGGGCCGGCCCGCACCACCTGCAATACACCGCGCTGCCCGACTGGGCGCAGTCCCTCGGCATGGTGTTCTCGCTGATGCTGCTGGCGCCGTCCTGGGGCGGCATGATGAACGGCATCATGACCCTGTCGGGCGCCTGGCACAAACTGCGCACCGACCCCATCCTCAAGTTCATGGTGACGGCGCTGTCGTTCTACGGCATGTCGACCTTCGAGGGCCCGATGATGTCGATCAAGACGGTCAACGCGCTCTCGCACTACACCGAATGGACCATCGGCCACGTGCACTCCGGCGCGCTCGGCTGGGTCGCGATGATCACCATCGGCTCGATGTACTACCTGATTCCGCGCCTGTTCGGCCGCGAGTCGATGTACAGCACCAAGCTGATCGAATGGCACTTCTGGCTCTCCACCATCGGCGTCGTGCTGTACATCGCCTCGATGTGGATCGCCGGGGTCGCGCAGGGCCTGATGTGGCGGGCGGCCAACCCGGACGGCACGCTGACCTACAGCTTCGCCCAAGTGCTCACCACGATGCACCCCTTCTACATGATCCGTCTCGGAGGCGGGCTGCTGTTCCTGACCGGCATGCTGATGATGGCCTACAACGTCCTGAAGACCGTCGGAGCAGGCCGCGTCGTCAACGACGCCCCCATCCCGCAAGCCGTCCACGCCTGACGGTCATGAAATTCGCCATGACCGTTTCCCCCACCCCTGCCCTCCCCCGCACGCGGGAGAGGGGGACGCAGCCTCGCTGCGCGAGCTCACGTTAAGGAGCCCTCTATGATTACGCATGAAAGCATCGAAAAGAACCTCGGTCTCCTGATCGTCCTGACCATCCTCATCGTCAGCGTCGGCGGCCTGGTGCAGATCGTGCCGCTGTTCTTCCAGACCTCGACCACCACGCCGGTGGAGGGCCTCAAGCACTACTCGGCACTGCAGCTGATGGGGCGCGACATCTACATCCGCGAGGGCTGCGTCGGCTGCCACTCGCAGATGATCCGCCCGTTCCGCGCCGAGACCGAGCGTTACGGCCACTACTCGGTCGCCGGCGAATACGTGTACGACCGTCCCTTCCTGTGGGGGTCCAAGCGCACCGGCCCCGACCTCGCGCGCGTCGGCGGCCGCTACTCGGACGCCTGGCAGGCCGCGCACCTGATGAACCCGCGCGACGTCGTGCCGGAGTCGATCATGCCGGCCTACCCCTGGCTCGACCGGCCGCTGCAGGACACCGGCATCCAGGCCAAGATGCGCACGCTCAACCTCGTCGGCCACGGCTACACGCAGCAGGAGATCGCCGAGGCGCCCACCGAGCTCAAGGACAAGACCGAGCTCCAGGCGCTGATCGCCTACCTGCAGGTGCTGGGCACCCACGCCCCGGCGAACTGAGCGCACATGGACAGCGGAACGATCAGCGGCATCGTCACGGCGATCTTCGTCGGGGTCTTCATCGGCATCGTCTGGTGGGCCTTCAGCGCGCGCAACAAGCAGCGCTTCGAGGAAGACGCCAGACTCCCCTTCGAGGATGACGACGACAAGCCCGCCCAAAAAGGAGACAAGCAATGAGCGATTTCACGAGCGGCTTCTGGCCCATCTACATCAGCGTCATCACCCTGGTCAGCATCATCGGCACGTGGGTGTTCCTCAAGTCGCAGACGACCAAGAAGTTCGCGCCGGGCGAGAAGGCCGAACTCATGGAGCACACCTGGGACGGCGATCTGCGGGACCTCAACAATCCCCTGCCGCGCTGGTGGCTGGGGCTCTTCTACGGCACCATGATCTTCGCGCTCGGCTATCTGGCGCTGTGGCCGGGCCTCGGCAACTTCGCCGGCCTGCTGGGCTGGACCTCCAGGGGCGAATACCAGGCCGAGGTGAAGGCGGCGGAGGCGAAGTTCCAGCCGATGTACGCCAAGTACATGCAGGAGGACATCGCCACGGTGGCCGCCGACCCGAACGCCCGCGCCATCGGCAAGCACCTCTTCCTGACCTACTGCTCGCAGTGCCACGGCTCCGACGCCCAGGGCGCCAAGGGCTTCCCCAACCTGACCGACAACGACTGGCTCTACGGCGGCGATCCCGAGACCATCAAGGCGACGATCACCAACGGCCGCACCGCCATGATGCCGGCATGGGGCGACACGCTCGGCGCGGAAAAGGTCAGGCAGGTCGCCAACTACGTGCTGTCGCTGTCGGGCCGCAAGCATGACGCCGCGCTCGCCGCCGCCGGCAAGACCGTCTTCGCCGAGAACTGCGCTGCCTGCCACATGCCCGACGGCACCGGCATGAAGGCGATGGGCGCGCCCAACCTCACCGACAAGGTGTGGCTCTACGGCGGCAGCGAGGCGACGATCATCGAGACCATCAGCAAGGGACGCAACGGCGTCATGCCGGCGATGACCCAGACGCTCGGCACGACGTCCAACAAGGAGGCCAAGCTCCACCTGCTGGCGGCCTACGTGTACGGGCTGTCGCAGCAGAAGTGAGCCGCAGGCGGTAGGCAACAAGCGGATCTCGCCGGGCACGCCCGGCGGGCCGCTAGAGCGCATTGCCGGCAGTGCGCTCCAGCGGCCCAGACCTTCACGGACGAACGCAGTGACCGACGACAACAAACCCGCCGCCGACGCGGCAACCGAGCAGCAGCTCTACGCGATCCGGCAGAAGATCCAGCCGCGCGCGGTGCACGGGGTATTCGCCAACTGGCGCATCGCGCTGGTGCTGCTCACGCAGACGCTCTACTACGGCCTGCCCTGGCTGCAGTGGGACCACCGCCAGGCGGTGCTGTTCGACCTCGCCGCGCGCAAGTTCTACATCTTCGGGCTGGTGTTCTGGCCGCAGGATTTCGTCTATCTCACCGGGCTGCTGATCCTGTCGGCGCTGTCGCTGTTCCTGTTCACCGCCGTCGCCGGCCGCCTGTGGTGCGGCTACGCGTGCCCGCAGACGGTGTACACCGAGATCTTCATGTGGGTGGAGAACTGGCTGGAGGGCGACCACGTCGCGCGCAGGAAGCTCGACGCCTCGCCCTGGAACGCCACCAAGCTGAGGAAGCGCGGACTCAAACACGCGGTCTGGTTCGCCATCGCGCTGTGGACCGGCTTCACCTTCGTCGGCTATTTCACGCCGATCCAGACGCTGGCGGCGGAGACGATCAGCGGCAGCCTGGGACCGTGGGAAACCTTCTGGATCCTGTTCTATGCCTTCGCGACCTGGGGCAACGCCGGCTTCATGCGCGAGCAGGTGTGCAAGTACATGTGCCCCTACGCGCGCTTCCAGAGCGTGATGTTCGACTCCGACACGCTGACCGTCACCTACGACAGCTCCATTGGCGAGCCGCGCGGGCCGCGCAGCAAGAAGACCGACTACAAGGCGGCCGGGCTCGGCACCTGCGTCGACTGCAGCGTCTGCGTCCAGGTCTGCCCGACCGGCATCGACATCCGCAACGGCCTGCAGTACGAATGCATCGGCTGCGCGGCCTGCATCGACGGCTGCGACCAGATCATGGACAAGATGGGCTACCCGCGCGGGCTGATCCGCTACACGACGGAAAACGTGGTGAAGGGGAAATATCCGGATGCCGGCATCGTCCGGCACGTCCTGCGCCCGCGCACGATCATCTACACGGTGCTGCTGACGCTGATCGCCGGCGCCTTCGTCTACAGCCTCGCCACCCGCGTACCGCTCACGATCGGCGTCGTGCGCGACCGCGCCGCCCTGTCGAAGGAAACCGACGAGGGCCTGATCGAAAACGTCTACCGGCTGCAGATCATCAACAAGGACGGCCAGCCGCACCGCTATGCGATCGAGGCCACCGGAATCGCCGGCCTGCAAGTCGCGGCCGGCGCCCGGGACATTGCCGCCGGCCCCCTGCAGACCATCGACCTGCCGCTGAGCCTGATCGCCGATCCGGCGGAGCTGAAGGGGCGCTCCATCCCGGTCACGATCACGGTGCGCGCGCTCGACGACCCCGGCATCCGCACCGACGCCGCGACCAAATTCTTCAACCGCTAGTACGCAAAGGAAGGCGCCATGACCCGTTCCTCTCCGCACGCCAAACCCTGGTACCGCGAGCCCTGGCCGTGGTTCCTGATGAGCCTGCCCGCCACCGCGGTCGTCGCCGGCCTGACCACGCTGTGGATCGCGGCCCGAACCGCCGACGGCCTGGTCGTCGGCGACTATTACAAGGAAGGCCTGGCGATCAACCAGACGCTGGAGCGCGACGACGCCGCGCGCGCGCAGGGCCTCGTCGCCACCCTCGAGAGCGAGGACGGCGTCCTGCTGCTGACGCTCGCCGGACATCCGACGGGCTACCCCGCCGAACTGGTGCTGACACTCGCCCATCCGACCCACCAGGGCATGGATCACACGCTCGTGCTGCATCGGGCCGGCGGCGACCGCTATCGCGCGGCACTTCCGCCACTGCCCGCCGGAAAATGGCATGCGCAGCTGGTCGATGCGGCGTCGACCTGGCGCCTCGCGGGCGTGGTCTATTCGCCGTTCGCGAAGGCGGTCGCACTGTCATCCGCCCCCGTCGTTCAACCACACCAGGGAGACTTGAATGAACGCCATCCTTGACTTGCTGTTCCGCAGCCCGATCGGCCTGCTGAGCCTCTTCACCATCCTGTTCATCATCGGCATGGCAATCGCGCTGATGGTCTGGTACAAGCGGAAGATGAACACGCCCGAGGAATGAGCACCCGGCAGAGGAGAAGCACGCCATGATGCAGCGCCTCATCCATATCCTGTGGCCGTCCTTCCTCGTCGCGGGGGTGGCGGACATCGTTTTCACGACGCTGTTCGACCCGCTGCAGCTCATGTACCGCGGCGAAGCCCTGATCGGTCAGCGCATCGCCGCCTACACCGTCGGCTTCTTCGTGTTCTGGCTGCTGGGCATCGCGTCCAGCGCCCTGACCTGCTACTTCCAGCGTAGCGCGGACGAGATCAACCGCTGCCCGCTGCCGCCGCGCAAGCGGCCCGAAGGCTGCCCCAAGCGCGACGACGGAAGCGGCTGCTGCTGATGCCTACGCGTCCGCAACGGTCGGCCCCAGACCCGTTTCCGCGATGCAGGTCCGGTTGCGGCCCCGGTGCTTGGCCTCGTAGAGCGCCTGGTCGGCCCGCCGCAGCAGGGTGCCGATCTCGTCGCCGGCATCCTGCAGGCCCGCCACCCCGGCGCTGATGGTGATGCCTGCCGGACAATCGGGCACCTCCATCGACGCGACCCGCACCCGCAGGCGCTCGGCCAGCTGATACGCCTCGTCGATGCCCTGCCCCGGCAGCATGAGAATGAACTCCTCGCCGCCCAGACGGGCAAAGATGTCGCCCCCACGCAGGGACGTATGCACGGTGGCGGCCAGCCCCGCCAGCACCTTGTCGCCGATCTCGTGGCCGAAGCGATCGTTGATCGCCTTGAAGAAATCGATGTCCAACATGACCACCGACAGGGGAGAGCCCTGACGCCTGGCACGGCTGATCTCGGTCCGCGCCACCTCGAGGAAATGACGGCGGTTGCTGGCGCCCGTGAGCGGGTCGGTCGAAGCCAGCTCCTCGAGATGCTGGATGGCCTGCTGCAGTTCGCGGGTGCGCGCCTCCACCCGCGCCTCAAGTTCGCGGTTCAAGCGATTGAGTGCCCCGTGCGTGGTGCGCACCTCCTGCAGCAAGGCGGCCAGCACAAGGGACGACAGCGCCTGCACCGCCAGGAACTCCTGCAGCAGCAGGCTCGTATGCTCCGGCGTCGCCACCACCAGCGGACCCATGCCATGGAGGCTCGCGGCGATGCCGATGGCCGCAACCAGCAATCCGATGCTGGCCGCTCCCCGCACGCCGAAGCGGACCGCCGCCCAGAGCGACAGCGGCACCAGCAGGAAGGGGCGTCGGGGAATGTCAGTGCTGTCGGGAGCGTGGGTAAACACCCAGATCGTCAGCAGCAGGGTCGACACGAACAGCGCCATCGCTTCCAGATGGCGGCGTTCGGTCGGCTCGCCGCTGCCCTGCAGCCAGCTCAGCAGGAGCGGCGTGACGAGCAGCACCCCCAGGCCGTCGCCCAGCCACCAGATCATCCAGAAGGTCCAGAACGAGGTGGCGGTGGCGACGGTCTGCGAATAGATGAGCGCCCCCAGCAGGGCGGCCAGCCCGGCCGCCACGACCAGTGCAAACACGCCGAACAGCACGACATGGCGCAAGCGGTCGAGCACGAAGGGGCGGGCGAACCGCTGCAGCAGCATGGCCGCCAGCGTGCACTCGAACACGTTGACGGCGGCGAAGCCGAGCGCCTGGGCAAGCGTGAATGTAGGCAGGTCGGCGGCGATCTCCGCGAGCACGGCCGCCAGCATGTACAGCGGCCATGTGCGTCGCGGCGCCATCAGCAGGGCGGCCAGCAGGATGCCGTTGGGCAGCCAGAAGATGGAAATGCCCTCCGACATGGCCGAGGCGGCCACGCCAAGCCTGGCGCTCAGGTAATACCCCAGGCCCGCGGCCAGCGGAACAAGCAGGCGATACCGGGACAGCTGCGCAGGACGCGGGTCGACGCCTGATCGGTCGCCCGGCGTCATGCGTTTCGAGCGCCGCGCCGGGCCCGTTCCGCTTGCCTCATAGTGTCGCGCTCCGCCATCTTGTTAACGGCAGACTATCCCGAAGTCACCGCCGATTTGTCAACACGACGCGGCCTGCCGCCGTGGCGCGTCCGACACGGAGTCAGGCGGTCCGGGAATAACGCGGCTGCTGGCTGGCGGCTTCCTTGAGGTAGCGGTCGAAGCACATGCCGATGTTGCGGAGGAACAGGCGCCCGCGCGGCGTGACGCGAATGCGCTCCGCCTCGATTTCGACCAGCCCGTCGTCGGCGAGGGGCCGCAGGTCGGCCAGGGGCTCGGCGAAATAGTCGCTGAAGACGATGTCCCACTCCCGGCCGAAGGCTGCAAAGTCGAGCTCCAGATCGCACATCACGCGGGTGATCGCGTCGCGGCGGATCTGGTCGTCGCGGCTGAGCTTCACGCCGCGTTCGACGGCGAAGCCGTCTCGGGCGATGCGGTCCTCGTAGCGCTTGAGGCTCTTGTCGTTCTGCATGTACACGTCGGCGGTCTGGCTGATGCTGGATACGCCGAACGCGAGAATGTCGCAGTCCTTGTGCGTCGTGTAGCCCTGGAAATTCCGCCACAAGGTCTTGTTCTGCTGCGCGCGCACCAGTTCGTCCTCCGGCCGCGCGAAATGGTCGAGACCGATGTTGACGTAGCCTGCCGTGCCGAGGATTTCGTTGACCGCCTGCTGCAGGTCGAGGCGGGTGGCCGCGTCCGGCAGCTCGGCCTCGCGGATCAGGTTCTGGTGCTTCTTCAGCCACGGCACATGGGCGTACGAGAACACGGCCAGCCGGTCCGGCGACCATTGGGTCACGCGTTCGAGCGTGCGGCGGAAGCTGGAGACCGTCTGCTTCGGCAGGCCCACGATCAGGTCCAGGTTGATGCTGGCGAACCCGAGTTCGCGCGACCAGTCGATCACCTGCTGGATCAGCGCCTCGGGCTGGATGCGGTTGACCGCCTGCTGCACCGCCGGATCCATGTCCTGCACGCCGAACGAGATGCGGTTGAAGCCGGATTCGCGCAAGGCCTCCAGATGGGCGCGCGTCAGCTCGCGTGGATCGGCCTCGCAGCTGATTTCGGCATCGTCGGCCACCTTGAAGTGCGTGCGCATCATCGCCATCAGCCGGCGGATGTCGTCGGGGTTCAGATAGGTCGGCGTGCCGCCGCCCCAATGCAGCTGGTGCACCAGGCGCGCCGGGTCGACGTGCTCGGCGGTGCGCGCCATCTCCCGGTCCAGCGCGGCCAGATAGGGCTGGGTCTTGCGATAGTCCCGCGTCGCCACCATGTTGCAGCCGCAGTAGTAGCAGAGCGAGTCGCAGAACGGGATATGGGCGTACAAGGAGAGCCCCCGGTCGGCCGCCGGCGCATTCAATGCGTCGAGCCAGTCGGCCTCGCCGAAGGCCTTGCTGAAATACGGCGCGGTCGGATAGGACGTGTAGCGCGGGCCGGGTACGCTGTATTTCTGGAGCAGTTCCAGCGTGGTGGCGGTCATCGGGGCACCCAGACTTCAGACAGTGAAGTCTTTTTTATCACAGCCGGGGCGGGAAATCCAGTGCGGCGCCCGAGGCTTGCCGCGCGGGCCTGGATGCGCCGCCGTGCCTTCAGGGCACGGTGATCTTAAGCGCGTTGAAGTCGTCGTTGAACAGGCTGAGTTCGTCGCCGGAAGCGAACTGCCAGCCCTCGAGGTGGCCGAAACCGGTCGTGGCGCGCGGTGCGAGATCCAGCTTGAAGCGCTTGGCCGTCGCCAGCGTCGGATTGCGCACGGCGAGCATCACGGTGAGGTAGCGCTCGCTGGTGTTCTCGATCTCCGCCACCAGGCCCTTTCCCAGCAGCGAAGAGCGGAAGGAGACGACGACCGGCAGTGCCGGCTTGGCCGCGGCGGCAGCCTGCGCGGCGTCGGCCTCCTTGTAGGCGACCTGCGCCTTCAGCTGCTCGATTTCGCGCAGGCTCTCGGTGAGGCGATTGCGCGTTTCGATCAGGTACTGCTCGGTCTGCTGGCGCGTCTCGGCTTCCTTGGAGAGGCTGCGCTTGACGTCGCCGAGGTCGACGTTGAGCATGAACGCATACAGCATCAGGCCGCACGCCAGCAGGAACAGCACGACGTTCAGGCCGATCGAGACGGCCAGTCCGCGGGACTTCGGACGATCAGGAGCGGAACCCTCGTCTCCGTCCATGTCAGCCGGTGTTGCGCATCCCCGCGGCGATCGCGTTGATCGAGCGCTTGAGCGGCGTCAGCCACGAATCCTGTTCCGATTCCCACAGGCTCTCGGAGCGATAGCGCTTCAGCAGCCGGACCTGGATGTGGTTGATCGGGTCCATGTAGGGCCGGCGGCGCGAGATCGACAGCGCCAGCGAGGGATTGTCCTCGAGCAGGTTCTCGATCTGCGCGACCTGCTTCACCGTCGATACGGTCAGATCGAACTCGTCCGCCACGGCCCGGTAAATCGCCGTCGCATTCGGATGTTCGCACAGGCCGGCGTATTCCTCGGCGATCTCCATGTCGGCCTTGGTCAGCGCCATCTGCACGTTGGACAGCAGCGCGCGGAAGAAGGGCCACTCGCGGCACATCGCCTGCAGGTGTGCGAGGCCGTCGGGCTGGCCCTCGATGAAGCCCTTCAGCGCGCTGCCGATGCCGTACCATGCCGGCAGCGTGTGGCGCGACTGCGCCCAGCCGAACACCCAGGGGATCGCGCGGATCGAGCCCAACGAGCGGTCGGCCTTCTTGCGGTGCGAGGGTCGGCTGCCGATGTTGAGCGTGCCGAGCTCGCTGACCGGGGTGTTCTCGTAGAAGTAGTCGATGAAGCCTTCCATCCCGATCAGCCCGCGGTAGGCGGTCTCGCCCGCCGCGGCGATGTCGCGCATCCAGTCGAGGTATTCCTGCGGGTAGCGCACCTCGCATTTCTTCAGCGCGGTCGCGCTCGCCTTCAGGAGGCCGGTCACGCCCATGCCGATTTCGTAGTTGGCGGTCTCGGGATTGCTGTACTTGTAGTAGAGCATCTCGCCCTGCTCGGTGAACTTGATCTCGCCGTTCACGGTGCCGGGCGGCTGCGACAGGATCGCGTCGTGGGTCGGGCCGCCGCCGCGCCCGACGGTGCCGCCGCGGCCATGGAACAGGCGGCACTCGACGCCGTACTTCTGCGTCAGCGCGATGATCGACAGCTGCGCCTGGTACAGATTCCAGTTCGACGCCAGGATGCCGCCGTCCTTGCACGAATCCGAGTAGCCGAGCATGACTTCCTGGTGATTGCCGTTGGCGGCCACCAGTCCGCGGTAGATCTTGTTCGACAGCAGCTGGTCGAGGATCGCCTGGCTGCGCTGCAGGTCGTCGACCGTCTCGAACAGCGGCGCCACCTGGATGCGGCAGAACCAGTCTCTGCCGGTGTGGCCGCACAGGCCGACCAGGCGCGCGAGCAGCATCACCTCCATCACGTGCGAGGCGCTGTGCGTCATCGAGATCACGTAGGTGCCGAACACCTCGTCGCCCACCTCGGCCTGCAGCTTGGCCATGCGGCGGAACACCGCGAGCGCCTCGCGCGCCTCGTCGTCGAACGACACGTCGTTGAGCTCGATGGGGTCGATGTGCCCGATCCACGCCGACAGCCGCTGCAGGCGGTCGGTCTCGTTCGCGGCCAGGTAGTCGAAGTCGGGGTCGATCTGCTGCAGCACCGCGGCAACGGTGCGCGTATGCACGGTCGATTCCTGGCGGATGTCGAGCTGCAGCAGGTGGAAGCCGAAGCTCTCGACCAGGCGGATCAGCGCCTGCAGGTCCTGCGTCGCGACGATGCGGTCGCCGTGGCTGATCAGCGAATCGCGCACCAGGTAAAGGTCCTCGAGGAAGGCCGCGGCGTTCTCGTAGGCGAGATGCGAGGTGAAGCTCGGCACGTCGGCCAGGCATTGGTGGACGTAGGACAGGTTGGCGTCGAGCCGCGCCATCATGATCGCGGCCATGCGGCGGTAGGGTTCGCGGCTGTAGAGCTGCACCGCGGTGCCGCGGAACACCTGGTCGCCGAACGCGTCCTCGTACTCGCGCAGCCGCTCCGAGAAGGCCGCGGACGGCGTGCACCAGTCGCGGCTGTGGGTCAGCGTCTGCCGCAGGCTGCGGACACGGGCACGGTATTCCAGCAGCGCCTCCTGCATCTGGGTATGCACCGTCCACTCGGTGACGTCCGCCGTCACGAAGGGGTTGCCGTCGCGATCGCCGCCGATCCACGAACCGAAGCGGATGAAGCTCGGCACGGCGATCGGCGCGACGCCGTCGGCGTTCATGCCGTAGTGCTTGCGCAGCGCCTTCTCGAAGAAGTAATAGGCCTTGGGCACCGCCTCGAACAGCGCCTCGCGCACGTAGTAGAGACCGTTGCGCACCTCGTCGCGCACCTCGAGCTTGGCGGAGCGCAGCTCGTCGGTGCGCCACATCACCTGGATCTCGGCGGCGAGCTGCGCTTCCAGTTCGCGCTGGTCGTTCACGCCGAGCGTCGGGCTGTAGAGCTGGTCGCAGATCAGGAACACCCGGCGCATGCCCTCCATCACCGCGCGGCGGCGCGCCTCGGTCGGATGGGCGGTGAACACCGGCGCATAGTGCAGGCGGTCGACCATGCCCTGCAGCGTGTTGACCGAAATCCCCTGCGCCTTCAGCTCCTCGACGGTACGATCGAACGAGCCTTCCCACAGCGGCAGCCCGTGCGACAGCATGCGGCGGCGGTTGCGGTGCGCGAAGCTCTCCTCGGCGACATTGACGAGCTTGAAATAGGCGGAGAAGGCGCGCACCACCAGCTCGACCTTGGCGGCGGGCATCGCGTCGATCATCGCCATCAGCTCGCTGCGCCGCTGCTGGTCTTCCTGCTGATGCAGCTCGGCGAAGCCGCGGCGCAGCGTTTCGACGGCCTCGAACACGTCTTCGCCGGCGAACTGCAGCAGCACCTGGCCGAGCAGCGTGCCCAGCAGCTTGACCTGCGCGCGCAGGTGGTCATCCGTCAGGAGAGTTTCGGGTGCATTCATGGGCAAAAAGCGGGGTTATTTCGGCAAAGCCCGCTATTTTCGCATATCAACGCGCATCACCCAACCGCGCGCCGGGCGTTGCGGAACATCCGCAGCCACGGGCCGTCGCCGGTCATGCCGTCGGGCCGCCAGGACAGCTGGGCGGCGCGGAACACCCGCTCTGGATGCGGCATCAGGATGCTGAAGCGCCCATCGGGCGTCGTGAAGCCGGTCAGGCCGCCGGCCGAGCCATTCGGGTTCATCGGATAGGTCTCGGTCGGCGCGCCGCGATGGTCGACATAGCGAAGGGTCGCAAGCGCCCGCGCGGCATGCGCGGGATCGCGGAAGTCCACCCGGCCTTCGCCGTGCGACACCGCGATCGGCATCACCGAGCCCGCCATGCCGGCGAAGAACAGCGAGGGGGAATCGAGCACCTCGACCAGCGCGAAGCGCGCCTCGAATTGCTCCGACAGGTTGCGTTCGAAGCGCGGCCAGGCCTCGGCGCCGGGAATCAGGTCGTGCAGCTGGCTCATCATCTGGCAGCCGTTGCACACCCCCAGCGCGAACGTGTCGCCACGCTGGAAGAAGGCCGAAAACTCGTCGCGCGCACGCGGATTGAACAGGATCGACTTGGCCCAGCCGCCGCCCGCGCCGAGCACGTCGCCGTAGCTGAAGCCGCCGCAGGCGGCGAGGCCGGCAAAATCGGCCAGGCGCGCACGGCCCGCGAGAATGTCGCTCATGTGGACGTCGACCGCCGCGAAACCGGCGGCGTCGAAGGCCGCGGCCATCTCGACCTGGCCATTGACGCCCTGCTCGCGCAGCACGGCCACGCGCGGCCGTTTCCCGGTAGCGACGAACGGCGCCGCAATGTCGTCCTCGACATCGAAGGTGGGGGCGCAGCGCAGGCCGGGATCGGCCGCGTCGGCGTGGCTCGCATATTCCTGCTCGGCGCAGGCCGGGTTGTCGCGCAGCTTCGCCATCTCGCAGCTGGTGCGCGCCCAGGCGCGCTGCAGGTCGGTGCGCGCCTCGTCGAGGACCACGCGCTCGCGGCGCGACACGCGCACGCGATCGCCCGCGCTGGGCTGGCCGATGATGTAGAACTCGCCGCGCAGCCCCGCGGCGAAGAAGGACTCCATCACCGCCTGGGTGTCGGAACGGCGCACCTGCAGCACGGCGCCCGCCTCCTCGCTGAACAGCACGTTGAAAATGCGCTCGGAGTAGCCGCGCGGGTCGCGCATGTCCGGCTCGGGGACGCCATCGTCCTCGGCGTCGTGACGGATCTTCTCCGAGCACAGCTCGTCGACGTCGACCTCGACCCCGCAATGGCCCGCGAAGGCCATTTCGCACAGCGCCGCGAACAGGCCGCCGTCGGAGCGGTCGTGATAGGCGAGCAGCTTGCCGTCGGCGTTCAGCGCCTGCACGGTATCGAAGAAGGCCTTGAGCGCCTCGGCCAGCGGCGCGTCCGGGCCGCGGTCACCGACCTGCCTGTAGGCCTGGGCGAAACTCGATCCACCCAGACGGTTCTTGCCGCGGCCGAGGTCGATCAGGACGAGGTCGGTGTCGCCGGCGTCGGTGCGCAGCTGCGGCGTCAGGTGGCAGGTGGCGTCGGGCGTGGTGGCGAAGGCCGAGATCACCAGCGAGATCGGCGAGGTCACGGTCTTCTTCTCCGCGCCCCCCTGCCACACGGTCTTCATGCTCATCGAGTCCTTGCCGACCGGGATCGACACGCCGAGCGCCTGGCAGTACTGCGAGACCGCGGCGACGGTGTCGAACAGCGCGGCGTCCTCGCCCGGATGGCCGGCCGGCGCCATCCAGTTCGCCGACAGCTTCACCTGACCGAGCCCGTCGACGCGCGCCGCGGCGAGGTTGGTGATCGCCTCGACGATGGCCATGCGGCCCGAGGCCGGCGCATCGATCAGCGCCAGCGGCGCACGCTCGCCGATCGAGAAGGCTTCGCCCTGCACGGTCTTGTAGCCGGCGAGCGTGATCGCGCAGTCGGCGACCGGCACCTGCCACGGCCCGACGCACTGGTCGCGCACGGTGAGGCCGCCGACGGTGCGGTCGCCGATGGAAATCAGGAACATCTTGGACGCCACGCCGGGCATCGCCAGCACGCGGTAGGCCGCATCCTTGAGGTCGATGCCGTCGAGTGCGAGCGGCGCCGGCGTGGCCGGCCGGTGCGCGACGTCGCGCGTCATCTTCGGCGGCTTGCCGAGGATGACGTCGAGGCTGACGTCGACCGGCGCGTTGCCGAAGTGGCTGTCGGTGACCAAGAGGTGGTTCTCCTCGGTGGCCTCGCCCAGCACGGCGAACGGGCAGCGCTCGCGCTCGCAGATCGCGCGGAACTCGTCGAGGCGCGCCGGCGGGATCGCCAGCACGTAGCGCTCCTGCGCCTCGTTGCACCAGATCTCGCGCGGCGACATGCCGGATTCCTCCGACGGCGCGGCGCGCAGCTCGAAGCGGCCGCCGCGGCCGCCGCCATGCACCAGCTCGGGCAGCGCATTCGACAGTCCGCCGGCGCCGACGTCGTGGATCGACAGGATCGGGTTCGCCTCGCCCAGCTGCCAGCAGCGGTCGATGACCTCCTGCGCACGCCGCTCCATCTCCGGATTGCCGCGCTGCACCGAATCGAAATCGAGATCGGCTGCGTTGGCGCCGGTGTCCATCGACGAGGCCGCGCCGCCGCCCAGCCCGATCAGCATGCCGGGGCCGCCGAGCTGGATCAGCAGGGTGCCCGTCGGCAGCAGCTTCTTGTGCACATGGTCGTCGCGGATCATGCCGACGCCGCCGGCCAGCATGATCGGCTTGTGATAGCCGCGCCGCTCGCCGGCGACGGTTTCCTCGAAGGTGCGGAAATAGCCGGCGAGGTTGGGCCGGCCGAACTCGTTGTTGAAGGCGGCGGCGCCGATCGGGCCCTCGAGCATGATCGCCAGCGGGCTGACGATGCGGTCGGGCTTGCCGTAGGGCTCGACCTCCCAGGGCTGCTCGAAGCCGGGAATATTGAGATTCGACACCGAGAAGCCGGCGAGGCCGGCCTTGGGCTTGGAGCCGACGCCGGTGGCGCCCTCGTCGCGGATCTCGCCGCCGCTGCCGGTGGCCGCACCCGGGAAGGGCGAGATCGCGGTCGGGTGGTTATGCGTCTCGACCTTCATCAGCACGTGGGTCAGTTCGCTGCTGTAGGCATAGCTGCCGTCGGCGCGCGGGTAGAAGCGCTCGATCTCGGCCCCCTCGATCACCGACGAATTGTCGGAGTAGGCCACCACCGTCCCCGCGGGGTGCGCGGCGTGGGTGTCGCGGATCATGCCGAACAGCGACTTCGCCTGCGCCTCGCCGTCGATCACCCAGGCGGCGTTGAAGATCTTGTGGCGGCAATGCTCGGAGTTGGCCTGCGCGAACATCATCAGCTCGACGTCGGTGGGGTTGCGCCCCATGCGGCTGAAATTGTCGACCAGATACGCGACCTCGTCGTCGGACAGCGCGAGCCCCAGTTCGCGGTTGGCCGCCTCCAGCGCGGCGCGCCCGCCCGCGAGGACATCGACGCTCAGCAGCGCGCGCGGCGGCACGTGCTGGAACAGCTGGCGCGCCGCGTCGAGCGACTGCAGCACGGCCTCGGTCATGCGGTCGTGCAGCAGCGGCAGCACCGCGGCGAGCGCTTCGTCCGACAGGGCTGCGCCCTGCGGATCGCGCAGCGAATAGGCCACGCCGCGCTCGATGCGGCGCAGCTGCGCAAGGCCGCTGTTCCGCAGGATGTCCGTCGCCTTCGACGACCACGGCGAAATCGTGCCGGGGCGCGGCGTGACCAGAATCCGCACCTCGCCGGCCGCCGGCACGTCGGTCGGCGTGCCGTAGGCGAGCGTCCGGTCGACCTGCGCCTGCGCCGCCGCATCCAGTTCCGCGTCGAGTTCGAGGAAGTGCCAGTAGCGCGCCTTCACCTCGCCCAACGCCACCCCGAGCCGGGCCGCCTCCTGGCGAATTTTGTCGAGTCGGAAGACGGACAGCGCGGCGCTGCCGGGGAGCGATACGATGGAAGACATGTGCGTCTTTGCAAACAGGGCAAAGACGCTATTTTAGCCGATCGAAGCGCCTCGCCGGACGGGCCGGTTGCGGGTGGGCGGCCTGCCGCTGCCAGATTTCGAGGCAATCGAGGCCGCAGAAATGATGGACGTAGTCCTGCGCATCCATCAGCTTGACTGCATCGGGGGGGATTTCCACCAGACAGACTTCGCAGCTGAACACCGTGCAGGTGTCTTCGTCGGCGCACTGCACGACCGGCGCCCCCCCGGGGTTGCGATGACGAATATCCATGGCAGCGTCCTGCAAACATCCGGATGCTTCGAAGTGTAGATTCCGTCGCCGCGCTTGCAAGTCGCCCCGGCCGCCGGATTAAGATGCACCCACGCCCACTTCGAGCTTGCCCCCGATGCCGATCGATCCGTTCACGCTCGTCTCGCCGCCGCTGTTCGCCGCTGCCGACCTTCGCGAAATCGAGCACCGCTGGACCGCCGCCCATCCCGGCCGTCCGCTGATGGCGGGCGCCGGCGCCGCCGCGGCCGATCTGGCTTGCATGCTCGCCCGGGATACCGGCGAGCCGATCCTGGTCCTCGCCGGCCCCGGCAACAACGGCGGCGACGCCCTCGTGACCGCTCGGCTGCTTGCCGCCCAGGGATTTCGCGTGGTCGTCGTGAGCCGCGCCGATCCGGCCCGCCTGCCGCCCGATGCCGCGCGCGCCTGGGCCGACTGGCGCGACGCGGGAGGAAACGCGCTCACGGACGTCCCGGCGGGGCAATCCTTCGGGCTGGTGGTCGACGGGCTTTACGGAGTCGGTCTGGTGCGCGCGATCGAAGGCGAGGACGCGCGCTGGATCGGGCTCGCCAACGCCATGGCCTGCCCCCGGCTGGCGCTCGACGTGCCCAGCGGCCTCGACGGCGACACCGGCCAGGTCCGTGGCTGCGCCGTGCGTGCCGACCACACGCTGACCTTTCTCGGCTTGAAGCCGGGGCTGCTGACCGCCGACGGACCGGACCATGCCGGCACCCTCCATCTCGACGCGCTGGGCGTCGAACCGGACATGCTGCCGGCCGTCGCCGGCAGCGCGCTGACCCGGCTGGAAGCGCGCCATCGCCTGCCGCCGCGGCCGCGCAACAGCCACAAGGGCGTCTTCGGCCATGCCGGCGTGGTCGGCGGTGCGCAAGGCATGGTCGGCGCGGCGCTCATCGCCGGACGTGCGGCGCTGGCGTACGGCGCAGGTGCGGTCACGCTGGGCGTGCTCGATGCGCGCGTAGCGGTCGACTATGGCGAGCCGCGCCTGATGTTTGCGCCGCCGGAACGTCTGGTCGCCGCGCCGCTCGACGTGCTGGCACTCGGCCCGGGCCTGGGCCAGGCCGCGCAGGCACGCGTACTGCTCGAAACCGCGCTCGCCTCGACCTGTCCGCTGGTCCTGGATGCCGATGCCCTCAACCTGCTGGCGGGCGATCCGGCCCTGAGCGAAATGGCGGCGCGACGCACCGCGCCGACGCTGCTGACCCCGCACCCCGGCGAGGCCGCGCGTCTGCTCGCATGCGGCACGTACGACGTGCAGGCCGACCGGATTGCCGCGGCAAGCATGCTCGCCCGCCGTTTCCGCGCCCACGTCGCCCTCAAGGGCGCAGGCACCGTCGTCACGCACCCGCAGGGCCGCTATGCGATCAACACGACCGGCGGCCCGCATCTCGCCCAGGCAGGTTCGGGCGACCGTCTAACCGGGATCGTCGTGGCCTTGCTCGCGCAGGGCATGGCGCCGGGCGACGCACTCGAAGCCGCCGTCTGGCGGCACGGCAGCGAGCCTTCTATTCCGCCAGCAGCGATTTGACGATGCGCTTCAGTGCATCCAGCGCCACGTCGGGCGTGGTGTCGAACTGCGCGCGCACGATGGCGCCGTCGATGGCCAGCGCGATCGCCTGCGCCAGCTTGGCGCGCTGGCGCGAGGCCGGCAGCACGGCGGCGATGGCAGCGGCCACGTCGGCCTTGTGCGCGCGTGTGATGTCGACGACCTCGGGCAGGCTGCCGGCGAGTTCGCTCACGCTGTTGATGAAGGCGCAGCCGCGGTAGCCCGGATCGCGCAGCCACTCCCCCACCGCCGGTACGATGGCGTCCGCCCCGCCGCCGTGCCGCGCCAGCGCGCCCGCGAACCAGGCCAGCCAGCGCTGGTGGCGATAGTCCAGATAGGCGCGGATCAGGTCGTTCTTGCTGGGGAAATGCCGGTAGAAGGTGAGCTTGGCCACGCCCGACTCGGCGATGACGCGGTCGATGCCGGTGGCGCGTATGCCGTCGCGGTAGAAGAGATCGTGCGCGGTGTGCAGGATGCGGTCGCGGGCGGAAGGCGTGCCGGAGCCCTGGGGATCGGGTGTCATGCCGGCATTGTAGACAGATCTGTCTACACCGACTAGACTGGGCCCATGTAGACAGACCTGTCTACCCCAACCCGGGAGATCCCATGGAAACCAAACCGCCCCTTCCCCCCTTCACCGAGGACAGTGCCCGACAGAAGGTGCGCATGGCCGAGGACGCCTGGAACACGCGCGACCCCGCGCGCGTGGTGCTGGTGTACACGGAAGACACGCGCTGGCGCAACCGCGCCGAATTCCCGGCCGGCCGCGCGGAAGTGCAGCGCTTTCTCGAACGCAAGTGGGCGCGTGAACTCGACTATCGTCTGATCAAGGAACTGTGGGCCTGCGGCGGCAACCGCATCGCAGTGCGCTTCGCCTACGAATGGCACGACGACTCGGGCCAGTGGTACCGCTCCTACGGCAACGAGAACTGGGCGTTCAACGAACAGGGATTCATGACGCACCGCCATGCGAGCATCAACGACCTGCCGATCAGGGACGCCGACCGCAAGTTCTTCTGGCCGCTGGGCCGTCGTCCGGACGAGCATCCAGGGCTGAGCGACCTGGGCTTGTAGGTGTCATCGGAGGCAAGAAACCATGCACGATACGGGCACCCCGCCCCTGCTGCACCCGGGCGAAATCGAGGCACAACGCCGCTTCCACGGCGGGCCGACGTGGGACGGGGCGCGGCTGGCGGCCATGCTGCGCGACCGCCTGACGCCTGCGCTGGCAACTTTCCTGGAAAGCCAGCCGTTCTTCTTTCTGGCCACGGCCAATGCACGCGGGGAATGCGACTGCAGCTTTCGCGGACGCGAACCCAATGCCTCGGGCGAGCCCTATCCCCTGCTGCGGGTGCAGGACGAACGTACGCTGGTATTCCCCGATTTCTCCGGCAACAGGCTCTACAACTCACTCGGCAATATTCTGGCGAATCCGCATGTCGGCCTGCTGTTCGTCGATTTCCAGCAGCGGACGCGCATGCGGGTGAACGGTCGCGCGCGCATCGTCGAGGAGGCTGCCGCGCATGCCGATGTCTGGCCGACGGCGCGGCGCTACGTGGTCGTGACGGTCGCGCAGGCGTACCCCAATTGCAAGGCACGGATTCCGCGCATGATCCCGGCGCCCCAGGCCGATGCCTGGCAGGACGAATGAGCAGAACCGGTTCGGCTCAGGCAGACACAGGCCCGCCCGGCAATCCCGGCGGCATGTGCCTCAACAGACGCGCGACTTGAGGTAGGCGCTGAAGCCTTCGCTGACTTCGCTGTGCTTCAAGGCATATTCGACGGTCGCCTGCAGGTAGCCGAGCTTGCTGCCGCAGTCGTAGCGGATGCCGTCGTAGGCGTAGGCCAGCACCTGCTGCTCCTTCAGCAGCGCGGCAATGGCGTCGGTGAGCTGCAGTTCGCCGCCCGCGCCCGGCTTCAGGTTCTGGATGTGATGGAAGATGCGCGGCGTCAGGATGTAGCGTCCCACCACGCCCAGGGTCGAGGGCGCGTCCTCGGGCTTGGGTTTCTCGACGATGGCGTTGACGCGCGAGATGCGTTCCGCCATCGGCGTCGCGTCGACGATGCCGTAGGATGCGGTTTCCTCGGGCGCGACCTGCTGCACGCCGAGCACCGAGCACTGGTAGTAGTCGTACTGGTCGACCATCTGCTTCATGACCGGCGGGTTGCCGTCGATGAGGTCGTCGGCGAGGATGACGGCGAACGGCTCGTTGCCGACCACCGGCTGCGCGCACAGCACCGCATGGCCCAGGCCGAGTGCCTCGGCCTGGCGGATGTAGATGAAATTGACGCCGGCGGGGCGGATCGACTGGACGAGGTCGAGCACGCGATTCTTGCCGCGCGCCGCGAGTTCGGTCTCCAGTTCGTAGGCCTTGTCGAAATGGTCCTCGACGGTGCGCTTGGTGCGGCTGCTGATGAAGATGATGTCGGTGATGCCCGCGTCCATCGCCTCCTCGACCGCATACTGGATCAGCGGCTTGTCGACGATGGGCAGCATCTCCTTCGGGCTGGCCTTGGTCGCCGGCAGAAACCGGGTGCCGAGGCCGGCAACCGGGAACACGGCTTTCTTGACTTTTTGCATGTCTCTTCCCTGTTTGTTCTTGGTTCAGAAATCAAAACCCTGCTGGCCGGGCTTCCGGTGCGCCGGCCCCAGCAGGGCCAGCAGCCCGGCCTCGTCGAGGATCGTCACCCCGAGTTCCTGCGCCTTGGCCAGCTTGCTGCCGGCCTCCTCGCCCGCGACGACATAGTCGGTCTTCTTCGACACCGACCCTGCCACCTTGCCGCCTGCGGCCTCGATCTTCTCCTTGGCGGCGTCGCGGGTCAGCGTCGGCAGCGTCCCGGTCAGCACCAGCGTCTTGCCCGCTAGGATACCAGCCGACTGCTGCATCCCGGCCGATTCCGGCCAGTGCACGCCGGCGTCACGCAGCTTGCGGACCACGTCGAGGTTGTGCCGCTCGGCGAAGAACTGCACGATCGACTGCGCGACGATGGGGCCGACGTCGCGCACCGCAATCAGCTCGTCCTCCGTCGCGGCAAGCAGCGTGTCGAGCGAGCCGAAATGGCGGGCCAGGTCCTTGGCGGTGGTTTCCCCGACATTACGGATGCCCAGCGCGAAGATGAAACGCGCCAGCGTCGTGGTCTTGCTGGCTTCGATCGCCACCAGCAGATTGGCCGCCGACTTTTCGGCCATGCGCTCAAGGCCTGCGAGCGTAGCGAGGTCGAGGCGGTAAACATCGGCCGGCGTGTGCACCAGGCCGCGCTCGACGAGCTGGTCGACCAGCTTGTCGCCCAGGCCTTCGATGTCCATCGCGCGGCGCGACGCGAAGTGGAGCAGGGCCTGCTTGCGCTGCGCCGGACAATAGAGGCCGCCGGTACAGCGCGCGACCGCTTCGTCTTCGAGGCGCACCACGTGCGAGCCGCACTCCGGGCAGACCGGAAAGCTCTTGAGCAGATCGAAGCGCGGTGGCGCCGGCTGAGGACGGCGCTCCGGCACCACGGACACGACCTCGGGAATGACGTCGCCGGCCCGCCGCACGATGACCGTATCGCCGACGCGCACGTCCTTGCGGTCGATCTCGTCCTGGTTGTGCAGGGTGGCATTGGTCACCGTCACGCCGCCGACGAACACCGGCGCGAGGCGCGCGACCGGCGTCAGCGCGCCGGTCCGCCCGACCTGGACCTCGATGGCCTCGACCACGGTCAGCTGCTCCTGCGCCGGATACTTGTGCGCCACCGCCCAGCGCGGCTCGCGCGTGACGAAGCCGAGTTCGCGCTGCAGATCGAGCCGGTTGACCTTGTACACCACGCCGTCGATGTCGAACGGCAGCCGGTCGCGCCGCGCCGCGATCTCGGCATGAAAGGCGACGAGCGCGTCCGCGCCGCGGCAGACGCGACGCTCGGCGCACACCGGCACGCCCAGCTTTTCCAGTGCGTCGAGCGTCGCGCTGTGGGTCGCCGGGGCATGCGGCCACGCCCGCACCTCGCCGAGGCCGTAAGCGAAGAACGACAGCGGACGCTGGGCGGCAAGCCGGGGATCGAGCTGGCGAATGCTGCCTGCGGCGCCATTGCGCGGGTTGACCAGCGTGGGTCTGCCCGCGGCACGCTGCCGGGCGTTGTAGCGTTCGAAAGCGTCGCGCCGCATGAACACCTCGCCGCGCACCTCGAGCACGGCCGGCGGCTTGTCGGCGCGCAGGCGCAGCGGAATGGCGTGGACGGTCCGGACGTTCTGGGTGACGTCCTCGCCCGTCTCGCCGTCGCCGCGCGTCACGGCGTGAACCAGCACGCCGTGCTCGTAGCGCAGATTGATCGCCAGGCCGTCGAATTTCAGCTCGGCGTTGTATTCGACCGGCGGATCACCGTCGGCGAGGCCGAGCTCCTTGCGCACCCGCGCGTCGAAGGCGCGCGCGCCGCTCGCCTCGGTGTCGGTCTCGGTGCGGATCGACAGCATCGGCACGGCGTGGCGGACCTTGGGAAAGGCATCGAGCGGGCGACCGCCGACACGCTGGGTGGGCGAATCGGGCGTGGCAAGTTCAGGATGGGCCGCCTCGAGTTCCTGCAGTTCGCGGAACAGCCGATCGAATTCCGCGTCCGGAATCGTCGGCGCGTCGAGGACATAGTAGGCGTAGTTGTGGCGTTCGATCTCCTGGCGCAGCGCGGCAGCGCGCGCCAGAACATCGGGTTTCATCAGGAGAACAGACGCAGGGATCGCCGCGAACCGGAGGGCACCCCGCGCGCTTCCATGCGCTCGTAGATCTGCTGGAGCTGGCTGCGGATCTTCTCGATGCCTGCGTCCGTCAGCGGGCGCAGATTGTCGTCGACCAGGATGCCGCCGACCTCGTTGGCGAGGCGGCGGCCGAATGCCACCATGCCGTCGAACACCTTGAGGCCGTCCGGCACGCGCGGCACGTCGAACTGCAGGGTGACGCCCTGCGAGGTCTGCCCTTCCACCATGCCGGCGACGAAGGGCTCGGCGTCATGGTTGCACAGGGCGTAGAGCGGCTCGCCGCGGCTGTCGAGCAGCTGGAACACACCATCGGCCCCGAGCGCCATCCCGCTCGTCTCGGCTTCGTGCACGATGCGCGCCAGGTTCACCGCGCCCTCGCCGCGCGCGACGACGTTGAGGCCGATCAGCACGTCGACGTCGACGCAGAAGCGGTCGATCGCCTGGGCGCGCTCGAGCGCATCGACCATGTCGTCGCACGCCAGACGCAGGCCGTTGGCCTGTGCCGCGGTCTGCAGCACGTCGCACAGGGCGGCAAGCTGTTCTTCCTGCACGGCGCCATTGCGGTCCGCCAGCTGCATGGTGACGACCAGCTGCTGGTAGCGGACGTCGCGCCAGGGCTGGAATTCCTCCCAGGCGGACATCCCCGCCGGCAGGCCGGCCCAGCGCACGGCCTTGCCCAGCGCGCGCGTCTGGCTGTATGCGCCCGCAAGCGCGCTCGCGACCACGCCTTCCCCGCCGATGCGGGCGCGGTATTCGATCAGTTCGTCGTAGGGCGCCGCCGGCGCGGCCGGGGCCTGGGCGGATGTCCGCGACGGCTGGGCCGCCGCCGGGGCGGGCTCGGCGCGGCCGGACGGCGCTGCCTCTACCGGCGTGGCCGGCACGGCCCCCGACAGCTGCACATGCACGTCGGCGTCGTCGGCATCGAAGGCCCGCTCGTCCAGCGAAGGCTCGACGCGTTCGCGGCTGTCTTGCGCCGGCACGCCGCCCTGCATCAGCGCGTCGCCCGCCGGCGTCCGGAAGGCTGCGTCCGCCTGCTTGCGGAAGCGCCGCTCCTGAATCCAGTTGAATACCAGCACCGCGGCGACGACCACCCCACCCACGGCCAGCAAGCCGATTTGCAGATCACTCATTGTTTGTTTTCCCGACTGGACGGATTGGGCCGCACGACGCGGACGAACCATTCGTCCGGCGCCATCATGCCCAGGTCATTGCGCGCGCGCTCCTCGATCGCGTCGCGCCCCTGCTTGAGGTCGTTGAGCTCGGCCAGCAAGCTTGCATTGCGGGTCTGCAGGCGCTGGTTCAGTGCCCGCTGGAGTTCGATTTTCTGCATGCCCTCGCGCACCTGCAACCATCCACCCTGGCCCAGCCAGAGCGGATATTGCAGCAGCGCAATGGCGATCGCCAGCGCCCAGGTCCGCCCCCGGGCACGGATGCGCGCAAACAGCCTGCCCGAATCAGCCGCGCTGGCGGAACGCATCGCGTCCGGGGTAGCTCGCCGCGTCGCCAAGTTCTTCCTCGATGCGCAGCAGCTGGTTGTACTTGGCCATGCGATCGGAACGCGACAGCGAACCGGTCTTGATCTGGCGCGCGTTGGTCGCGACCGCGAGGTCGGCGATCGTGGTGTCCTCGGTCTCGCCCGAGCGGTGCGAGATCACGGCGGTGTAGCCGGCCTGCTTGGCCATCTCGATGGCCTGGAAGGTCTCGGACAGGGTGCCGATCTGGTTCACCTTGATGAGGATCGAGTTGGCAATATTCTTCTCGATGCCTTCCCTGAGGATCTTCGTGTTGGTGACGAAAAGGTCGTCGCCCACCAGCTGCACCCGGCGGCCCAGCTTGTCCGTCAGGAGCTTCCACCCGTCCCAGTCCCCCTCGGCCATGCCGTCCTCGATGCTGATGACGGGGTATTTGTCGCACCAGGCGGCAAGGTAGTCGGCGAACTGCGCCGCGGTCAGCTTGAGGCCCTCGGAGTCGAGATGGTAGAGGCCGTCCTTGTAGAACTCGGAGCTGGCGCAGTCGACGCCGATCGCAACGTCGATGCCGGGCTGCAGGCCGGCCTTCTCGATCGCCTGGACGATCAGCTTCAGCGCCGCCTCGTGCGATTCGAGGTTGGGTGCGAAGCCGCCTTCGTCGCCGACGGTGGTCGCCATGCCGGCGTCGTCCAGCAGCTTCTTCAGCGCATGGAAGACCTCGGCGCCGTAGCGCAGTGCCTCGCGGAAGCTCGGCGCGCCGACCGGGATGATCATGAACTCCTGCATGTCGATGTTGTTGTTCGCGTGCGCACCGCCGTTGATGATGTTCATCATCGGCACCGGCAGCGCCATCGGCGCCGCGCCACCGAGGTAGCGGTACAGCGGCAGCCCCGCCTGCTCGGCGGCGGCCCGGGCACAGGCCATCGACACGGCCAGCAGCGCATTGGCGCCAAGGCGCGATTTGTTCTCGGTGCCGTCGAGCTCGATCATGGTCTTGTCGATGAAGGCCTGGTCCTCGACATCCAGCCCGATGATCGCCTCGCAGATCTCGGTGTTGACGTGCTCGACGGCCCGCAGCACACCCTTGCCCAGGTAGCGCGACTTGTCGCCGTCGCGCAGCTCGATCGCCTCGCGGCTGCCGGTCGACGCGCCCGACGGCACGGCCGCGCGGCCCAGCACGCCGGATTCCAGCAGGACGTCGACTTCGACGGTGGGATTGCCGCGGGAGTCGAGGATTTCCCGGGCGATGACATCAATGATTGCGCTCACTTTGTTTCCTCAGAATTCAGTTCTCGTCCGCGAAGGACGCGAAGGGACGCACGGTCGAGCCAAGGCAGAACCCGGGTTTTCTTCGCGTCCTTCGCGGATCAGGTTTTCATCAATTTATGTTCGACAAAGCCGCGCTGCTTCACCAGCGCGTCGATTTCCTTCAGCGTTTCCAGCAATTCCTTCATCATGCCGAGCGGCCACGCGTTGGGACCGTCCGACAGCGCGCATTCCGGATTGGGGTGCGTCTCGGCGAACACGCCGGCGACGCCGGTCGCCACCGCGGCACGCGCCAGCACCGGCACGAATTCGCGCTGGCCGCCGCTCGACGTGCCCTGCCCGCCCGGCTGCTGCACCGAATGGGTGGCGTCGAACACGACCGGGCATCCGGTCGCACGCATGATCGCAAGCCCGCGCATGTCCGACACCAGCGTGTTGTAGCCGAAGCTGACGCCGCGCTCGCACACCATGATCTGCTCGTTGCCGACCTCGCGCGCCTTGTCGACCACGTTCTGCATGTCCCAGGGCGCCAGGAACTGGCCCTTCTTGATGTTGACCGGCCGCCCCTGGCGCGCCACGTTCTGGATGAAGTTGGTCTGGCGGCACAGGAAGGCCGGCGTCTGCAGCACGTCGACGACCGCGGCGACCTCTTCCAGCGGCGTATCCTCGTGCACGTCGGTGAGCACCGGGACGCCGATCTTGGCCTTCACCTCGGACAGGATGCGCAGCCCCTCGTCGAGGCCGAGGCCCCGGAAGGACTTGGTCGACGAGCGGTTGGCCTTGTCGAACGAGGACTTGTAGATGAACGGTATGCCGAGCGCGTCGCACAGTTCCTTGAGCTGGCCCGCGGTATCCATCGCCAGCTGCTCGGATTCGATCACGCACGGTCCGGAAATCAGGAACAAGGGCTGGTCGAGCCCCGCCTCGAAATGACAGAGCTTCATTTGGCGTGCTCCTGCTGCGCCAGCGCGGCCTTGACGAAGGCGATGAACAGCGGATGGCCGTTGCGCGGATTGCTGGTGAACTCGGGATGGAACTGGCAGCCGACGAACCAGGGATGGACCTCGCGCGGCAGCTCGACCATTTCGCACAGGTCGGTGCCCGGCGCGCGGCCGGCCACCACCAGGCCCTTCGCCTCGAGCTCGGCCAGAAGCGTGTTGTTGACTTCGTAGCGATGGCGATGGCGCTCGACGATGGTGTCGGCCCCGTAGATGTCGCGCGCCAGCGTACCCGCCTTGAGGTTGCACGGCTGTCCGCCGAGCCGCATGGTGCCGCCGAGATCGGACTGCTCGCTGCGCTTCTCGACCTGGCCCGTGCGGTCGAGCCACTCGGTGATGAGACCGATCACCGGGTGCGTGGTGGCCGGTTCGAATTCGGTGGAATGCGCATCGCTCATGCCCGCGACATCGCGCGCGTATTCGACGACGGCGAGCTGCATGCCGAGGCAGATGCCGAGATACGGCACCTTGTTCTCGCGCGCATGGCGGATCGCGGCGATCTTGCCCTCGACGCCGCGCTTGCCGAAGCCGCCCGGCACCAGGATGGCGTCCATGCCCTTGAGGCACGCCGTTCCGTCCTTCTCGATCTGCTCGGAATCGATGTAGTGGATCTTCACCCGGCTGCGCGTATGCATGCCGGCGTGGGTCATCGCCTCGGAGAGCGACTTGTAGGATTCGGTCAGGTCGACGTATTTGCCGACGAAGGCGACATTGACGGTGTGCTGCGGATGCTCCAGCGCGTGCACCAGGTTCTTCCACACCGTGAGGTCGGCCGCACGCGCGAGGATGTTGAGCTTGTGGCAGACGATCTCGTCGAGCATCTGGTCGTGCAGCATCGCCGGGATCTTGTAGATCGAGTCGGCGTCGCGCACCTCGATCACGGCCTCCGGCCGCACATTGGTGAAGAGTGCGATCTTGCGGCGTTCGTCGACCGGGATCTCGCGGTCCGCGCGGCACAGCAGGATGTCGGGCTGGATGCCGATCTCGCGCAGCTCCTTGACCGAATGCTGGGTCGGCTTGGTCTTCAGCTCGCCGGCGGTCGCGATGTAGGGCAGCAGCGTGAGATGGATGAAGCAGGTGTTCTCCTTGCCGTCCTCGAAGCCCATCTGGCGGATCGCCTCGAGGAAGGGCAGCGACTCGATGTCGCCCACGGTGCCGCCGATCTCGACCAACGCCACATCGGCGCCAGCCGCGCCATCGCGAATGTGGCGCTTGATTTCGTCGGTGATGTGCGGAATGACCTGCACGGTTCCGCCGAGGTAGTCGCCGCGGCGCTCCTTGTCGATGACCGACTTGTAGATCTGTCCGGTGGTGAAATTGTTGCGCTTGCTCATGCGGGCGCTGGAAAAGCGCTCGTAGTGGCCCAGGTCGAGGTCGGTCTCGGCGCCGTCTTCGGTCACGAACACCTCGCCGTGCTGGAACGGACTCATGGTGCCGGGATCGACGTTGATGTAGGGGTCGAGCTTGAGCAGGGTGACACGGATACCGCGCGATTCGAGCAGCGCAGCGAGCGAGGCGGAGGCGATCCCTTTCCCGAGGGAAGAAACCACTCCGCCGGTGACAAACACGTACTTCGTCATGTTCTTAGCGGAGGCGGGTGATGACGGATTCTACTCCATCGCCCGTGATGGCTCAATGACAGGCCGGCTCGATGAGCCGCCCCGCTCAGCGCCCGGCCAGCCGCCGCCAGGTGGCGGCCACGGTGTCGGGATTGAGCGAGATCGAGCCGATCCCCTGCGCCACCAGCCAGTCGGCGAGGTCCGGGTGGTCGCTCGGCCCCTGGCCGCAGATGCCGACATACTTGCCGTGCCGCCGGCAGGCGGCGATCGCGTCGGCGAGCAGCCTCTTCACCGCCGGGTTGCGCTCGTCGAAGCTCTCGGCCACCAGGCCCGAATCACGGTCGATGCCCAGCGTCAGCTGCGTCAGGTCGTTGCTGCCGATCGAGAAGCCGTCGACGTGCGCCAGGAAATCGTCGGCGAGCAGCACGTTGGACGGGATCTCGCACATCATCACCACGCGCAGCCCGCGTTCGCCGCGCCTGAGGCCGTTCCCGGCCAGCAGGCCGACCACCGCCGCACATTCGTCGACGGTGCGCACGAACGGGATCATCACCTCGACGTTGGTGAAGCCGAGCGTCTCGCGCACCTTCTTCAGCGCGCGGCACTCGAGCTCGAACGCCGGCCGGAACCGCTGCGACACGTAGCGCGCCGCACCGCGCAGGCCGAGCATGGGGTTTTCCTCCTTCGGCTCGTAGCGGTCCCCGCCCAGAAGGTTCGCATATTCGTTCGACTTGAAATCGGACAGCCGCACGATCACCGGCTGCGGCCAGAAGGCCGCGGCCAGGGTAGCGATTCCCTCGGCCAGCTTGTCCACGTAGAACGTCACCGGATCGGCATAACCGGCGGTACGGGCGTCGATCTCGGCGCGCAGGTCAGGTGCTTGCGCGGCATAGTCGAGCAGCGCGAGCGGATGCACGCCGATCATGCGGGCGATGATGAACTCCAGCCGCGCGAGCCCGACGCCGTGGTTGGGAATCTGGGCGAATTCGAAGGCGCGCTCGGGATTGCCGACGTTCATCATCAGCTTGACGGGCGGCTCGGCCAGCGCCCCGCCCGCCAGCGTCTCCACCTCGAAGGCGAGCTTGCCGGCGTACACCCGCCCGGTATCGCCTTCGGCGCACGACACCGTCACAAACTCGCCGTCCTTCAGCGCCGTGGTTGCCTGGCCCGCGCCGACGACGGCGGGAATGCCCAGCTCGCGCGCGATGATGGCCGCATGGCAGGTCCGCCCGCCGCGATTGGTGACGATGGCCGCGGCGCGCTTCATCACCGGCTCCCAGTCGGGGTCGGTCATGTCGGTGACCAGGATGTCGCCCGCCTGGACATGGTTCATCTCAGCCGGGCTGGCGATCACCCGCACCGTGCCGCTGCTGATCTTCTGGCCGATCGCGCGGCCGGTGATGCGCACCTCGCCGGTCTCCTTCAGCACGTAGCGCTCGACGCCGCCGACGCCGCGCGCCTTCACGGTCTCGGGGCGCGCCTGCACGATGAACAGCTCGCCCGTCTCGCCATCCTTCGCCCATTCGACGTCCATCGGCCGCCCGTAGTGCTGCTCGATCAGCACCGCCTGCCTGGCGAGTTCGAGTACCTCGGCGTCGGTCAGCGCATACCGCCGCCGCAGCTCGACCGGCGTCTCCTCGGTCACGGTCCGGCCGTCGCGCCACACCATGCGCACCGCCTTGCTGCCGAGCCCGCGCCGCACGACCGCGGGGAAGCCCTGCGCGAGCATCGGCTTGTGCACGTAGAACTCGTCCGGGTTGACCGCGCCCTGCACCACGGTTTCGCCCAGCCCGTAGGCCGCCGTGATGAAGACCACGTCGCGAAAGCCCGATTCGGTATCCAGCGTGAACAGCACGCCGGAGCAGGCGATGTCCGACCGCACCATGCGCTGGATGCCGGCCGACAGCGCGACGTCGGCGTGCTCGAAGCCGTGGTGCACGCGATAGGCGATCGCGCGGTCGTTGTAGAGCGAGGCGAACACCTTCCTCACGTTCAGCGCGACGGCGTCCGCGCCCCGCACGTGCAGGTAGGTCTCCTGCTGGCCGGCGAACGATGCGTCGGGCAGATCCTCGGCGGTCGCCGACGAGCGCACCGCGACCGACACGTTGTCGCCGAGCGCCGCGTAGGCGCTGCGCAGGCCGGCCTCCAGCGCGGGCGGCAGTGCGGCGGCCTCGACCCAGGCGCGGATCTCGGCACCCGCCTTCGCAAGCGCCACCACGTCGGCGACGTCGAGCGCCGCCAGCCGCGCGTTGATCCGCGCGCGCAGGTCGTTGTGGTCGAGAAAGTCCCAGAACGCCTGGGCAGTCGTGGCGAAGCCGCCCGGCACCTTGACCCCGGCCCCGGACAAATGGCGGATCATTTCGCCGAGCGAGGCATTCTTGCCGCCCACCCGCGGCACATCCGCCATCGAAAGCGCGTCCAGCGGCACAATATACTCAGCTGACATAGGTGAACTCCATGAACGGTTACAGCGTGTTTTGCGTCTCCGACCACACGGGCGTGACGGTCGAATCCGTCGCCAAGAGCGTGATGGCGCAGTTTCCTCGTCTTGAGTGTAGCCTGATTACACTGCCCTTCGTCGACAGCGTGGACAAAGTGCGGCAGGCGGTCGGCCGCATTCTCGACACGCCCCGGCCGCTCGTGTTCTCCAGCCTGACCGACCCGCAGCTGCGCGCCGTCCTGCGCGACGCCGGCATCCAGACCTTCGACATCTTCGACCTGGTCGCCCCCGCCGTCGGCGCCGCGCTCGGCCAGATCGCCACCCCGAGCGGCGGCCATACCCACGGCATGGCCCCCGATTACGAGACGCGCATCGACGCGGTCAACTTCGCCTTGAATCTGGACGACGGGCTCAACCCGGAGCGCCTCGACCAGGCCGACCTGATCCTGGTCGGGGTGTCGCGTGTCGGCAAGACGCCGACCGCGCTCTATCTCGCGCTCCAATACGGGATGCGCGCGGCCAACTACCCCCTCACACCGGACGACCTCGAGCAGGGCGACCTCCCCGCCCTGCTCACCGCCCACCTGCCGCGCCTGCGCGGGCTGACCCTCTCGGCCGAGCGCCTGGCTGCACTGCGCCAGGCGCGCTACCCCGACAGCCGCTACGCCAGCCTTGACCAGTGCCGGCTGGAACTCGGCGCCGCCGAACGCTTCTTCCGCCGTCATGGCCTGCCCGTCATCGACACCACCCGCATGTCGGTGGAGGAAATCGCGGCCCACCTGCGCCATTCCTGACCCTACGGGCAGCGCGGGGCAGCAGCCCTCAAGTTTTCCGCGCCGCACCCGATTGAACAAGCGATTCGGCGCGACTGACTCCGCTGTCCTCGCGCCCCCTTGCCCATACGTCAGGAGTGACCCGATCGTCTTTTTTCCGCCGGCGCCGCGGCGCCCCGCAGGCGGGGCCCGAGTGCCGACCGACCGCCTTGCCGGCCTGACGCACCGCACCCGCTCAGGCCACCCCGCGTCTTCCGCCCGGTCGGCGGCGGGCGCGCACCCCGGTCGATCGAAACCCGCATGCTGTCTCCTGCCCGCCTCCCCCTCGCGCTGTCCGCGAAGCATCCGGTTCTGACCGCGAACTGGCAGCGCGCGCTGCTCGCGGGTTTCGTCGTCCAGGTGCTGCTGATCCTGTTCGTCACCACCATCGGCCTGCGGCAACTGCAGACGACGACCGACAATCTCGGCACCGTCGTCGACATCCACATGCGCAAGCTGCGCCTCACCAAGGCGATGATGACCGCCGCGCGCGAGCGGACGCTGTGCATGTTCCGGCTGGCCGAGAGCCGGGACCCGTTCGAGCGCGACGACCTCTTTCTGCAGTTCAACGCGTTCGGGACGGCGTTCGCCAATGCGCGCATGGCGCTGCTGGAGATGCCGCTCAACCTGCGCGAACGCCAGCTGCTCGTCCGCCAGGGCGCCCTGACGAGCATCGCCAAGCCGCTGCAGAGCCGGGTGGTCGATCGCCTCCGCAACGATTTCGACCGCATTGGCGACGGGCAGGCGCTCGCCCGCGCCACCCAGGCGCAGAACGCCGTGCTCGACACCCTCGCGGCGCTCGACGCCGAAACCCAGCAGCATGCGCTGGCCGCCAGCCTCAAGGCCCGCGAAGCGGACGACAAGGCACGCTTCTGGATGTCGCTGCTGTCGGGCCTCGCGCTGCTACTCGGCACCGTGGTCGCGGCGGTGATCGTGTACTACATCAGGCGGGTCAGCCGCGACCGCGAGCACCTCGCCACCCACGACACGCTGACCGCGCTGCCCAACCGCATGCTGCTGGCCGACCGCCTGGAACAGTCGCTGGCACGCGCGCAGCGCCGCAATGACCTGGTGGGCGTGATGGTCGTCGACCTGGACCGCTTCAAGCGCGTCAACGACACGCTCGGCCATGGCAGCGGCGACGCCCTGATCTGCGAAGTGGCGCGGCGCCTGCGCGGCAGCATGCGGGCCGAAGACATCGTCGCGCGGCTCGGCGGCGACGAATTCGCCGTCGTCGTCGATGCCCGCCGGCTCAACCAGATCCTCCATATCGTCGAGAAGATCCTGGCGACCCTGAACGCACCCTATCAGATCGGCGGGCAGGAGCTGTTCTCCGGCTGCACCATCGGCATCAGCGTCTACCCGAACGACGGCGGCGACGCCGCCCGCCTCCTGCGCAACGCGGATACGGCGATGGCCCATGCCAAGCGCGCCGGCCGCGGCCGCTTCCAGCTCTACGACGCGGGGATGAACGCGGCGGCTGCGGAACGGCTTCAGCTCGAGACCGAACTGCACTATGCGGCGGAACGGAACGAATTCACCTTCCACTACCAGCCGCAGCTCAACCTCGCCTCGGGGCGGATCGAAGGCGTCGAGGCGCTGATCCGCTGGAACCATCCGCGCCGCGGCCTGCTCGCCCCTGCCGCGTTCCTCGAGCTGCTCGAAGACACCGGCGAGATCGTCGGCGTCGGCCGCGCGCTCCTGCTCACGGCGTGCCGCCAGGCAGCCAGCTGGCACGCCGCCGGATCCCGCCTGGACGTCGCGATCAACCTCTCCAGCAAGGAGTTCTGGCACGACGCGCTCCTCGCGACGGTTCGCGGCGCGCTCGCGCAATCGGGGCTGCCGGCGCGATCGCTGCACCTCGAACTGACCGAGAACATCTTCATGGAAGACATCGACAGCGCGATCGAACGCATCGAGGCGCTGAAGGCGCTGGGCGTCGTGGTGGCGATCGACGATTTCGGCACCGGCTATTCGTCGCTCGCCCATCTCAAGCGCTTCCCGCTCGACGTCCTGAAGATCGACCGCTACTTCGTCAAGGAATTGCCACACGCCGCCGTCAACGAGGCGCTCATCGGCTCGATCCTCGCGCTCTGCAAGGGCCTGGGCCTGTCGGCGGTCGCCGAGGGGGTGGAGGACATGGCGCAGCTCGAGTGCCTGCGCCGGCTCGGCTGCCCCATCGCCCAGGGCTATCTGGTCAGCCCGCCGGTCCCCGCGCAGCAGATTCCGGCGCTGCTGGAGCGCCGCTCGCCGGAAGCGTTCAGCGACGCCTGAACCCCGGCGGCTCGCGTCTACCGGGTTCTGCGCTGCCTCACCGCCTCGAACACGGCCACCGCCAGCGCCGCGGACGCGTTCAGCGATTCGATCCGCCCCGCCATCGGAATATGCGCGCAGGTGCCGGCCGCGCGGCAGATGGCCGCCGACAGGCCCGCGCCTTCGTTGCCGGCGACGAGGACAAGCGGGCCCCGCAGGTCGAGCGTGTAGAAATCGCGGCTTCGCTCCCCCAGCGCCAGCGCGACGCACTGTCCGTCAAAGCCGGCGAGCCAGGCCTGCAGGTCGACGCCCGCCTGCACCGGCAGGACGAACTGCGCCCCCTGCCCACCGCGCAGCGCCTTCGGCGACCAGGGGTCGTGGCAGCCCTTCGACAGCACCGCCAGGGTCGCGCCGGCGGCAGCGCCGGTGCGCAGCATGGCGCCGAGATTGCCGGGGTCCTGGATGTCCTCCAGAACGATCACGAGCGGCGTCCCCGCAAAGGGGGACGGCGCGAGCCACGCCACCTCGGCCAGCAGTCCGGTGGGCGTCGCGACGGGTGCCAGCTCGGCGAACAGCGCGTCGGGGAGCACCAGCCATTTCGCCTGCGGGCAACGCCGCGCGTGGGCGGCCAGCCGGTCGGCTGCGAGCGAGGCCGCGCGCACGACGGTACGCGGCGTGCCGCCGGCATCGAGGTAGGCCTCAAGGAGGTGCTCGCCGTCGAGCAGCGTCATGTGCGCGTCGCGGCGCGCGCGCGCCGACTCGCCCAGCTTCTTCAGCCGCTTGAAGATCGGGTTGTCGCGCGAGGTGATGGCGGTCTCGGTCATGCCGCGATTATCCGCGAATCGCCGCGCGGGCTACACTCCACAGCATGCGCATCGCCCTCATCACCCCCTACGGCCGCGAGCACCGCAACGGCAACTGGCACACGGCCGCGCGCTATGCACGCTTCCTGCGCGACGCCGGCCACACGGTGCGGGTGCAGGTCGAATGGGACGGGCGCCCGGCGGACCTCATGCTGGCGCTGCACGCCCGCCGCAGCTTCGCCTCGATCCGTGCGTTCGCCGGGCGTTTCCCGAGCCGCCCGCTGATCGTCACCCTCACCGGCACCGACCTTTATCGCGACATCCACGAGGATGCCGATGCCCGGCAGGCGCTCGAGCTCGCGCACCGCATCATCGTGCTGCAGGATCGCGGCCCCGACGAACTGGCCCCGCACCTGGCCGCCAAGACACGGGTGATCTACCAGTCGTCGCCCGACATACCCCGCCGACCGACCTCCTCGGAAACCTTCGAGGTGCTGGTGATCGGTCATCTGCGCGAGGAAAAGGACCCGTTCCGCGTCGCACTCGCTACCGCCTACCTGCCCGAGCATTCGCGCATCCAGGTCACCCACCTCGGCAGCGCCCTGTCCGGGGACATGGCGGAAACAGCCGAGATGGCGCAGGCCAAGCTGCCGCGCTGGCACTGGCTCGGCCAGGTGCCGCACAAGACCGTGCTGAAGCACCTGTCGCGCGCGCACCTCATGGTCATCAGCTCAGTCATGGAAGGCGGCGCCAACGTGATCTGCGAGGCGCTGGCGGCCGATGTGCCGGTGCTGGCCTCCCGCATGCCGGGCAATATCGGCATGCTGGGCGAGGACTATCCGGGCTATTTCCCGGTGGGAGACGAACGGCAACTCGCCGAACTGCTGGCCATGGCCGAGAACGACGCCGTATTCCATGCGGCGCTGGCCAGCCATGCCCGTGCCCGCCGCGGCCTGATGCGCCCGGAGCAGGAGGCCAGCCGGCTGCGGCAGGCGGTGGCGGAATTCGAACAAATCCCGGCCTGAACGGCCGCGTCCGTGCCACAATGGCCGGCATTTCCCCTGCCCCGAGCCCCGTTGGACGCATCGCGCGGGCTCTCTTTCCTCCCCAGGTTTTCCCCATGCAAGTCACCGAACATTTCATCCCTGGCAAGGACGCCTCGCTCGAAGCGTCGATCGCCACCCTGCACGCCAAGCTCGAAACGATCGGCTTCCACATCGAGGAGCGCTCCTGGCTCAACCCGGTGGAAGGTGTGTGGTCGGTGCACATCCGCGACCGCGACTGCCCGCTCTTGTTCACCAACGGCAAGGGCGCCTCGGAACTGGCGGCGCGGGCGAGCGCGCTGGGCGAATTCTTCGAGCGGCTGTCGACCAACTACTTCTGGACCCACTTCTATCTGGGCAAGAACATCGCCAACCGCAACTACGTCCATCATCCAGACGAACGCTGGTTTGTTCCGGACAGCGACGCCTGGCCGCAAGCCCTGCTCACCCCCGACCTGCACGGCTTCTACAATCCCGACGCCGGCGTGCGTGCCGACCAGCTGGTCGACCTCAACTCCGGCAACGCCGAACGCGGCATCTGCGCCATCCCCTACCAGCGCCTCGCCGACGGCCAGACCGTGTATTTCCCGGTCAATCTCATCGGCAACCTCTACGTCAGCAACGGCATGTCGGCCGGCAACACGCTGAAGGAAGCACGCACCCAGGCGCTGTCCGAAATTTTCGAACGCCACATCAAGTTCCGCATCATCGAGGAAGGCCTGTGCCTGCCCGACGTGCCGGAAGACGTGATCGCCCGCTACCCGCACATCGCCGCCGGCATCCATGGCCTGCGCGAGGCCGGCTTCGGCATCCTGGTGAAGGACGCCTCGCTCGGCGGCAAGTACCCGGTGATGAACGTCACCCTGCTGCATCCGCACGACCAGGGCTGCTTCGCCAGCTTCGGCGCGCATCCGCGCTTCGAGGTGGCGCTGGAGCGCGCCTTGACCGAACTGCTGCAGGGCCGCGCGCTCGAATCGCTGGCAGGCTTTCCTGCGCCCGGCTTCGACCAGGCCGAAATCGCCGACCCGCAGAACCTGGAGATCCACTTCGTCGATTCCAGCGGCGTGATTTCCTGGCAGTTCCTGCGCGACACCCCCGACTTCGACTTCGTCGACTGGAACTTCGGCACCACCACCGAAGAGGACTACGCGTGGTCGGTCGAGGCCCTGCACGCCGACGGCCGCGAGATCTACATCGCCGATTTCGAACACCTCGGCGTCTACGCCTGCCGCATCCTGGTGCCCGGCGTATCCGAGATCTACCCGGTGGAAGAACTCGAATTCGAGAACAACAGCGTCGGCAACCTGATCCGCCCGGCGCTCGCGCGCCTGCCGAAGCTCGTCGACGCCGAATGCGCCGCGCTGTTCGATCTGATGACCGAACTCGAACTGGCGGACGATCGCCTGGTATCGGTCCTGATCGGCCTTGCGCCCGACGCCGATTCGCCCTGGACCGACCTGCGCGTCGGCGAACTGAAACTGCTGCTCGCGCTGGCCCTGGGCGACGACGACGCCATTCTCGAAGGCTGCACCTGGATCGCCCAGTATGGCCAGCGCAGCGAAGCGCGCCTCAAGGTCTACCGCTGCATCGCCGACCTCGTCCGGCTCGGCGACCCCAGCCCCTTCGAGCCCGCGCTGGCGCTGATGTATGGGCGCGACACGCTGGAACAGGCATTCGCGCTGTTCAACCAGGACGAGCGCTTTTTCGGGTTGACGACGCTTGGCGACGACTTCGAGGGCAGCGCGATGCATCGGCGCTTGCTGGAGGCGTATCGGAAGGTACGGGGGTGAGTTGTTCGTTGCCCCTCGAACCTCACCACCGTTCGCCCTGAGCCTGTCGAAGGGCCTGCATCCCCCAGGCCTCGCCAACGCCACCGGTCATGAAAATTCCCAAACGCCTCGAACCCCTGCTCGAAGATGGCCTCATCGACGGCGTCGTGCGCCAGCTCATGAGCGGCAAGGAAGCCACGGTCTTCGTCGTGCATCGCGGCGACGAGATCCGCTGCGCCAAGGTCTACAAGGAAGCCCACAAGCGCAGCTTCCGCCAAGCCGTCGACTACACCGAAAACCGCAAGACCAAGAACAGCCGCCAGGCACGCGCCATGGCCAAGGGCAGCAAATACGGCCGCGAGATGCAGGAGGCCGCGTGGCAAAGCGCCGAGGTCGACGCGCTGTATCGGCTTGCCGCCGCCGGCGTGCGCGTACCCACGCCGTACAACTTCCACGAAGGCGTCCTGCTGATGCAACTGGTGGCCGACGCCGACGGCAACGCCGCGCCCCGCCTCAACGACGGGTCGTTCACCGAAGACGAAGCCCTCGCCCACCACCGCACCCTGATCGGCGAAGTCGTGCGCATGCTATGCGCCGGCGTCGTCCACGGCGACCTGTCCGAGTTCAACATCCTCGTCGGCGCGGACGGCCCGGTGATCATCGACCTGCCGCAGGCGGTTGACGCCGCCGGCAACAACCACGCCCAGGCGATGCTGGCGCGCGACGTGAACAACCTGCGGACCTATTTCGGCCAGTTCGCACCGTCGGTATTGGACACGCAATACGCCGAGGAAATCTGGGCGCTGTATGAACATGGTGGACTGCATCCCGAAGCCGAACTCACGGGGCGGTTCGAATGCGAAATGCCGCCGGTCGATCTGGACGGGGTGATGCGGGAGATTGATGACGCGCGGGAGGAAGAGGCGGCGCGACTGTTGCGCTTGCAGGAACTAGAGTGATGCCTGCTGAAGGTACCTGTAACGCGAAGACCTCGACTCGGCGCCGCCCACGTTAAAACGCCTAATGCTGCAACTTGAGGTGGGCTTTGATGAATTTAGTAACAATCTCATCTACATGAATAAAATCTGTACCCTTTGATTTCCGAAACCAATATCTAACGGAAACGTCCGGGTTCATTTGTCGATCGACCATATAAATCTCACTCCAATCGCTCCATTCGACCTGTACCCACTGGTTATCTTTGGCTTTAAACAAGTAATAGGTACTGAAGCCTTTGGGATCACTGACTGGATTCCCACTTAGAAAAACCTGATATTCGCCCTTTGTCCCATTCCGATACACTGCGCCCGGTCTATTAGGGTCAAAACGGTCGCTATGGGCTTGCTCGATTGTCATCTCAGCATGACTTTTCAAGCTATGACCCAACAAAATATTAACGGTCATATCCGACACCTCCACCTTATTCACGGTGGGTTGCATATTTGGATATTGACAGTCAAATTGCGCGAATCCAGAAGTAACTTTTTTAGCCATGTAGGCAGCAGGCAACTCGAGCGTAGCAGCTGTATCGCCATCACGTAACACGATGGACTCAATGCGATTCATGCCTTTTGGCTCGCTGCAACCTAGCTGAGTGAGTGCACCAGCCATCAGCACACTGCAAATGAAAAATACGTTTAGATGTTTTTTCATGTGTGTATATGGCACAGGGGCACGGGAGTCTTGCATTGACACATTCACCACGCTACTCAGGCCGCCAACTTCAACTCGCAATGCAGTCCCGCACGGGTGGCGAGAGTCACCAGCATGTCCAGGCTAAACTTGTCCCATTTGCCGCGCATCAAGTCGGATACGCGAGACTGGCTGATGCCCAGCACTTTGGCGGCTTCAACTTGCGTCCAGCTGCGCTTCTCGACAGCCAGGCGCAACTGCGCCATCAAGTCCGCACGCATCGCCAGGATGGCGGCCTCTTCCGGTGGGAAACCCAGGTCGGTGAATACATTGCCGCTGGAGCGGGTGATTTTTTCTTTCATGATTCAATCTCCTATCAGCTTGTAGCGACGCGCGGCCAGGTCGATATCTTCCTTGCGGGTCTTCTGCGTTTTCTTGCGGAAAGCGTGCAGGACGTACACGGCATCCTCGAACTTTGCCACGTAGATGACGCGCCACTCGCCCAGGACATGCACCCGAATTTCATAAGCGCCCGCGCCAACGGCAGGCATGGGCTTGAAGTCGGGCGGCGGCAGGCCACGCTGAATTTGCCACAACTCGAACCCCGCAGCGCGCCGAGCCTCCAGCGGAAAATCCGTCAGATCGTCCAGGCTGCCGCCGACGAATTTAAGCGCTTTCATTACAACGAATAATATAAGTACTTATATATTTGTCAAATACGGTGCGAAACGGCGGAAGGGCTCAGATGCTGCGCTGCCGCACCGTCTCATACAGGCACAGCGCAGCCGACACCGACACGTTGAGGCTTTCCACCGTGCCGCCGATGGGAATGCGCGCGACTTCGTCGCAACTCTGCTTGACCAGCCGGCGGATGCCGGCGCCCTCGGCGCCGAGCACCCAGGCGATCCCGGTCTTGCAGTCGATGCCGGACAGCGGCTGCTCGCCGTCCATGTCGGCGGCGATGACCCAGATGTTGTGTTCCTTGAGGTCCTCGATGGTGCGCGCGAGGTTGGTGACCATGAGATAGGGCACGGTCTCCGCGGCGCCGGAGGCGACCTTTTCCACGGTGGCGTTGATGCCGACGGCGTTGTCCTTGGGCGCGATGACGGCGTGCGCGCCGAAGGCGTCGGCAGATCGGAGGATCGCGCCGAGGTTGTGGGGGTCGGTGACGCCGTCGAGCAGCACCAGCAGCGGCGGGCCTTCGACGCTGTCGAGGATGTCGTCGAGCGAATGCGACAGCGCGACTGGCCTGACCCGCGCGACCACGCCCTGGTGCTTGGCGGCCTTGCCGACCAGGCGATCCAGACGGTCTGCCTCGACCTGCGCCAGCTTGACCCCGTTGTCCCTGGCCTGATGCACGAGATCGCGCGCCCGCGCGTCGCGGCGGGTCAGGTCGAGATAGATCTCCAGCACGCCGGCCGGGTCGTGGCGCAACCGGGCCAGCACGGCGTGGAACCCGTAGATGAGTTTCTCGGCGGCCTTCTCGCTCATTTCTTCCTGCCGCCTGCCTTGCCCTTCGCCGCCTTCTCGCCGGCGGATTTCCCCTGGGTGGACTTCTGCTTCGCCGCGGGTTCTTCCTGTGTCATGTCGACCCATTCGATCAGGCTGAAATCGATCTTGCTGGTTTCGATGTCGGCGCGCATCACCTTGATGCGCACGCGGTCGCCAAGGCGATATTTTTTCCCTGTCCGTTCGCCGAGCATCATGTGCTTGGCCTGGTCATAGTGGAAGTAGTCCTGGCCGAGTTCGGAGACGTGGACCAAGCCCTCGATGAAGATGTCGTCGATCGCGACGAAGATGCCAAAGCTGGTGACGGCGCTGACGGTGCCGTCGTATTCGTCGCCGATGCGGTCCTGCATGAAATAGGTCTTCAGCCAGGCATCGACGTCGCGGGTGGCGTCGTCGGCACGGCGCTCGGTCATCGAGCAATGGGTGCCGATTTCCGCCAGGCCCTTGGCGGGCAGCTTCTCGCCGGCGAGCACCGCCTTGATGCCGCGGTGCACCAGCAGGTCTGGATAGCGCCGGATCGGCGAGGTGAAATGGGTATAGGCCTCGTACGCCAGGCCGAAGTGGCCCTTGTTGTCGGGGCTGTAGATCGCCTGCCGGAGCGAGCGCAGCATCACGGTCTGCAGCAGGCCGTGGTCGGGACGGTCCTTGATCTTCTCCAGCAGCGCGGCGTAATCCTTGGCGTGCGGCTTGTCGCCACCGCCGAGGTCGAGGCCGAATTCGGCGAGAAAGCCGCGCAGCGCAGTGAGCTTTTCCGGCGTCGGGCCTTCATGCACGCGGAACAGAGAGGGCTGTTTGTTCTCGTGCAGGTAATCGGAGGCGCAGACGTTGGCCGCCAGCATGCATTCCTCGATGATGCGGTGGGCGTCGTTGCGAACCACCGGCACGATCTCCTTGATCTTGCCGTTGTCGTCGAAAATGATCTGCGTCTCGGTCGAGCCGAAATCGATGGCGCCGCGCTTGGCGCGTGCCTTCAGCAGAACCCGGAACAGCTTGTCGAGCGCTTCCAGGTGCGGCATCAGCGCGGCCTGCTTCTTGTCTGGCTTGGCGGCGCCGGAGAGCCAGTCCCACACCTGGTTGTAGGTGAGGCGTGCATGCGAATGGATCACCGCCGGGTAGAAGCGGTATTCCTTGATGCTGCCGGCGCTGGTGATGCGCATGTCGCACACCATGGCCAGGCGGTCGACCTCGGGGTTGAGCGAGCACAGGCCGTTGGACAACGCCTCCGGCAGCATGGGGATGACGCGGCGCGGAAAGTACACCGAGTTGCCGCGTGCGTAGCCTTCGGTGTCGAGCGCGTCCCTCGGCTGCACGTAATGACTGACGTCGGCGATCGCCACCACCAGTCGGTAGCCGCTGCGGCCGAGCGGCTCGCAGTACACGGCGTCGTCGAAGTCGCGCGCGGTCTCGCCGTCGATGGTGACGAGCGGCAGGTGGCGGATGTCCTCGCGCCCGGCCAGGTCCTTCTTGAGCACCTTGTTCGGCAAGCCTTCGGCCTGCTTCTCGACCTCCGGCGGGAACACGTAGGGCAGGTCGTGCTTCCTCAGCGCGATCTCGATTTCCATGCCGGGGCCGGTGAAGCTGCCGAGGATCTCGCTGACGCGGCCCACTGCCTCGTTGTGCGCGCCGGGCTGGGTGACGATCTCCACCGTGACGACCTGGCCGGATTTCGCGCCGGCCGCGTTCTCGGCCGGCACCAGGATGTCCTGGTTGATGCGGCGGTTTTCCGCGATCAGAAAGCCGACCCCGCCTTCCAGGTAGTAGCGGCCGACGACGAACTTGTTGACGTGCTCCAGCACCTCGACGATCTTGGCCTCGCGCCGGCCGCGCTTGTCGAAGCCGGCCACCCGCACCAGCACCTTGTCGCCATGCAGCACGCGGTGCATTTCCTTGGGCGACAGGAAGAGGTCGTCGCCGCCCTCTTCCGGCACCACGAAACCGAAGCCGTCGGGATGGCCCTCGACGCGCCCCTTGATCAGGTCGAGCTTGTCCGGCAGGCACAGCTGGCGCTTGCGGTTGAGCATCAGCTGGCCGTCGCGCTGCATCGCGCCGAGACGGCGCTGGAACAGGTCGCGCTCGTCCTCGGTGATATGCAGCTGCGCAGCGAAGGCATCGACATCGACGGGGCAGCCCGCCTCGGTCAGAAGCTGCAGGATGTACTCGCGGCTCGGCAGCGGCGACTCGTAGCGTTCGATCTCCCGTTCGTAGAACGGGTCGGCGAGGCGGATTGCCGGGATTTTGTGCTTGCCTGCACGATTGCGGGATTTCTTCGTTGACAATTTATTTAGGGCTCTCTAAAATGCGCGCCTTCATTGCCCAGATGGCGGAATTGGTAGACGCACTAGGTTCAGGTCCTAGCGGTGGCAACACTGTGGAGGTTCGAGTCCTCTTCTGGGCACCAAACGCTGCAAGTAAAAAGCCGACCCTGTGTCGGCTTTTTACTTTTGTGCTGTTGATCTTGGGCATTACGCCTCGTAGGGGTGGCGACGGACGATCGTCTCCACCCGGTCCGGGCCGGTCGACACGACATCGACCGGCACTTCGCACAGGGCTTCCATGCGCTTGAGATAGGTCTGCGCTTTCTGCGGCAGCTTGTCGAACGCCTGCACGCCGACGGTCGACTCGCTCCAGCCCGGCAGGTCCTCGTAGATCGGCTCGACGTTGGTGATCGACTCGGCGCCGACCGGCAGGATGTCGCAATGCTCACCGTCGATCTTGTAGCCGACGCAGACGCGCACCGTTTCCAGGCCGTCGAGCACGTCGAGCTTGGTGACGCACAGGCCCGTCACGCCGTTGATCTGGATCGAGCGCTTGAGCGCGGCGGCGTCGAACCAGCCGCAGCGGCGGGCGCGCCCGGTGGTGGCGCCGAACTCGTGACCCTTCTCGCCGAGATACTGGCCGACGTCATCGAACAGCTCGGTCGGGAACGGACCCGAGCCCACACGTGTCGTGTAGGCCTTGGTGATGCCGAGCACGTAGTGCAGCGTGTTGGGCCCCACGCCAGCGCCGGTCGCGGCACCGCCTGCGGTGCAGTTGGAGGAGGTCACGAACGGGTAGGTGCCGTGGTCGATGTCGAGCAGCGTGCCCTGCGCGCCCTCGAACAGCAGGTTCTCGCCCGCCTTGTTGGCCTCGTAGAGGCTGCGGGGCACATCCGCCACCATCGGCTTGAGGCGCTCGGCCAGCGCCATCATCTGGTCGAGCGTCTGATTGAAGTCGACGGTGTCGGCCTTGAAGTAGTTCTTCAGCATGAAATTGTGGTGGTCGAGCACCTCGCCCAGCTTGGCGGCGAAGCGCTCGCGGTGGAACAGGTCCTGCAGACGCAGCGCACGGCGCGCGACCTTGTCCTCGTAGGCCGGGCCGATGCCGCGTCCGGTCGTGCCGATCTTCCCGGCACCCTTGGCGATTTCGCGCGCATGGTCGAGCGCGACGTGGTGCGGCATGATGAGCGGGCAGGCCTCGCTGAGCTTGAGCCGGCCGGCGACGTCGACGCCGGCAGCCTGCAGCATGTCCATCTCCTCGATCAGCGCGGTCGGCGACAGCACGACGCCGTTGCCGACGTAGCAGGTGACGTTGTCGCGCAGGATGCCGGAGGGAATCAGGTGCAGCACGGTCTTCTTGCCGCCGACGACCAGGGTGTGGCCCGCGTTGTGGCCGCCCTGGAAACGGACCACGCCCTGCGCGCGGTCGGTCAGCCAGTCGACGATCTTGCCCTTGCCCTCATCGCCCCACTGGGTTCCGATGACGACGACGTTCTTTGCTGCCATGGTGCACTCTCCCTTTATTGCTTGTCCGCGCCGGCGATCGCCAGTTCGCGCAAATCCAGACTGAAACCGGTCGCCGGGCGTGCCCGGCCGAACACCCGCCCCACCTCGTCGTAGCGCCCGCCCTGAGCGATGGCATGGCTGCGCCCCGAGGTATAGGCGGCGAACACCACGCCGCTGTGGTAGCCGTAGCCGCGCAACTCGGCAAGATCGTAGGCGGCCTCGACGCCGGAAAGCCCGCGATCGAGCGTCTCCAGCGTATCGAGGGCGGCGGCGATCGCCTCGAGCTGCGGCAGGCGGGCACGCGCCTCGGCGAGCACGCCGCGGTCGCCATACAGCTGCGGCAGCGCGGCGAAGGCTTCGCGCAGCACCGCCGGAAGGCCGGCCGTCAGCACGGCCACGGCGCTGCCGTCCTTCGCCTGCAGGGCCCCGAACAGCTGATGTTCGATCTCCCCCGAAAGGCCCGCTTCCTGGGCCAGCGCGCGATAGACGCCGACGTGCCCGACGTCGAGCTGAAGCGCCTCGACCCCGCAGGCGGCCAGCCCGTGCAGCATCAGCGTGAGGATCTCGAGATCGGCGTCGGCGCCGGCTTCGCCGTACAGCTCCGCGCCGATCTGGATCGGCTCGCGCGAGCGGTGAAAGCCGTCCGACTGGGTGTGCAGGACGCTGCCCGCGTAGCACAGGCGATTGACCGCATTCGCCGCCAGCAGGTGCGCGTCGATGCGCGCCACCTGCGGCGTGATGTCGGCGCGCACGCCCATCAGCCGCCCGGTCATCTGGTCGACCAGCTTGAACGTCTTGAGGTCGAGATCGGCGCCGACGCCGGTCAGCAGCGACTCGACGTATTCCATCAGCGGCGGGATCACCAGCTGGTAGCCACGGCTGCGGAACAGGTCGAGCAGTGCGCGGCGCATGTCCTCCATGCGCCAGGCTTGCGGCGGCAGCACGTCCTCGACGTTTTCGGGCAAGAGCCAGGCAGTCATCTCACTTCAGCATCATCAACACAAAAAGGCCACCCAGCATCGAGGTGGCTCCGATAAACCGCAACTGACCGTCCCGCAGTTCGAGCACGTGGCGAAAGGCCTCCCGCCACGCGGCCGGCGCCGCCAGCGGCAGGATGCCCTCGATCACCAGCAGCAGGCCGAAAGCGGCCAGCCAGTCGACCCCCGTCATTTGCCGCCGGCGGCACGCGGGTTCTTCATGTACTTGAAGAAATCCGCGCTGGGATCGAGCACCATCACGTCGCTCTTGCTCTTGAAGCTCTCGCGGTAGGCCTGCATCGAGCGGTAGAACGCGTAGAACTCGGGATCCCGGCCGTACGCCGCGGCATAGATCGCGGCCGCCTTGGCATCGCCCTCACCCTTGACGTGCTGGGCATCGCCATAAGCCTTGGCGACGATCACTTCCTTCTGCTTGTCGGCGTCCGCCTTGATCTTTTCCGCCTCGGCGGCGCCGGTCGAACGCAGTTCGTTGGCGACCTGCTTGCGCTCGGCCTCCATCCGCCGATACACGTTCTCGGACACGCTTTCCGGCAGATCGACCCGCTTGATCCGCACGTCGACCACCTGCACGCCGATCTTCCGTGCATCCTGGTCGGCCTTGGTCCGGATGACATTCATGATCTCGTCCCGATGCCCCGACACGACGTCGTTGATCGTGCGCTTGCCGAACTCGGCGCGCAGCCCGTCGTTCACGGTCTGGCTGAGGCGAATCTGCGCCCGCGTTTCGTTGCCGCCGACCGAGACATAGAACTGCCGGGGGTCGATCACGCGCCACTTGATGTAGGAATCGACGAGCACGTTCTTCTTTTCCGACGTGATGAAGCGCTCCGGCTCGGCCGCATCCAGCGTCAGGATGCGCGTGTCGAAATAGCGCACGTTCTGCACCAGCGGCAGCTTGAAGTACAGGCCGGGCTTGGTTTTCACCGAGACCACCTCGCCCAGCTGGAACACCAGCGCGTTCTGCCGCTGGTCGACGGTGAAGACGCTGCCGGAAAGCAGCACGAGAATCACCGCCAGCGCGACCAGCAGGGAACCGATATTCCTCCTCATGGCCGGTCCTCCCGGTCACGGCTCCGCAAGGCATCGCGCGAACGCAGGTCCGCCGGTGCCTGCGGCGCAGCCGCCGGCGCCGGCGCCGGCTGGGCCAGCACTTCAGGCGCGCCGGCGTAGGGCTGGCTGACGATCTGCTGCAACTTGTCGAGCGGCAGATACAGGAGGCTGTTGCCCCCCTTCTGGTCGACCACGACCTTGCTGGTGTTGTTCATCACGGTCTGCATGGTATCGAGATACATGCGCTCGCGGGTCACCTGCGGCGCCTTCTTGTACTCGGCCGAGATCTGCGCGAAGCGGCTGGCCTCGCCCTCGGCGTTCGCGATCACGGCCATCTTGTAGCCCTCGGCCTCTTCCTTCAGGCGCGACGCCAGGCCGCGCGCGCGAGGCACCACGTCGTTGGCATACGCTTCCGCCTCGTTCTTCAGCCGCTCGCGATCCTGCCCCGCCTTGACCGCATCGTCGAACGCGGCCTGCACCTGCTCGGGCGGCTGGATGTTCTGCAAGGTCACCTGGCTGATGCTGATGCCGGTCTTGTAGCGGTCGAGAATCTGCTGCATCAGCGCCTTCGCCTGCGCCGCGATGTCGGCACGGCCCTCGTACAGCACGAAATCCATCTTGTTCTTGCCGACGATTTCGCGCATTGCCGTTTCCGCCACCTGCAGCACCGTGTCCTCGGGCGCGCGGTTGACGAACAGGAATTCCTCGGGATCCTTGATGATGTACTGGACCGCGAACTGGAGATCGATGATGTTCTCGTCGTCGGTGAGCATCAGCGACTCCTTCAGCACCTTGCTCCGGACGTTGTTGCGGTAGCCGATCTCGACCGTGCGGACCTGGTCGATGTTGACCACCTCGCGCGACTCGATCGGCCACGGCAGATGCCAGCGCGGACCGGGCTCGGTGGTCTCGACGTACTTGCCGAAGCGCAACACCACGCCGCGCTGGCCGGTGTCGACGATGTAGAAGCCGCTGGCGATCCAGATCAGCACGAGGGCCCCGATCACCATGCCGAGGAGGCTGCCGCCCCCTGCGCCGCCGGACGGGAAGCCGCTTCCGCCGCCTCCGCCCTTGCCGCCGAACATGCTGTTGAGGCGCTGGTTGAGGCGACGCCAGAGCTCGTCGAGATCGGGCGGCCCGCTGTTCTTGTTGCGATTACCGTTGCTGCCCCATTGGGGGTCGTTCCAGGCCATAGCGTGTGTGCTTATGCAGAAAGAGCTGTGTGTCGGGAAGTGTCGTCGTCCGTCGTTCCGGCGTCGTGGTCGGCGCGCCGGGCCACCAGGATTTCCGACAGGGCATCGCGCAAGAGTTCAAGCCCCGCGCCCGTTCGCGCGGATACGTACACGCTCTGCAGTTTACCATATTCGTCATGGCCCACTCCCGGCGCAATGCCTGTCAGATCGAGCTTGTTGTAGACCCGGAGCTGCGGGACGGCGTCCGCGCCGATTTCCTTCAGGACCTTCTCGACCGCCTCCATCTGGCGCTCGCGCGCGGGACTCGCCGAGTCGATCACGTGCAGGAGCAGGTCCGCCTCGGCCGTGGCTTCCAGGGTGGCGCGGAAGGCGGCCACCAGGTCGTGCGGCAGGCGGGTGATGAAGCCAACGGTGTCCGAAATCACGACTTCCCCGCTTGCCGGATCGCCGCCTGCCGCTTCGGCGAGGCGCGGCAGGTAGATCTTGCGCGTGGTGGTGTCGAGCGTCGCGAACAGCTGGTCGGCGGCATACGCCCCCGCCCGCGTCAGGGCGTTGAACAGGGTCGACTTGCCGGCGTTGGTGTAGCCGACCAGGGCGACCGACAGCACCTGCTGGCGCGCACGCGAACGCCGCTGGGTGCGACGCTGCTTCTCCAGCCTGGCGAGGCGATCGCGCAGGGCCTTGACGCGCACGCCGATCAGGCGGCGGTCGGTCTCGAGCTGCTTCTCGCCGGGGCCCCGCATGCCGACGCCCCCGCGCTGGCGTTCCAGGTGGGTCCAGCCGCGCACCAGTCGCGTCGACAGGTGCTGAAGCTGGGCCAGTTCGACCTGCAGCTTGCCTTCCGCGGATTGCGCCCGGCGCGCGAAGATGTCGAGGATGAGGGTGACGCGATCGATCACGCGGCAGTGCAGGCGGCGCTCCAGGTTGCGTTCCTGCGCCGGGGAGAGCTCATGGTTGAAGATGACGACGTCCGCCTCGGTCGCCGCGACCAGCGCGGCGATCTCGTCGGCCTTGCCGCTCCCGACGAACAGTGCGGCATCCGGGCGGCTGCGCTTGCCCAGCACCTCGCCGAGGATGTCGAGGCCGGCGCCCGCCGCCAGCAGGCGCAGTTCGGCCACGCTTTCCGCATGGTCCGGATCGCCGAAATCGATCGCGACGAGAATGACGCGCTCGCCACCCTTGTGCCGATCAAACAAGCGCCATTCTCCGGACGCCCGGCGGGCGCTTCACGATGACGGTGCTTTCAGCTCGGCAGCGCACTTCGGCAATATCGTGCATGGACGGCAACTCGGTCCGCATTTGGCGCCCGGCACTCCTCTTCGATTCGGGCTCCCATTCTAGTCCATGCCGTCCAGTTGCGGCCGGCCGAAATACCAGCCCTGGCCGTAGTTCACGCCCATGTCGGCGAGCATCCGTGCCGTTTCCGCATCCTCGACGTGCTCGGCCACGGTCAGCACGCCTTCCTTGCGGGCGAAGCTCGCCAGGCTTTCGACGATGCCGGCCACCTTGCGGTCCTGCCGCATGTTCGACACGAGCCAGCCTTCGATCTTGAGGAAGCTCACCGGCAGGTGCGCGAGATACAGATACGAGGAATAGCCGCTGCCGAAATCATCCAATGCCAGCCGGAAGCCGAAGTCGATGAAAGGCTGCAGGTCGGCACGCAGCTTGGCGAGGCTGACGATGCGCTGGCGCTCGGTCAATTCCAGCACGATCGGCTTGACCGGCCCGAGCATCACGCTGCACGTCTGGCAATAGCCCAGCGCATTATTCAGCATCTCCTCGACCAGGTCGCGCCGCGCCAGGAACTGCGGCGACACGTTCACGAAATGCGCAAAATCGGTCGATCCTCCCTGATCCATGCGGACCACGCAGCGCTGCATCACGTTGCGGATCACCTGCCGGTCGACCTCGGCCATCAACCCGAGGCCTTCGGCCAGGTCGACGAAGTCGCGTGCCTCGACGATTTCGCCGGTGGGGGTCTCGATGCGCGCCAGCGCCTCGTCGGCGACAGGCTGTCCGGTGGCGAGGTCGACGATGACCTGCGAGGCCTGCCGCACGCGGTTTTCGGCCAAGGCCTGTCGCAACACGGCACTGTTCCACTGCACATGCGTCGGCGCGGCCAGATGAACCTGGTCGCGCCCTTCTGCCTTGGCCCGGTACAAGGCCGTGTCGATCTCCTCCAGCATCGGCAGCATGTCGCGGTCGTTCGCACCGAACGCCGCCACCCCGGCGGAAAAGCTCAGGGAAATGGGCCCGACGGCCGTCTGGACCGGCGTGGCACGCGTCAGCGCGGCCAGCCGCTCGAGCGTCGCCACGGCATCCTGCGCCGTGCTGCCATGCAGCACGAACAGGAATTCCTCGCCCCCCCAGCGCGCGACCCAGTCCCCCTCGCGCAGGCCGGACTCGAACCGGCGCGCGACCGCCTTGAGCACTTCGTCGCCGACGGCATGGCCGTAGCGGTCGTTGACGGTCTTGAAATGGTCGAGATCGACCAGCGCCAGCGCGAAGCCATGGCCGTCACGTAGCGTGCGTGCCCTCTCCTTCTGCAGGCGTTCCTCGGCCGCACGCCGGTTGGGCAGGCCGGTGAGCGGATCGGTCAGGGCGATGCGCTGCAGCAGGTCTTTCTGCGCGGATTGATGCAGGGCATTGCCGAGCCAGTCGGCAATGAGATCCATATAGGCGATGTCGACCGCGTCGGGAGGCAATTCCCGGTACCGGCGCAAGAAAGCCAGCACCCACCCCCCCTTGTCGCCGACCGCGACCGGAAGGCCGGAGTAGGTGCGCAGGCCCAATTTGTTCACCAGCACATGATCGACGTATCGCGGATCCTCGCGCAGATCGGGGATATGGCTTGGTTGACGCGACAGATGCACCTCATGGCACAACACTTTTTCCACTGCCAGCACCGTGCCTTCCGGAAACATCCCCATCGGGTCGCTGACATAGCGCGCGGTGTAGTGCTCGGCAAACTCGCCCAGCACCACCAGATCCATGTCCAGCACCTCTGCCGCCATCGCCAGCATGGCCCGGATGCGCTCGGGATCGGACAGCCCGGGCCGGACCGACAGCTTCCACAGCGCGTTCAGCCGATCGACATGAGACGTGTCGGGCCCGGCGTACGCGGCATGCGGATCGGATTCGTCGGGTGGCACCATCGTTGCAGCCAGGGCTTGGGAAGACCGGCTATTCTAACGCACGGTATTTTCTACAATTCGACCGCGCGCAGGCGTTCCGCCGCCTGTTCGGGATTGATCGTGTTGACGAACAGCCCGGAGCCCAGTTCAAACCCGGTCGGAATGGACGTGCGGGGGCAGATTTCCAGGTGCCAGTGGTAGCTCGCGGCGTAGGGGACGTGGGCGGCCTCCGCGCCGCCGTGCGGCACCGAGTGGAGGAAGAAATTGTATTGCGCCCCGCCGATGACCGCGTCGAGCCGGGCCATGGTGCGCTTCAGCACCCGCGCCAGATCGACAAGGTCGTCGCCGCGCACGTCCAGGAAATCGGCCTGGTGCGCAAGCGGCAGGATATGCACCTCCCACTCGTAGCGGCTGGCGAAGGGCTTGATGGCGATGAACTTTTCGCCCCGCTCGACGACGTACTGCCCGACGTTGATCTTGCGCCGCACTGCACCGGAATTGCGGTCGTAGATCGTCGCCTCGAAGGTCAGCACCTCGTCGATCAGCGCACAGAAGATGCAGTGGTGGTGCTTGGCGTAGTAGGCGGCGCTGTTCCTCACCTCGGCGTCGACGTTCTCCGGCACCACCGGCATCGCGATGACCTGGCTGTGGGTGTGGGGGATCGACGCGCCGGCGGCCGGGCCGAAGTTCTTGAACACCAGCACGTACTTCAGCCGCTCGTCGGATTCGAACAGCTGCCGCATGCGCGTCTGGTAGACGCCGAACAGCGCCGCCAGATGGCTCTCGGCCATGTCGTGGATCGCGATGCCGTGCTCGAAATGGTCGATGATGACCTCGTGCCGGCCGTAGCCGTCGATCGTCTGCTGCAGGCCGAAGGCAAAGCCCGCCTGGGCGCGGTCGTCGCCCAGCACCGGATAGAGATTCTCCACCATGCGGATCTGCCAGTCGCCGTGCTCCGGCCAGGCCAGGATCGCCGGCGGCGTCTTGTCTTCGTTGCCGCGGCAGAACGGGCAGGTCTCGACGTGCTTGCGGGTGTCACGCGGTGCCAGTTCCTCGGCCTTCTTCGGGCGCATGCTGCGCGCCGTGGCGACCAGTACGGATTCGGCGGGAACAACGGGATTGATGCGGATTTCCCGAACCTCGTCGGGGGTCTTGGGCTGTTCGGACATGGGGGTCTCCTTTGCCCCGGAAGCATAAAGCAGCGGCCGCACGAAGGCTGTTCATTCTGCTTATGACCCCATCAGGCTTTTTATCCCCCTCGCCAGACAAGGGCTTGCGTTGACGAAGGCCGATCCGGCGCCGACAATGGACACTCTTTGCCGCTTTCCGGAGCCTCCCCATGGACGAAAAAGCCCTGCACGACGAGCAGCGCCTCATGCGCATGATGCGCAAGACCCTGACTTCCATCGTGCGCGACACCGCGCCGCGCGACGGCAACCCCAGCCCGCTGTCCGAAGCCACCATCCTCAACATCAAGGACTGCCTGATGGTGATCTCGACGCGCGAAACCGAACTCGCCAGGCTGACCGGCCGCACCCTCGACGAACGCCCCCACTTCACCGACGAGACGCCGACCAGCCACGCCGTCAAGATCAGCGGCATCTCGAAGAAGACGCACTGAACCCGTCATGCCGCAGGCCACCAGCCTCTTCACGGACGTCGAATCCAAGATCGTCGGCACGGCGCCGGTGGTGATCTATTCGCCGTCCGGCAAGACCCGCAAGCGCTTCCCGGAGGGCGTGGTCGAGGTCCATGCCACCGAGGCCGAGGCGCTCGCGCACGCCGATCCCGCGCAGCACCGCCACGCGGCGATCGCCAGCGGCCCGTCGCGCTCCTCGGAAGGATTCAGGCTGTTCTATCTGGTGCGCTGGCTCGATTGAGCGCGGTCGTGGCGGGACGCCCCGCGTAGCCACGCCCCGCCATTCGCGGCAAACACCATCGCCCATCCGGCTCAGGTCGAGCCGTAGACCTTGCGCCGGATCCGCTTCTCGCGCCGCCGCCGCGTCTCATCGCTCGCCGAGAGCGGGCCGCGCTTCTTGCCCTCGAACGGGTTCTTGCCCTCGTCTTCCTTGACCTGGATCCGCAGCGGCGTGCCCTGCAGCTTGAACGCCTTGCGGAAACTCGACTCCAGATAGCGCTTGTAATCGTCGCGCAGGCCTTCCAGCGCGTTGCCATGCAGCACGATCACCGGCGGGTTCTTGCCGCCCTGGTGCGCGTAGCGCGGCTTCGGCCGGAACAGGCCGTTCTTCGGCGGCGCATGCTGCTCGACCGCCGCCTCCAGCACCCGCGTCAGCTTGGGCGTCGACATCTTGATGAAGGCGGCGGCGTGCGCCGCCTCGACATCCTTCAGCAGCGCGTCGAGGCCCTTGCCCTTGAGCGCCGAGATGTAGTTGAAGCGGGCGAAGTCGAGAAACGCCAACTTGCGGCCGATGTCGCGCTTGATGTCGTCGCGTTGCTCCGGCGAGAGCCCATCCCACTTGTTGACCGCGACCACCAGCGCGCGCCCGGTCTCGAGCACGAAGCCGGCGAGGTGCGCATCCTGGTCGGAGACGTTCTCGCGCGCGTCGAGCACCAGCACCACGACGTTGGCGTCCTCGATCGCCTGCAGCGTCTTGATGACGGAGAACTTCTCGACGGTCTCGAACACCTTGCCCTTGCGGCGCACGCCGGCAGTGTCGATGAGGATGTAGGGCTTGCCGTCGCGCTCGAACTCGACGTAGATCGAGTCGCGCGTCGTGCCGGGCTGGTCGAAGGCGATCACGCGCTCCTCGCCGACCAGCGCGTTGACCAGCGTCGACTTGCCGACGTTGGGGCGCCCCACCAGCGCGATCTTCGGGACGCCATGCTCGTCGGGCTCGGCTTCCTCGGCGGGAAACGGTGCCAGCGCCTCGGCGACGAGATCGCCGATGCCGTCGCCGTGCGCCCCGGAGATCGCGAGCGGTTCGCCGAGGGCAAGCTCGTGGAATTCGGCGGTGACGACGGCGCGGTTCATGCCCTCCGCCTTGTTCACCGCGAGGAACACCGGACAGTGCGCGCGCCGCAGGCGGTCGGCGATGACCTTGTCCTGCGGCGTGAGGCCGGCGCGGCCGTCGACCATGAAGATGATCGCGTCGGCCTCGTCGATCGCCTGCAGCGTCTGGCGCGCCATCTCGGCCATGATGCCGTCCTTGGCGACGGGCTCGAGCCCGCCGGTGTCGACCACGAGGTACGGCTTGCCGCCGATGCGGCCGCGCCCGTAGTGGCGGTCGCGCGTCATGCCGGGCATGTCGTGCACCAGCGCGTCGCGCGTGCCGGTCAGCCGGTTGAAGAGCGTGGACTTGCCGACGTTGGGACGTCCGACAAGAACCAGGGTCGGGAGCATGTTGATCCTTGCTGGTGCGCCGGCGCGGCCGGCGCACGATTACTTGAGTCTGAAAGCGACGACGCTGCCCTTGGCGGTCTGCACGGCGAAGCCAGGCCCGATGTCGACCGGCGCCGCACGCACGCCGCTATCGACCTTGGCGCGCGCGACGAAGCTGCCATCCGCCGAGGACAGCACATGGACGTAGCCTTCGCCGTCGGCCACCACCACCCAGGCACCGAGCGCCATGGGCGCGGTCACCTCGCGGCGCGCCAGCTTGTCCTGCCGCCAGATCGCGCGACCGGTATCCTTGTCGTAGGCGGTCACGGCATCCTTGTCGTCGGTCACGTAGACGTCGCGCTCGTCCATCGCAAGACCGGTGTTGCTCGACGTGTCGCGCGCCCACACGAGCGCGCCGTTGCGGCGGTCGAAGCACGCCACCCGCCCCTGGTAGGTGACGGCGCAGACCTGGGTATTGTCGACCGCCGGGTCGCCCATCACGTCGGCCACCCGTTCCAGTTCGCTCGCGCCGCGCGGCACCGCCACCGTCACCTCCCACAGCTGCGCACCGTTGGCGGCATTCAGCGCAACCAGCTTGCCGCCGGGGAAACCGATATAGAGCGCGTCGTCGCGCGCGACCATGCCGCCCGACCCGCGCAGGCTCAGCACCGGCAGATTGCGGGTATACAGCCATTTGCGGCTGCCGTCCGCGGCCGCCAGGCCCTGCACCCGGCCGTCGCCGGTCCGCACGACGACCATGTCGCCGACGACGAGGATCGGCCCTGTCACCTCGCTCGACAGGGCAGCTTTCCAGCGCACCTGCCCGGTGTTCCGGTCCAGCGCGATCAATTCGCCACGTGCGCTGCCCGCCAGCACCAGTCCGTTCGCGGCGGCAGCGCCAGCCGAGAGCTTGGCCCCGGCATCGGTTTTCCAGACGGTGCTGCCGTTGGCGAGCGCGATGCGCACCACGCGGCTGCCGCCGGCGGCAAAGACATCGCCGCCTTCGGCCTGGGGCCGGAACCGGTCGGCCGCCGATTCACCCGTCTCCGCCTTCCAGGCCTCCGCGAGGCTGGCGGTGGGCTTGAATTCGACCAGTTCGGCGGGCTTCGGCTTGGCCGGACCGTGGCCGAACCATCCCGACACCGTGCTGCATCCGGACACGGCCAGCGCAAGGCCGAGAGCAATCAAGCGCATCTTCACTTGGCTTCTCCTCCAAGGGCGTCGAGCTTCAGTTCGACGATGCTCCGATACGGGTTGTCGGCTTCCATCTTCGTGTAGGCCGCCTGGTATGCCGAACGCGCCTCGTCGCGCTTGCCCTGGGCCATGAGGACATCGCCGCGCAGGTCCTCGAAGCGGAACGCGAACGCGTCGCTGTGCGTGCCGGCGAGCGTCTTCAGCGCCGCATCGTATTGCTTCTGGTCGAGCTGCACGCCGGCCAGACGGAGATGCGCGAGGTCCTTGAGGGCCGGCTCCTTCGTATGGGCCGCGGCCCATTCCAGCTGGCTTTGCGCGCTCTTCAGGTCATTCGCGGCGGCATTCACCTTGGCGAGCAGCAGGGCAGCGCGCGGCGCATAGGCCGTGCCCTTGTACTGCTCGATCAGCATCGCGCCGGCCTCCCGCGTGCCCTTGGTGTCGTTCGCGGCAAGCGATTGCGTCAGCTTTTCATAAACGGTGGCCGCCTCCAGGCTTTGGGTGACTTCGCGGTTCTGCCAGTAGCGCCAGCCGGCGCCTGCGGCGATCATCACCGCGAGGGCGGTCATCACCAGGTTGCCCCAGCGCTTCCACCAGGCCTTGAGCTCGTCCAGCCGTTCCTGTTCGTCGAGATCGTACGTTGCCATCTGCTGTGCCTTATTGAGTTATGTCCGTTTCAGGTAATCGATTGCCAGCGCCACCTCGACGCGGGTCTGCTCGGCCGTGTCGCGCAGCGGCTTCAGGGTGACCTGCTGCGCGGCCGCCTCGTCGTCGCCGATGATCACGGCATAGCGGGCGCCGCTGGCGTCGGCCTTCTTCATCTGCGACTTGAAGCTGCCGCCACCGCAATGCAGCACCGCGGAAAGACCTGCACAACGCAGGGCGGCGGCGACCTGCCAGGCGAAGGGCTGCGCCGCCTCGCCCGCATGCACGACGTAGGCGTCGGCCACCGGCGCGGGAATCGCCCGCCCGCCCGCCTCGACCAGGGCCAGCAGGCGTTCGATGCCCATCGCAAAGCCGGCTGCCGGCGCCGGCTTCCCGCCCAGCTGCTCGATCAGGCCGTCGTAGCGCCCGCCGGCGCACACCGTGCCCTGTGCGCCGAGCTGATCGGTGACCCATTCGAACACGGTACGGTTGTAGTAGTCCAGCCCGCGCACCAGTCGCGGATTGATCTCGAACGCGATGCCGCTCGCGCGCAGCAGGGCCTGCACGCCGTCGAAGTGCGCCAGCGCCTCGTCCTCCAGCTCGTCCATCAGCTTGGGCGCGGCGTCGTTGAGTGCCTGCATCGCCGGATTCTTGCTGTCGAGGATGCGCAGGGGGTTGCTGTACAGGCGGCGCTTCGCGTCCTCGTCCAGCGAATCCGCATGCGCCTCGTAGTAGGCGATCAGCTTCTGCCGGTGGCGCTGCCGCGACGCGTGATCGCCCAGCGTGTTGAGCTGCAGCGTCGGCGCGATGCCGAGTTCCTTCCACAGGTCGGCGCACATCACGATCAGTTCGGCGTCGGTGTCGGGACCGGCGAAGCCCAGCGCCTCGACGCCGACCTGATGGAACTGGCGATAGCGCCCCTTCTGCGGGCGTTCGTGGCGGAACATCGGGCCGGTGTACCACAGGCGCTTGCCGCCGTCGTAGAGCAGATTGTGCTGGATCACCGCGCGCACCGATGAGGCCGTGCCTTCCGGGCGCAGGGTCAGCGACTCGCCGTTGAGTTCATCGACGAAGGTGTACATCTCCTTCTCGACGATGTCGGTCACCTCGCCGATGGCGCGTTTGAACAGGCCGGTGTGCTCAAGGATCGGCGTGCGCATCTCGCGGTAGCCATAGCGCCGCAGCCAGTCGCGCACGATCGCCTCGAATCCCTGCCAGATGCCTGCGGCATCAGGGAGGCAGTCGTTCATGCCGCGCACGGATTGAATGGTGTTGTTGCTCATGTTCCCGAAATTAATTATCTATCCGCGAAGAATGCGAAGAAGCGCGCAGAAAACCCAATCGCGGTTCTTCTTGATTGTTAGATTCTTCCTTCGCATCCCTTCGCGGATAAAGACTCGTTCAATGCCCGTACCGCCGTTGCACGTAGTCCTCGACGATGGCCTGGAATTCTTCGGCGATCCGCTCGCCCTTCAGGGTCACGGTCTTTTCGCCGTCGACGTAAACCGGCGCGACCGGCACCTCGCCGGTGCCCGGCAGCGAGATGCCGATATTGGCGTGCTTCGACTCGCCGGGTCCGTTGACGACGCAGCCCATCACCGCGACCTGCATCGACTCGACGCCGGGATACTGGCTGCGCCACAGCGGCATCTGGTTGCGCAGGTAGGTCTCGATGTCCTGCGCGAGTTCCTGGAACACGGTCGAGGTCGTGCGTCCGCACCCCGGGCAGGCGGTAACCTGCGGCGTGAACGCGCGCAGGCCGAGGGCCTGGAGGATCTCCTGGCCGACGCGCACCTCCTGCGTGCGCTCGCCGCCCGGCTCGGGCGTCAGCGAAATGCGGATGGTGTCGCCGATGCCTTCCTGCAACAGCACCGACAGGGCCGCCGTCGACGCCACGATGCCCTTCGACCCCATGCCCGCCTCGGTGAGCCCGAGATGCAGCGGATAGTCGCACTGCGCCGCCAGGTCGCGGTAGACACCGATCAGGTCCTGCACCCGGCTCATCTTGCATGACAGGATGATGCGGTCGCCGGCAAGGCCCAGTTCCTCCGCTTTCCTGGCCGATTCCAGTGCCGAAGCCACCATCGCGCGGCGCATCACCACTTCGGCATCCTCCGGCTGCGCCAGGCGCGCATTGTCGTCCATCATGCGCGCGGCGAGCGCCTGGTCGAGGCTGCCCCAGTTGACGCCGATGCGCACCGGCTTGTCGTACTTGCACGCGACCTCGATGAGCGTGGCGAACTGCTCGTCGCGCTTGTTGCCGCGTCCGATGTTGCCGGGGTTGATCCTGAGCTTGGCGAGCGCCTGGGCGCATTCCGGCACCTGCGTCAGGAGCTTGTGGCCGTTGAAATGAAAATCGCCGATCAGCGGCACCCGGCAGCCAAGGACATCGAGGCGCTCGCGGATCCGCGGCACCGCGGCGGCCGCCTCGAGCGTATTGACGGTGATCCGCACCAGTTCGGAACCGGCTTCGGCGAGCGCCTGCACCTGGCGCACCGTGGCGGTGACGTCGACCGTGTCGGTATTGGTCATCGACTGCACGACGACGGGGGCATCGCCGCCGACCAGCACGGAACCGATCCGCACTTGGCGGGTGGAACGACGGACAATCTGGGACATCATTCTTCCGGGAAGGCTGTTCGCAAACGAGGGCTATTCTTCAAGCGTGAAACGCGCGACCGTTCCGTCGACGAACGGCTTGAGGTCGATGGCACGGCCGTTGTAGGTCAACTGCACCTGCGCCGCATTGCCGATGACCAGATCGAAGGGCGGTTGGCCGCGCACATCCGCGCTGCCCCCCGCATGGTTCAGCTGGCGCATCAGCATGCGTCCGCTCTCATCCCGGACTTCGGTCCACGAATCGCCGACGAACTCGAGATGCAGCACGCTTCCGGCCGGCGCCGACTCAGTGGCCACCGGCGCGGGCGAGGCCGGGTCGCCGGACTCACCCTGCCCGTCGCCGACTACGGGCGGTGCTGCGGGCGAGTTCGCTGCCGTGGTCGCCGGGGCAGCCGCCTCCGGCTTGGCCGCACCTGGCGTTGCCGGCGCGCCCTCTGCCGGATGCCGGGCGAGCGGCGCAGCCGTGCGCGCGGGCTCCTCGGGCTCGCTGCTGAGCCACATGTAGAGCGCGACCGGGACGGCAACGGCCAGCACCAGCGCCAGCAGCGACACGATCAGCCACGGGGAGGCAAACCAGGGCCGCGACGGGATCGGCTCGACGCGGCTGACGGCAGGCGGCTCCGCCGGCGCACCCTCCATCCGGCCGAGCAAGGGCTCGGGCGCAAGCCCCAGCAGCCGCGCATAGTTGCGCACGAAGCCGCGGGCGAAAACGGGCTGCCCGAGGCTCTCGAAGTCGTCCCGCTCCATCGCCTCGATCTGGCGTTGCATCAGGCGCAGGCGGACGGCCGCGTCATCCAGCGAAATTCCCTGGGCTTCGCGCGCGTCCCGCAGGGCCTGCCCGATCGACGCGCTCCCGGCTTCGCTCATTCGAATTGTCCAGACATCAGTCGCTGCGCTTCGTTCGAATCCGGGAAGCGCTTGCGCAGCTGAGCGGCGTAGGCGGTTTCCTGCGCGCGATCGCCGAGCTTGCGCTCGAGCAGCACGCCCAGCCACAGGCTTGCGGCCGACGGCGGCGCCAGTTCGTCATGGCGCGCCAGCTGGCGCTGCGCCTCCTGCAGCCGCCCCTGCCGGTAATAGAGGCCCGCCAGCTTCAGCAGGGTGCCCGCGTTGTCGGGCTGCAGCTTGAGCGACTTCGACAGGTTCGCCTCGGCCAGCGCAATGTCGCCTTTCTTCTCGGCGCACAATCCGGCATTGGCCATGGCCAGTTCGGGCTGGGTGTACAAGGGGTTGCGCAAGGCCGCCGTGAACTGCGCGAGCCCTTCGTCATAGCGCCCGCGGGTGCAGAGGAACCAGCCGTAGTTGTTGCGCGTGTCCGAATCGTTGTGGTTCAGGTCGATGGCGCGGCGGAAGTTCTCCTCCGCCAGCTGGTCCTCGCCGAGATCCATGTAGATCATGCCGTAGACGTTGTAGGCCGGGCCGAAGCGGCTGTCGGCCGTGATCGCCTTGCGCAGCTCGTCGAGCGCCACCTTGTACTGCCCGCGCGACAAGTAGGCCCCGGCCAGGTCGGTGAACACCTTCGCCCGCTCGTGGCCCTGGCTGTCGGCCTCGCTCGCCGCAGCGCCGCTGTCGACCTGCTGCGCCGCGCACCCGGTCAGGCACGCCGCCACCGCCACCACGCCGATCCATCTCCTCACGCTGCCTCCTTGTGCATTCGTTTCATCACGCGACCGCTCTTGTCCGCGACCTTTCCGGCCAGCTGGCCGCAGGCGGCGTCGATGTCGTCGCCGCGCGTCTTGCGGGTGGTCACCACATAACCTGCGTCCTGCAGGATCTCGCGGAACACGCGCAGCGCCTCGGCACGCGGCTTCTCGTAACCCGAATCCGGAAACGGATTGAACGGAATCAGGTTGAACTTGCACGGCACATCGCGCGTCAGTTCGATCAGCTGGCGCGCATGCTCGGGCTGGTCGTTCACGCCGGCCAGCATCACGTACTCGAAGGTGATGAAGTCGCGCGGCGCGTGCACGAGATAGCGCCGGCACGCCGCCATCAGTTCGGCCAGCGGGTATTTCTTGTTGATCGGCACGATCTGGTCGCGCAAGGCGTCGTTCGGTGCGTGCAGGCTCACCGCCAGCGCCACCGGGCAGCGTTCGGCGAGCCGGTCCATCGCCGGCACCAGACCCGAGGTCGACACCGTCACCCGACGCCGCGACAGCCCGTAGGCATGGTCGTCGAGCATGATGCCGAGCGCGGTCACGACGTTCTCGAAGTTCGCCAGCGGTTCGCCCATGCCCATCATCACGACGTTGGACACGGGGCGCTCGGCGATCTCGCCTGTCGTGCGGTTGGGCTCGGTCTTCAGGCTGTGCTGCGCGACCCACAGCTGGCCGACGATCTCGGCCACGGTCAGGTTGCGGTTGAAGCCCTGGCGGCCGGTCGAACAGAACGTGCATTCGAGCGCGCAGCCGACCTGAGACGACACGCACAGCGTGCCGCGGTCGTCTTCCGGGATGAACACCGTTTCGATGCCATTGCCGACACCGACGTCGAACAGCCACTTGCGCGTGCCGTCGGCCGACACGTGCGAATACTTGATTTCCGGTGCCGCCACCACCGCCTGCTGCTGCAGCTTTTCGCGCAGGCTCTTGGCGATGTCGGTCATCTGCGCGAAATCGGCGACGCCCGCCTGGTGGATCCAGTGGAACACCTGGCGCGCGCGGAACGGCTTTTCGCCGCGTTCGCCGAGCCAGGCGGTCAGTCCGGCGAGGTCAAGATCGAGCAGATTCTGCGGCATGCGTTTCCCTCTCCCCCGCCCTCTCCCGCAAGCGGGAGAGGGGGACAAGGTCTCGCTTCGCGAGTTTCACATCAACGGCCCGCGTAGACTTCGCAGGCGGGGAAGAAGTAGGCGATCTCGATCGCCGCAGTTTCGGGGGCGTCGGAGCCGTGCACGGCATTGGCGTCGATGCTCTCGGCGAAGTCGGCACGGATGGTGCCCGGCTCGGCCTTCTTCGGGTCGGTTGCACCCATCAGCGCGCGATTCTTGGCGATCGCGTCCTCGCCTTCCAGCACCTGCAGCACCACGGGGCCGGACACCATGAAGTCGACCAGGTCCTTGAAGAAGGGACGGTCCTTGTGCACAGCGTAGAACCCTTCGGCTTCCTGGCGCGACAGATGCTTCATCTTCGAGGCGACGACCTTGAGGCCGTTGCTCTCGAAGCGGCTGACGATCTTGCCGATCACGTTCTTTTTGACGGCGTCGGGCTTGATGATGGAAAAGGTACGCTGAACAGCCATGTGCATGCTCCAGAGGAATGAGAAAACGGTTCAAAAAACCATGAAAATCAGCCCGCTAGGATAGCACGCCCGGCCCCCTGCTGTCTTGTTCCGGCGCCGATTCGACCACGCATGGCAGCACCCCCGCCTCGCCAGGCGCCGCGACGTGGTCGGCGTCGAAACCGATGCCGGCCACCCACACCAGACGCCCGTCGCACCACAGAAGCGGCAGCCGGCCACGCGCCCACGGCGGAATCGCATGCTCCTGCAGCAGGTTCTTCAGGCTCCGATGCGGGCCGTCGGCATGAAGCCGGAGCCGTTCGCCGCCTTGCCGCACCCCCAGGGTAACGTTCCCGGCCTCGAGCGCAGCGCGCCTCAGTCCGGCGCCGACCACGGTCGCCATCTGCACAGCCACGCCTGCGGCGGGCACCCAGATCCGCGCTTCCCCCTGCCAGCGAACGGGGGGCGCCGGCGGCGGCCCGAGCGGCACCAGGTAGGCGCCGCCGCGATAACGCCACAACGCGACCGGACCGAAATCGACCCGTACCCGCGCGTCCGGGTGCGCGTCGCGCAGCTGGTGCAAGGCTTCGTCGAGGCGGCGGGCGGGCGGCATCGGCTGGCCAGACTGCTCGAAGAAGTGACGCAGCAGATTGCGGGCACGGGGGGGAGGCAGGCGCGCCAGCGCGGCGCAGTCGAGGCGCTCGCCGGCGATCGCCTCGCAGCCGTCGAGCCGGGCCAGATCGTCGAGCAGCTCCGCCGCATCCGCCTGCAGTGCCGCGGCCCGCGCCAGTGTCCGGCCGGCGCCGGGAAAGTGCCGCGCCAGCAGCGGCATCACTTCATGCCGCAGCGCATTGCGGCGATAGCGCACGTCGACGTTGCTCTCGTCGTCGACCCACGCGAGGCCCGCCGCTTCCGCCGCACGCGACAGCTCCGCGCGCGCGACGTTCAGAAAGGGACGCAACAGGACCGCTCGCCAGCCTCGTGGCGCCACCTGCTCTGCCATCGCCGCCAGGCCCTTCGGTCCGGCGCCGCGCAGCAGCTGCAGCAGCAGCGTTTCGGCCTGATCGTCCTGGTGGTGCGCCGTGAGCAGAAAGTCCGCGTCGGCAGCGGCGAAGACGCGCTGCCGCTCGCGCCGGGCTGCGGCCTCGACGCCGGCCGGATCGTCGCGCGCGATCTGCACGCGATGGACCGCCAATTCGACCCCGCCGGCTGTGCATAGGCTGCCGCAAAAATCCGCCCAGGCGTCGGCATGCGGCGACAGTCCGTGATGCACGTGCAGGGCACGCAACTCGAAGGGATGGGCGTCGCGCAGCGCCAGCAAGGCATGCAGCAGGACGACCGAGTCGAGTCCGCCGGAGAGCGCCAGAACCAGTCGCGCGTGCGGCGGAACGTGGCGGCCCAGCACCGCCGCCACCGCCGAAATCGCCAGCCTATTTGGCGGGAGATTCCTTGTAGCTGCCATACGCCCGCAATCGCTGATATCGCGCATTCAACAGGGCGTCGAGCGGCTGCTTGCGCAAGTCGGCGAGCGTGTCGGTCAGCGCACGCCGCATCGACTGGAACATGGCATCCCAGTCGCGCTGCGCCCCCCCCAAGGGTTCCTCGACGATGCGGTCGACCAGCCCGTTGGCCTTCAGGCGATCGGCAGTGATCCCGAGCGTCTCGGCCGCAACCGAAGCCTTGTCCGCGCTCTTCCACAGGATCGAGGCGCAGCCTTCGGGCGAGATCACCGAGTAGGTGGAATGCTGCAGGATCAGCATGCGGTCGCCGACGCCGATCGCCAGCGCGCCGCCGGATCCGCCTTCGCCCACGATGGTGCAGATGATCGGCGTGTTCAGTTCGGCCATCACGTAGAGGTTGCGCGCGATGGCTTCGGACTGGCCGCGCTCCTCGGCGCCGATGCCCGGATAGGCCCCCGGCGTATCGATGAAGGTGAAGATCGGCAGGCCGAATTTCTCTGCCAGACGCATCAGCCGCAGGGCCTTGCGATACCCTTCGGGGCGCGGCATGCCGAAATTGCGGAAGATCTTTTCCTTGGTGTCGCGACCCTTCTGGTGACCGATCACCATCACCGGCTCGCCATTGAAGCGGGCCATGCCGCCGACGATCGCCGCGTCGTCGGCGTAGGCACGGTCGCCGTGCAGCTCGACGAAATCGGTGAACAGGCCCTGCACGTAGTCGAGCGTGTAGGGGCGCTGCGGATGCCGCGCCACCTGCGAAACCTGCCAGGCATTGAGCTTGGCGTATATATCCTTGGTCAGCGTCTGGCTTTTCTTCTGCAGACGGCGGATTTCCTCCGAGATGTCCAGGGCGGAATCGTCCTGCACGAAGCGCAGTTCTTCGATCTTGGCTTCGAGTTCCGCGATCGGCTGCTCGAAATCGAGGAAGGTGATTTTCATCAAACAGTCTTAGAAAACAGGTTAGCCGGGCATTTTAGCAGCCCGGCGCCCTCGGCCGTCGAATGCGGGCGGGGCTCAGTGGTGGTGATGGCCGTGCTCGCCGTGTGCGTGGCGGTGCGCCACCTCGTCCGGCGTCGCGGCGCGCACGCCCGCGACCTTGCACTGGAAGTGCACCGCCTGCCCGGCGTAGGGATGATTGCCGTCGACGACCACCTTTTCCTCGGCGATGTCGGTCACGGTATAGAGCAGTTCCTCGCCGCCCTCGAGCGGCGACCCCACGAATTGCATGCCGATCTCGATCTCCGGCGGGAACGCCTCGCGCGGCTCGACGCGCACGAGATCTTCGTCGAATTCGCCGAACGCATCCGCAGGCTGCAACTTGAGATCGATCGTCTCGCCGATCACCTTGCCTTCGAGCGCCTGCTCGACCAGCGGGAAGATGTTGTCGTAGCCGCCATGCAGGTAGCTGACCGGTTCGTCGCTCTCCTCCAGCAGCTTGCCGTCCAGGTCGCGGACGATGTAGGTGATGGTGACGACCGTGTCCTTGCCAATGTTCACTTCAGTTCCTTTACCAGTTGAAGCACCTCCGCCGCATGGCCGCGGCTGGAAACGCCGTACAGGGCATGACGGATGATGCCCTGTTTGTCGATGACGAAGGTCGAGCGCACCATGCTCTTGCGCATGGCGCCGTCCACCTCCTTGTCCTGCAGCACGCCGTACGCCTCGCTCGTGGTCTGGTCCTTGTCGGCCAGCAGCCGCACGCCGATACCGTGCTTGTCGCGGAATTCGCCATGCCGGATGCAGTCGTCGCGCGAGACCCCCAGCACCGTGGCGCCCAGCTTGGCGAACTCTCCTTCCAGTTCGGAGAACTCGAGCGCCTCGGTCGTGCAGCCCGGCGTGTCGTCGCGCACGTAGAAATACAGCACCAGCGTCCGCCCCCGGAACTGGGACAGTTCTGCGATGTTCATGTCCGCGTCCGGATTCGAGAAATCCGGCGCGCGATCGCCTGCTTTCAGCATCGGGACTCCGCCGCGTATCTTTCTTGCGGCATTCTATCAGGCCCCGTCGGGCCGCATCGCTATAATTGCGACCATGACGAATTTCCTGCTGGGGGGCCTCAGCCCCTCCCGTTTCCTGCGCGAGGTGTGGCACAAGCGCCCGCTGCTGATCCGTAACGCCGTCCCGGGTTTTGGCGGACTCCTGTCCCCCGCCGAGATGCAGCAGCTGGCCTGCCGCGACGACGTCGAATCGCGCCTGATCCGGGGCAGCGGCACCGACTGGCAGCTCGATCACGGCCCGTTCCGCAAGAGCGACTTCAAGCGCCTGCCCAGGGCCGAATGGACGCTGCTCGTGCAGTCGCTGAACCATTTCCTGCCCGAGGCCGATGCGCTGCTCGGGCGCTTCGACTTCATCCCGCACGCCCGCCTGGACGACCTCATGGTGAGCTACGCGGCGCCGGGCGGCAGCGTGGGCCCGCACTTCGACTCCTACGACGTCTTCCTCCTTCAGGGGATGGGCCACCGGCGCTGGCAGATCAGCACGCAGACCGACCTTGCGCTCCTGGACGATGCGCCGCTGAAGATCCTGCGCCATTTCGAGGTCGAGGACGAGTGGGTGCTCGGCCCCGGCGACATGCTCTACCTGCCCCCCCACGTCGCCCACTTCGGTGTCGCCGAGGACGCGTGCATGACCTACTCGATCGGCTTCCGCGCCCCCACGGCGGAAGAACTCGCGCAGGGCTTCCTGATGCACCTGCAGGACACGCTCGCGCTGGAAGGCCGCTATGCCGACCCCGACCTGCGGCGGCAGGCCCACCCCGGCGAAATCGGCCGCGCGATGATCGACCAGATCGAGGCGATGATCGCCAGGATCCGCTGGAACCGCCGCGACGTCGCCGAGTTCGCCGGACGCTACCTCTCGGAGCCCAAGCCGAACGTGTTCTTCGAACCGCCGTCCACCCCGCTCAACCGTGCCGCATTCAACAAACAGGCCAACCGGAGCGGCGTCGCGCTCGACCCGCGCTCGCGCCTGCTGTTCACCGGCCGACGTTTCTTCATCAACGGCGAAGCCTTCACGCCCCGCGCTGACGCCGTCGCCGCCCTGAAGCAGCTGGCCGACCGTCGACGCCTCGCCGCGCCGGTTCCGGCCGCGCTGCGCGAGCAGCTTTACGAATGGTATGAAGCCGGCTGGCTGGAGATCGACGCAGCATGAATCCGTTCGACACGCCCTCCGGCTTTCGCGCCGCCTTCGATGCCCTGCTGGCCGGCACCCGCCGCCAGCTGCGGCTCTATGATCGCGACCTCGACCTGCTGGACATCGACGACCCGACGCGGCTCGCGGCGCTGCGCGCACTGTGCGTGGCGGGCGGCGGCCGCCGCATCGAACTGCTGCTCGACGACATCAGCCGCGTCGCGCGCGACCACCCGCGCCTGATGCTGCTGCTGCGCGATTTCGGCCATGTGCTCGAGATCCGCAAGGCCGATCCCGACGCGCCGCGCCCCGACCAGGCCTTCGTGCTCGCGGACCGCCGCGGCGTACTGCTGCGTGCCGACAAGTCTGCCATCCATGGCACGGTCCACGAGGACGATCCCGCCCGCGCGACCGAGCTGAATCACGAATTCGAATCGATGTGGCAGCGCGCGCCCGAGCAGGTCTCAGCGACGACGCTCGGCCTCTGAAACCGCCGCCATCCACGCAAGCTCGGTTTCGCTGAATCCCGCCCGGCGGCGCGCGGCCAGATTGAAGGGCGGCTTCAGCGGCGGCGCGTCGTAATCGACCAGCAGGCGGCGGAAGGTCGCTTCCGGCTCCACGCCACGCGCCGCGCACAGCCATCCGTACCAGCGGCTGCCGATGGCGACGTGGCCGATCTCGTCGCGCTCGACGATGCCAAGGATCTCGACCAGCCGCGTATCGCCGGCCGCCTTCAGCTTCGCGACGATGAGCGGCGCCGCGTCCAGCCCGCGCGCCTCCAGCACGCGCGGCACCAGTGCCATGCGCACCAAGGGGTCGTGCGCGGTCTTCCGCGCCATGTCCCACAGCCCGGTGTGCGCCCTGAAGTCGCCATAGGCATGACCGAGCGTCCCCAGATGCGCCGCCAGCAGATCGAAATGCCGGGCCTCCTCGTCCGCCACCTTCAGCCAGTCGGCGTAAAAGTCCTTCGGCATGCCGGCGAAGCGGTGGGCGGCGTCGAGCGCAAGGTTGATCGCGTTGAACTCGATGTGCGCGAGGGCATGGACCAGCGCAGCACGGCCGGCCGGCGTGTCGGCACGGCGTCGCGGCACCTTGTCGGGCGGCACCAGCTCGGGCCTGTCGGGCTGGCCGGGGCGATCGACCGGCGTGCGAGCAGCATCGGCCGCCACGTCGACCCGGCCGGCCTGCCAATCGGCGTAAAGCCCATGCACGCAGTCCACCTTGGCGGCAGGCTCGCGCACCTTCAGGCAGTCGGCGAGCCGCTCCGGCAGCGGCGTCAGCGCCGGTCCACCCACCGGATTCCCGCCAGCGCGATCGCCAGGAATATCAGCAGCGGCAGCACCGACACCACGATGACCGGCCAGTCGTTGAGCAGCCCGAGATGGCCGAACAGGCGGCTCAGCAGGTGGAAGCCGAGCCCGGCGAGGATGCCGACGAAGATCTTGCCGCTGGTGCCGCCGCTGCGCGGCCCCTGGATCGCGAACGGCATCGCGATCAGCATCATGATCGGGATCACGAACGGGCTGATGAACTTCGACCACAGCGCGAGCTCGTAGCGCGTGGCCTTCTGGCCGTTTTCCCGGAGGTGCTCGACGTAGCGCCACAGCGTGCGCGCGGACATCTTCTCCGGTGCGACGAGGAGAACGCTGAGAATGTCGGGTGTGAGCACGGACTGCCAGTCCTCGTGGTCGCGGTGGGCGGCATGAATGCCGTCCGCATCGAAGCGGGTTTCGACGACGCCCCGCAGATCCCAGGTCTGGTCGCGGCGCCAGTGCGCTTCCGCCGCCCCGCGGATCCAGCCCAGCCGGCCGTCGGGTTCGAAGCCGTAGATCTCGATGTCGCGCAAGGTGTTGTCGGGCATCACCTCACGCACGTTGATGAAGGCGTTGCGATCCTTGACCCACAGGCCGGTGCGGAACTGCTGCGCGACGACGGAATGGGTGGCGAGCAGCTTGTAGCGCTGTGCCGCCTGCTCCGACCAGGGTGCGATGAACTCGCCGATCACCAGCACCAGCAGCGCCAGCAGCACGCCGATCACGCTGAAGTAGCCCGCCACGCGCCAGTTCGACAGGCCCGACACGCGCATCACCGCATACTCGGAGTTGCCGGCCAGCCGCGACATCGCGAACAGCGTGCCGATCAGCACCGCGACCGGAAGGATTTCGTAGAGGTGCCCGGGGACGTTCAGCATCACCACGACGGTTGCCTGCGCAAGTCCGTAATTGCGCCCCAGGCTGCCGAGTTCCTGGATCACGTCGAAAAACGCGAACAGCACCAGCAGCGCCAGCAGCACGAAGCCGGAGGCGAACAGCACCTGCCCCCCGAGATAGCGCGCGAGCAGCCTCATGGCCGTCTCCGCCGCGGCGCCGACTGGCGGACGCGCAGGTAGAACAGGACGACCACGACCGACAGCATGATCACGTGCGATGCGACCATCCCGCCCCAGGGGTTCAACTTGGCCTGCGCCACCCAGGCCTGCGACAGCGAGAGCAGGTTGTTGTAGACGAAGTAGACCAGCAGCGCGACGACGAGCCCGTAGGAGCGGCGCGCCCGCGTGTTGACGAAGCTGAGCGGAATCGCCAGGACGGCCAGCACCAGCGCCATCACCGGCACCCCGACCCGCCACAGCAGCTCCGCCCGCGCCTGCGGCGACGGATCGGCGAGCAGTTCCTTCAGGGGCGCCTGGCGGATGCCGGTTTCCTTGCCGCCCACCGGAACCGGATCGAGCCGCATCCAGTAGCGCTCGAACTGCACCACGCGATAGTCGAGCTGGCCGGGCACGCCTTCGTATCGGCGACCGTTGCGGAACACCAGATAGCGCGACCCGTCCGGCAGTTCGACCTGGCTACCCTCGCGCGCGACCACCAGCCCCAGCCGGCCGTCGACGAGCGACTGCATGAACACGTTGCGCACGATGCCGGTGAGCGGATTGAGCGATTCGACGTAGTAGACGCGCTGTCCGCCGCTCGCTTCGGCGAACAGCCCGGGCGCGATCAGCGCGCTTTCGCTGCGGCTGCGCAGGTCCTGACGGTACTCGAATTTCTTGGTCTGCGCCCATGGGTTGAGCACCAGCGTCACCAGCAGGATCACCAGGGAAAACGGCACGGCGAACGCCAGGACCGGCCGTATCCATTGCGTGAGCGAGATGCCGGCATTGAACCAGATCACCATTTCGCTGTCGCGCCACATGCGCGCCAGCGGCAGCAGCACGCCGGCAAACAGCGCGATCGTCATCAGGACCGGCAGGAAGAACAGCAGCGAGAACCCGAGGAAGGAAAACACCGCCTCGTTCGCCAGTTCGCCGCGCGCCACGTCACCGAGCAGGCGGATGAACAGCACCACCAGCGCAATCGCGATCAGCACCGTCAGGACGGCGCCGGCGGTGAGGGTCATCTCGCGGGTCAGCGCGCGCCGGTAGAGCATGGCGGAACCATGGTTTTGCCCCCCGAAAGGGCGCACTTTTGACATTCCACCGTGCCCGCGCCAATAATCGCCGTCATGGCGGCGTCGATCGTCGGCGCAGCGGCAAATTGTGGATTTTTGAGCACGGACATGGAAAACAGGGAAATCGAAGTCGAATTTAGCATAAAAAGCGGCGCCCCCGAAAAGCAGCGCACCGCATGCGTGGTCGTCGGCGTGTTCGAGAGCCGCAAACTGTCGCCTCCCGCGATCGACATCGACCGCGCCAGCGACGGCTACCTCTCGGACATCGTGCGCGGCGGCGACATGGACGGCAAGGCCGGCAGCACCCTGCTGCTGCACCGGGTGCCCAACATCCTGGCCGACCGCGTGCTGCTCGTCGGTCTTGGCAAGGAGCGCGACTTCCACGAAAAGGCTTATCGCGACGCCATTGCGAGCGCCGTCAGGACGCTGCGCGACACCGGCTCGATGGAAGCCGTCATCACCCTCAGCGAAATCCCCGTGCGCAAGCGCGACGTCACCTGGAACATCGAGCAGGCGGTCGTCAGCGCCCACGATGCGCTGTATCGCTTCGACCGCATGAAGAGCAAGCCGGGCGAAGCCCGCCGTCCGCTCAAGCGGGTGATCTTCGCGGTGTCGCGGCGGGGCGAGCTGAAGTTCGGCGAGGCGGGCCTCGCCCATGGCCTCGCCATCGCCCGCGGCATCACCCTCGCCAAGGATCTCGGCAACACGCCATCCAACGTCTGCACGCCCGAGTTCCTGGCCACCGAGGCGAAAAAGCTGGCGAAGGCCTACGGCTTCGGCTGCGAAATCCTCGACCAGGCCGCCTGCGAAAAGCTCGGCATGGGCTCCTTCCTTTCGGTCGGCAAGGGCAGCGACAAGCCGCCGCGCTTCATCGTGCTGAAGCACGAGGGCGGCAACAAGAACGACAAGCCGGTCGTGCTCGTCGGCAAGGCGATCACCTTCGACGCCGGCGGCATTTCGCTCAAGCCGCCCGCCGAGATGGACGAGATGAACTACGACATGAGCGGCGGCGGCGCGGTACTCGGCGCCTTCCGCGCCATCGGCGAGCTCGGCCTGCCGCTCAACGTGATCGGCCTCGTTCCGTCGTGCGAGAACCTGCCCGACGCCCACGCCAACAAGCCGGGCGACATCGTCACCTCGATGTCGGGCCAGACCATCGAGATCCTCAACACCGACGCCGAAGGCCGCCTCATCCTGTGCGACGCCCTGACCTACGCCGAGCGCTTCGAGCCCGACGCGGTGGTCGACCTCGCCACCCTCACCGGCGCCTGCGTGATCGCGCTCGGCGCCCACCCCAGCGCACTCTACAGCAACCACGACCCGCTGGCGCGCGAGATCGAGCATGCCGCCGACCACGCCTGGGACCGCGTCTGGCGCATGCCGTTGTGGGACGACTACCAGGACCAGCTGAAGAGCAGCCTCGCCGACATGGCCAACATCGGCGGCCGTCCGGCCGGGTCGATCACGGCGGCCTGCTTCCTGTCGCGCTTCGCCAAGAAGTATCACTGGGCCCACCTCGACATCGCCGGCACTGCGTACAAGGGCGGGCGCGACAAGGGTTCGACCGGCCGCCCCGTGTCGCTGCTGGTGCATTTCCTGCTGAACCGCGCCCAGAGGTAAGCTGCCGTCGTGACCGAAATCACCTTCTATACCTTTGCCGAGGATCCCCTCGACGTCGCCCGCCGCGTCGCGGCCAAGGCACACGGCCAGGGCAAGCAGGTGATGATCTACGCGCCCGACGCCGCCGTCGCCGACGCCATCGACCGCCTGCTGTGGGCGACGCCCGCGCTGAGCTTCGTCCCGCACTGCCGGGACCGCGACGCGCTGGCGAGCGAAACCCCCGTCCTCATCGGAACCGATGCCGATGCCCTGCGCCAGGCCGACGTGATGATCAACCTGCACAGCGAACAGCCGCCGGCGTTCGGCCGCTTCGAGCGCCTGGTGGAGATCGTCGGTCAGGACGATGCCGGGCGCGAACAGGGCCGGACGCGCTACCGCTTCTACCAGGCGCGCGGCTACGCGCTGAAAACGCACGATCTCCGGCAGAACGCCGGCTAGGGAGGCCTCGATGAGCGATAGCCCCTTGTTGAGCAAGATGGACGCGCTGCTGAAGAAACACCGCGGCAGCGCCGACGACGAGCCGGCCTCCCCCCGGCCGCCCGCGCCAGCCGCCGCCGCGGAGCCAGCCGCCCCGCCCGGCGCTTGGCTGCCCGTCCTGACGCAGGTGATCGCACGCGGAACCCCACCCCCGACGCCCGCCGCAACGCCCGCGCCGGCGCCCCGTGTCGCCGAGTCGGCCGCCCCAGCTCCGGCCCCGGCTGACGAGGCGCCGCCGGCGATCGTCAGCGACACGTTGGCGGAACAACTCATGAGCGAACTCGCCCCGCGCCTCTCCGAGGTGATGGAGAAGCAGGTCGCCGCCGAGCTGCGCAAGAACATCGACCAGACCGTCGCCACGCTGCTTTCGCAGCTCGACGTCAACGTGCGCGAAATCGTGCGCGACGCGGTGGCCGAGAAGCTCAAGCAGCCACGCGATCCGTCGCCCTGAACGCATGGAACGCCCCCGCGGGAAGACGCGGCCGGCGATGCCTGCAGGCGCGCCCCAGGCTTCTTTAGGTCTCGTTCCAGGCCTTTTTTTGGGATAATGGCGGTTTTGCGCGCACGCCATGGAACTCGCCAAATCCTTCGAACCGGCCGAAATCGAAAAGCGCTGGTACGCGCAGTGGGAAAGCGCCGGCTACTTCAGAGCGGGCGATGCGCCCGACGCCCGTTCGTACTGCATCATGCTGCCGCCGCCCAACGTCACCGGCACGCTGCACATGGGGCACGCCTTCCAGCACACGCTGATGGACGCGCTGACGCGCTACCACCGCATGATGGGCGACAACACGCTATGGCAGCCAGGCACCGACCATGCCGGCATCGCCACGCAGATCGTGGTGGAGCGCCAGCTCGACGCGCAAGGCGTCTCGCGCCACGATCTCGGCCGCGAGAAGTTCCTCGAAAAGGTGTGGGAATGGAAGGAACACTCCGGCTCGACCATCACCCGCCAGATGCGGCGGCTGGGCACCAGCCCCGACTGGAGCCGCGAGCGCTTCACCATGGACGAAGGCCTGTCCAGGGCCGTCACCGAGGTCTTCGTGCGTCTGTATCGCGAGGGCCTGATCTACCGCGGCAAGCGGTTGGTGAACTGGGACCCGGTCCTCGGCACCGCAGTCTCTGACCTCGAGGTCGTCAGTTCCGAGGAAGACGGCTTCATCTGGGAAATCAACTACCCGCTCGAGGATGGCAGCGGGCACCTCACCGTCGCCACCACCCGGCCCGAAACCCTGCTCGGCGACACCGCCGTTGCCGTCCACCCCGACGACGAGCGCTACAAGCACCTGATCGGCACGCACGTGCGCCTGCCGATTGCCGAGCGCAGCATCCCGGTGATCGCCGACGACTACGTCGACCGCGACTTTGGCACCGGCGTCGTCAAGATCACCCCCGCGCACGACTTCAACGACTGGCAGGTCGGCCAGCGCCACAAGCTGGTGGCGATCAACGTGCTGACGCTCGACGCGAAGATGAACGACCTCTGCCCCACCGAATACCAGGGCCTCGACCGCTACGACGCGCGCCAGAAGCTGCTCGACGAACTGCAGGCCAGAGGTCTGCTGGTTTCGGCCAAGCCGCACAAGCTGATGATCCCGCGCGGCGACCGCACCCACGCCGTGATCGAGCCGATGCTCACCGACCAGTGGTTCATGAGCATGGAAGACCTGGCGAAGCGGGCGCTCGGCGTGGTCGATTCGGGCGAGCTGAAATTCGTCCCCGAGAACTGGACCACGACCTACCGCCAGTGGCTGGAAAACATCCAGGACTGGTGCGTATCGCGGCAGCTGTGGTGGGGCCATCGCATCCCCGCCTGGTACGACGCAGACGGCAACTTCTACGTCGCCCACACCGCGGAGGAAGCGAGAAAACAGGCCGGCGGCCGCGAACTGACGCAGGACAACGACGTCCTCGACACCTGGTTCTCGTCCGCGCTGTGGCCCTTCTCGACGCTGGGCTGGCCGGATGCGACGCCCGAGCTCGAACGCTATCTGCCGACCTCGGTGCTCGTGACTGGCTTCGACATCATCTTCTTCTGGGTCGCCCGCATGGTGATGATGTCGCTGCACTTCACCGGCAAGGTGCCGTTCCGCGAGGTCTACGTGACGGGGCTGGTGCGCGACTCCGAAGGCCAGAAGATGAGCAAGTCGAAGGGCAACGTGCTCGACCCGATCGATCTCATCGACGGCATTGCCGTAGACGATCTGGTCGCCAAGCGCACCCAGGGCCTGATGAACCCCAAGCAGGCCGCCGGCATCGAGAAGCGCACCCGCAAGGAATTCCCCGAGGGCATCGCGGCCTACGGCACCGATGCGCTGCGCTTCACTTTCGCGAGCTTGGCCACCCACGGCCGCGACATCAAGTTCGACCTGCAGCGCGCCGAGGGCTACCGCAACTTCTGCAACAAACTGTGGAACGCCACCCGCTTCGCGCTGATGAACCTCGAAGGCCACGACTGCGGGCAAGACGCGCCCCCCTCCCCCGCAAGCGGGGAAGAGGGAGGGTTTGAATACTCGGACGCCGATCGCTGGATCGCCACGCGCCTGCAGCAGGCCGTTGCCGACGTCCACGACGCCTTCGCCGCCTACCGCTTCGACCAGGCGGCCCGCGCCGTCTACGAATTCGTCTGGGACGAGTACTGCGACTGGTACCTCGAGCTCGCCAAGGTCCAGCTCAACAACGGGACGCCGGAGCAGCAGCGTGCGACCCGCCGCACACTTGCCACGGTGCTCGAAGCCACGCTGCGGCTGGCGCATCCCGTCATCCCGTTCATCACCGAGGAGCTGTGGCAGAAGGTCGCGCCGCTCGCCGGCGTGGCGGGCGAAAGCCTCATGCTCGCGTCCTATCCGCAGGTCGATGACTCGCGGCGCCATCCCGACAGCGCCGCGCGGATCCAACTGCTGAAGGAACTGGTCAACGCCTGCCGCACGCTGCGCGGCGAGATGAACCTGTCGCCCGCGCAGCGGGTGCCGCTTGTCGTCGAGGGCGATGCGGGCGTGGTGGGTGCCCTCGCCCCCTACATCAGCGCGCTCGCCAAGCTCTCCGAGGTGAGCGCCGTCGCGACGCTCGCCGACGCCGACGCTCCGGTCGCACTGGTCGGCGACATGCGGCTGATGCTCGTGGTGGAAATCGACAAGGAAGCCGAACGTGCGCGGCTCGCCAAGGAAATCGCCCGCATCCAGGGCGAGATCAGAAAGGCCGAAGGCAAGCTCGCCAATCCCAGCTTCGTCGATAAGGCCCCTGCCGCCGTCGTTGAACAGGAAAAAGGCCGACTCGCCGACTTCGGCGCCATGCTCGACAAGCTGCAGGCGCAGCACGCACGGCTGGGCTGATTTTCAGGCTGCCCAGCAAAAAGGCGCGACGGGGATCGCGCTTTTTTGTGCTCCGCCCATCCGGGTCCGACCTATCCAGCCGAAAAAAAGCCGGGATCTTACGATCCCGGCTTTTAAGCAGCATGAAATCGCTGATGCTTACATCTTCCAGCTGTACTGGATGCCCAACGAATCCTGATACATGCGGATGGTATCAGTTCCTGTCGACATCGCATTGTAGCCAGACACGTCGTTCTTGAAGGCGTGCATGTACGCCATGGTCAGTTCGTTGCCAGATGCCAGCGTGTACGTGAAGCCCAGCGTGGCGTGGTCCTTGATGACGGCGGGCGCCAGGATGTTCGTTGTCACCTCCATGCAGTTTTCCGAACCCGCGCCACAGTCGGCTGCGCTCGCCCCCTTGATCGGGTTGTTCGTGTGGCTGTAACCCGCGCGCAGCGTCCAGGCCGAGTTGAGCTTATACTCGGCACCCAGTTTCCACACATTGACGTCGTCGTAGCCGAAGCCACCTTGCGTGGGCGGCGCACCCACGGCCTTCACGCCCGAGTAGTTGATGCGCTGGTAGTCCAGCGCCAGCTTCAGCGCCGAGGTTGCCTGCCACGACGCACCGAGGTTGTAGTTCTCGGGGATGTCGAAGTCGCCGTTCTCAAGGAACAGCCAGTTGTACTTCTTGAACCGCTCGAAGTTCATCTTGCTGGCATACGCGGCACCAATCGTCACCGTCGGGGTAATCTTGCCGAGGTAGCCCACGCGCACCCCGTAGCCGAAGGAATCGTCATAGCCCTTGTTCGGGATCGGGGTAGGGGCAGGGGGGAACGTGCTGGGGTCCGCCATACCCTCGGCCCGGAACCTCTGGTAGCCGATCAGAGGCGAAATACCAATCGAGTGGTTGGGGGTAATCTTGTATGCGGCGGTCGGCGCGACAATCAACTGCATCAGATCGATGCCGAGCCGGCCTTGGCCGCCCAACATGTTGTAGCCGTTAGCGAATGCGGGATAGTCGGTGTTCATGCCGCCGTTGCCAACCACGGTTACGCCCAGCGCCAGATCGCTATTCATTTGATGCGTGTAGCCAAATTCCGGGATCAAGAAGTAGTTGGAGTCGCTCTTGACCGTCACGGTACTCATCGGGTTAGACATGGTGGCCTCGCGACGCGGGCTGAACAGGTCGACACCCAGGTCGAAACGGTTGCCGGCAAAAGCCATCGCAGCCGGGTTGTTGGCGCCGCCAAAGGCGTCGTCCGTATTGGTCGTGGCGGCACCAGCCATGCCCTTGGCCTTCATGCCGTAGCCGTGCGAGAAATAGCCGTTGGTGGCATAGGCGCTGCCGGCCAGGCCGGCCAGCGCCATGAATGCGAATACGCGGGTGAACTTCATTGATGTCTCCTTTGGGCGAAATTGCTACAGATCAACTTTTTGTATGACCCGCCCCGAAGGCTACGCCCGTGCTTGCTTTTAGACAAGGCAGCGGCCGTAATGGAGCGGACGATGCACGACCGATGTGGTACAAAAGACACAAAAAAGAGAGCCGAATTGCTTCGGCTCTCTTTAGCGGACTGAATGTGCCGATTCTTAAATGAACAGGCAGATGTCGGTTTCGCCGGCAAACTCGAAGAAGGTGGCGGCGCCGCCGTATTCGAGGCCGTCGATGAAGTCGGAATGGTCGAAGCCGAACAGTTCCACGGTCATCTGGCAGGCGATGAATTTCACGTCGGCTTCCTGGCACAGGCTGCGCAGGTCGGGGATGGTGGCCACGCCGTTGTTGGCGATGGTCTGCTTCATCAGCGCCGTGGCGACGCTCTCGTAACCGGGAATCAGCGACTGGATGGCGTTGGGCATGTTCCAGTTGATGCTCTTGAACCACTTCGGGCCGAACGGCATCTTCATCGGCATGCCGGGGTTGCCCAGCGGGCTGACCTTCAGCCCAGACAGGTCTTTGCGGACGAGCTGGAGGCCATAGAAAGTGAAGAAAATCTGGGTCTCATAGCCCAGCGCGGCCGCCGTCGAAGCGAGGATGAACGGGGGGTAGGCCCAGTCCAGCGTGCCCTTGGTGGCGATGATGGCCATTTTTTTGGTATCCATGCTCTGTCTCTCCTGTACCGGTTAAAAAAACAGCGCCGTGTGTTCGTTTGAACAGACGGCGCCGGTTTCGTTTCGTATTATTTTTTCTTCATGAAGAAGGTGAACTCGCCACCCGCTTCGGCGGTGGACAGCAGCTCGTTGCCGGTCTGCTTGGCGAAAGCGGCGAAGTCCTTGACCGAGCCCGGGTCGGTCGACAGGATCTTCAGCACCTGGCCGCTGGCGACTTCAGCCAGGGCCTTCTTGGCACGCAGGATGGGCAGGGGACAGTTGAGGCCGCGCGCGTCCAGTTCTTTATCAAAGTTCATCTTTTGTTCTCCTTACATTAAATCGGCATGTACTAAAAAAATGCTGCGGTACCTTAAACCAGAAGTTCCCCTATTGCAACTCATATCGCTGCGCAATGGGAAAAACCGGCCAGTTCTTGCTTCTTCGTCTGGATCAGCGCGGCAGGCTGATCGTGTTTCCCGAGCGGGCCCAGGCCATGATGCCGCCGGCGAGGTTGTGCATGTTGTCATAGCCTTTCGACGCCATGAACGCGCAGGCCTGTGCGGAGCGCGCACCCGAGCGGCAGTAGATCACGACGGGCTTGTCCTGGGGGATGTCTGCCGCGCGCAGCGGCAGCAGGTGCAGCGGGATGTGGATCGCGCCGTCGATGACGCCCTGGGCCACTTCGGCCTCGGTGCGGACATCGATCAGGTGCGCGCCCTTGGCGGCGAGTTCAGCGACGTAGCCGGGATCGACTTCCTTGAAACCTGACAATCCGAACATTCGTGTCACACTCCTGCAAAGGATAAATTAGAACTCGCTAATATATCTCAAAGCGGGCGCTCCGCCAAGGCACCCCCCATCCTGACGAGGGGGTTGCGATCAGCAGCGCTGGGCGCCGTGGTACAGGTTCACCACATGGCGCGCTTCTGCGAAGAACAGCCAGCGCTCGACCGCCGCACCCGCGATGCCCGCGAGCGCCGCGACGATGGCCGCGCCCTGCCCGCCCTGCTCGTTGAACACCCAGACCAGCATGAGGCCGGGTACGGCGAAGCCCAGCCCGAACACGACCACCTTGAGCAGGCTCGCCTTTTCGCGCGCGAGTTGGAAGCCGAACTCCTGGGTGAGGAAGGTGCCGTGGGTATGGCCGGTGTCCAGCAGCTTGAGCTTGGCGCGGGTCAGGCCCGTCGCGGTGTTCATCGTCGGGGTCAGGCCGGGGCTGCGAATCCAGAAATAGTAGATCGCCTTCAGCACCGCTGCAATCGACACGATCAGCGCCGCCATCGCGATGAACGGGAGGGTCTGGAGGCCCGCCAGGACCGCACCCGCCAGCAGCAGCAGGCTGCCGCTCGCATAGCCCAGCGCCAGGTAGTTGGCCGGCACCAGCGGCGTGTTCCACTGGCGGATGGTCTTCAGGCAGGCGTAGATCATGCCGGTGGAGAAGACCGTGACCCAGGCGAGCACGGCGGTCATGAAGCCGACGGTGTCACGCAGCCAGGCGGGCGCCTCGAACCAGATGCTGGCGAGATAGACGAGCGCCAGCGGCATGAAGACGATGGCGAACACGCCCTCGCGCGACAGCCACGAGGTGCGGAAACGGCTGACCGCACGCCAGGCATTCTTGGGATTCGCAAGGTGGAAGGTCGACGACAGCAGGCCGAAGACGATCAGGGCCATCGCCACGATGCCGCCGATCACGAGCTGTTCGCGGCTGAAGCCGCCGCCAAGCTTGAACACGTCGGTGATGAACAGCAGCGAGAACAGGCCGAAGCCGGCACCCGACGCGACGGTGAAGAAAATGACTGAAAAGGCTGGATGCATGGTGATTTCCTAATTAATTCAGCGCGGTTCAGCGGCGCACCAGTCTGTTGGCGAACTGCTTGATGCTTTCCTTCAGGCCGCCCTTGGGCTTGGTCTCGATCTCGATCACCGGCTTGCGGCGCGGCGGCAGATAGGTGTTGGTCGGGTTGTAGTTGAGCTCGGGCATCAGCGGATAACCGCCGCGCTCGCGCACCACGCGCGACACCGCCGAGTCCGGATCGTCGAAGTCGCCGAACATGCGCGCGTGCGCCGGGCAGGTCAGCACGCACGAGGGCTGGCGCTCCTCGACCGGCAGCTTCTCGTCGTAGATGCGGTCGATGCACAGGGTGCACTTCTTCATGGTGCCGGACGAACGGTCGAGCTCGCGCGCGCCGTACGGGCAGGCCCACGAGCAGTAGTTGCAGCCCATGCACTTGTTCTGGTCGATCAGCACGATGCCGTCTTCGGCACGCTTGTAGGAGGCGCCGGTCGGGCACACGGTGACGCAGTCGGCGTCCTCGCAGTGCATGCACGACATCGGGAAGTTGATCGTCTTGTTGTTCGGATACTCGTCCATCTCGAAATGGCGGATCCGGTTGAACCACACGCCCGACGGCTCGGCGCCGTAGGGCTGGTAGTCGGACAGCGGGCCGATGGTGCCGGAGGCGTTCCATTCCTTGCAGGCGATGGCGCAGGCATGACAGCCCACGCACACGTCGAGGTCAATGACCAAACCTAGTCTCATGATGCTCTCTCGTCTTGATGTTCTGGCTGGGCGGTTTTAGTTCTTCTCGTGGCTGCGGGCGTCGTAGCGCAGCACGTCGGGGCGCTCGTAGCGCTCGTCGCCCGGGTAGGGCTTGAGCACGTCGAACTGCGGCCACGAGCCGGTCTCGCCCGGTTCCGCTTTCCAGATCTTCACGCGCAGGTCGAACCACGCCGCCTGGCCGGTGACCGGGTCGGAGTTGGTGACGCGGCGCTCGCCGGCCTTCTCCGGCAGCAGCTCCGAGATCAGGTGGTTCAGCAGGAAGCCCTTGGTCGCTTCGGACGCCTCTTCCTTGAGGCCCCAGGCGCCCTTCTGCTTGCCGATGGCGTTCCAGGTCCACACGGTATCTTCCTGCGTGCCTTCCATGGTCTTGACCTGGCAGCGGATCTTGCCGTTGTGCGACTCGACCCACACCCAGTCGAAGTCCTGGATGCCCATCTCGGCCGCCTTGCGGGCGTTCATGTAGAGGTAGTTCTGGGCCATGATCTGGCGCAGCCACACGTTCTGCGAATCCCACGAGTGGTACATGAACATCGGGCGCTGGGTCAGCGCGAAGAACGGGTATTCCTTGGCGTCGACGCGCTGCTGCTCGAGCGGCTCGTACCACATCGGCAGCGGGTCGAAGTACTTCACGAGACGCTCGCGGTCGACCTGGTTGTTCGGCTGCGGGCCGTCGTACAGGCCCATGCCGGCGAGGCGGAACTTCTGCAGCGGCTCGGAATAGAACTGCATGATGATCGGTTCGGGCTTGCCAACGAAGCCGGCGTCGGCCGCGACGTCGAGGTAGTCCTTGTTCGCGTAGCGCATGTACTTCTGGTTGTCGGGCCAGTGGTGCGCGAAGAAGCTCTGGTTCTCGATGTACTTGTCCCACTGCTTCGGGTTCGGCTCGCCCTTGAGCGACTTCGTGCCGTCCTTGCCACGCCAGCCGGAGAGGAAGCCGATGCCGGGCGAGCGCTCGTAGTTGACGATGAAGTCGGGGTAGTCCTTGAACTTGCGGCTGCCGTCCTGGTTGGTGAAGGCCGGGAACTTCAGGCGCGAGGCGAGCTCGACCATGACTTCCTGCCACGGGCGCACGTCGCGGTCGAGCTTGACCAGCGGATAGCGGATCGCGTCGGCGGCGGCGTCCGGCTCGGAGATCGGACGGTCGAGCAGCGAGATGCAGTCGTGGCGCTCGAGGTAGGTCGTGTCCGGCAGGATCAGGTCGGCGAAGTTGGTCATCTCCGAGTGGAACGCGTCGATGACGACGAGGAACGGGATCTTGTACTCGCCCGGTTCCTCGGGGTCCTTCATCCGCAGCATGTCCTGGATGTTCTTGGTGTTCATGGTCGAGTTCCACGCCATGTTGGCCATGAACAGGATCAGCGTGTCGATCGCGTACGGGTCATGGTTGGTGGCGTTGGTGATGACCATGTGCATCAGGCCGTGCGAGGCGATCGGCACCTCCCACGAGTAGGCCTTGTCGATGCGCAGCGGGTTGCCGAACTCGTCGACCACGAGGTCTTCCGGGCGCGTCGGGAAGCCGAGCGGCGGACGCGACAGCGGGGTGTTCGGCGCGTTGATGATGTCGATGTTGTTTTCCGGCAACTGGTGCGGCGGAATCGGCTTCGGGTACGGCGCGCGGGCGCGGAAGTTGCCCGGCGCGTCGAGCGCGCCCAGCAGCATCTGGATGAAGTGCACCGCGCGGCAGGCGTGGAAGCCGTTGGAGTGCGCGGAGATCCCGCGCATCGCGTACATCGCGACCGGACGGCCGACGACCTTGTCGTGCTTCCTGCCCCAGACGTCGGTCCACTCGATCGGCAGCTCGACCGTTTCCTTGAACGCGACGTGCGCCATTTCCAGCGCGATGCGCTCGATCGTCTCGGCGGGCAGGCCCACTTCCAGCGCGACGTTTTCCGGCGCGTAGCGCGAATCGAGGTAGCGCTCGGCGACCATCGACATCACGGTCTTGACGCGGCGGCCGTCGGGCGCGACATATTCGCCGAACAGCGCCGGCGCGATGTCGCCATCCATGCCGTTGCGGAACGCTTCCTTCTCGATGTCCCAGATCAGCGGCTGGTTGTTCTCGTCGCGCAGGAAGAGACCGTCGCCCTTCTGGCCCGGGGTCTGCACCACCAGCCACGAGGCGTTGGTGTAGCGCACCAGGAATTCGTAGTCGAACTTCTCGTGCTTCAGCAGCACGTGCACCATCGACATGGCGAGCAGGCCGTCCATGCCGGGCTTGATCGGCAGCCATTCGTCGGCGATCGCCGAGTAGCCGGTGCGCACCGGGTTGACGGTGACGAACTTGCCCCCCTTGCGCTTGAGCTTCTCGAGGCCAATCTTGATCGGGTTCGAGGAGTGGTCCTCGGCGACGCCCCACATGATGAAGTACTTGGCGTAGTCCCAGTCCGGTGCGCCGAATTCCCAGAACGAGAAGCCGATGGTGTAGAGGCCGGCCGCCGCCATGTTGACCGAGCAGAAGCCGCCATGCGCCGCCCAGTTCGGGGTGCCGAACTGCTGCGCCCACAGGCCGGTGAGCGCCTGCATCTGGTCGCGGCCGGTGAAGAAGGCCAGCTTCGAGGGGTCCGTCGAACGGATCTCCTCCAGACGGTCGGTCAGGATGTCGAGTGCCTGCTCCCAGGAGATCGCCTCGTAGATGCCCTCGCCGCGCTCGGTTCCGGGCTTCCTCATCAGCGGCTGGGTCAGCTTCGCCGTCGAATACTGCTTCATGATGCCCGCCGAGCCCTTGGCGCACAGCACGCCCTGGTTGGTCGGGTGATTGCGGTTGCCCTGGATGAAGCGGACCTTGTTGTCCTCCAGCGTCACCTTGATGCCGCAGCGACAGGCACACATATAACAAGTGGTGTACTTGATTTCCTGCGCGTCGTGATTTTCGAGTTTGATCTTGGCGTTCATGCGGTCTCTAGGTTCAAAAAAGCCCCCGACGGCTCCTTTTCAGGAGCCGACCTTTCCCTACCCGGATATAACACACTAGGTGACTGCTGGAAGCAGCGCCAGCGCATCGGCGCTGGATGCTGCGGGGACGGCTATATTAAACAATCCGAATATTTTGTTATTTTGCACGCGCTGCCCGCGTCATGGCAAGCAAAATGCTTGATGGGGGCATAAGGTCAACCAATGAAAAATCCTTATTTATTCAAGACTTGCGCATCTTTATTTCGTCTGTTTCGCGCTTTCCGGCCTTTCCGCCAGCAAGGACTCAATCAAGGCCAGGGCCTCGCCCTCGTCCCACTCGGCCGGCCCGGTCAGGACATAACGTACCCGACCGGCGGGATCCAGCAGAAACGTGGTCGGCAGGGCAAAGACCTTCCAGCGCCGGGTATTGTCGCTGTCAGGATCGAGCCACACCGGAAACCCGAGCTTCATGCGGGACAGGTAGGCCTTCACGTCATCGGGCGCCTCGGCGCTGGACACCGCGACGATCGCCAGCGGCCGCCCAGCCATTTTCGCCCGCAGGCGCTCCAGGGAGGGCATCTCGCGCTGGCAGGGGGGACACCATGTCGCCCAGAAATTGACTACGACCACCTTGCCGCGGAAGTCCGCCATGCTGCGCACGGAGCCGTTCACCTCACGCGCCTGCAGGTCCGGCGCCGGCACGGCCGCGCGCTTTTCGAAGCCGGTGGCTTGCGCGCCCGCGATCCACAGCAGGCCGATCGCCATCACATTCAATAAATGTTTCACTTGCATCCCCAGTCCGTCAGTTGGCGCAGCAGCAGGGCATCCAGGCGCCGACTTTCGGCCTGCTCGAACGCCGTCGGCGTCTCCCGCGCCCACCAATTCTCGCGCAGATTCTCCAGCACCACGTCGGTCACGTCGGCGCCGTGAAGCATCAGATGGTCGAGCAAGCCTGCGAGCCACGGTGTCGCCGCCGAGCGACGCGGCTGCAGGACCCGCACCTGCAGGCCGGACAGATCGGCCAGCGGCAGATAGTCCGGATCGGCCATGGGCTCGACGTCCGTGTAGAGATTCGGATGCACCAGCATCACGCACAGGTGTTTGCGCCGTTCAGGCGGCAACAGGGCCGCCCCCCGCAACACGGGCACGGCCGCGCGCGACACCGCGACTACCGTCACCTGCTTGCCGCTTGCCTGCGCCGCACGCAGCCAGTCGGCCACGTCCGCAACGGGCAGCGCGTCCATGCTGCTCGGCAACGGAGGCAGAAAATAGGCATTTGCCGAATCCAGCGACCAGACCTCGACGCCCTGCGTGGCCAGTTTCCGCGCGGCATCCAGTTCCGCTTCGCTGCGACCGTGCTCGGACGCCATCCACAGCAGCAGCCGTTCACCCGTGGCCGGAAAGACCTGGGAATCGGGCAAGGCGGCATACGTGGCGCAGGCATACGCCCACAGGCCGATCAACATCAATCCGAAACGCGGCATAGGCAGGCTCTGGAACAGGACGCGGCAATCTTGCCGCAGCCCCCGGGGCACGCAAGAGAACGTTATGACCAGCGTCCGCTCAGGCCGGCGCCCGCCAGTGGCCGGAGCGGCCGCCCTGCTTCTCCAGCAGGCGGACGTCGCCTATCACCATGCCGCGGTCGACCGCCTTGCACATGTCGTAGATCGTCAGCAGTGCAACGGACACGCCGGTCAGCGCCTCCATTTCCACGCCCGTCCTGCCGACGGTCTCGGCGGTCACCGTGCAGGCGATCCACGACTCCACGGCATCGTGGCTGAACTCGACGCGCGCCTTGGTCAAGGCGATCGGATGGCACAGCGGGATCAGCTCGGCGGTTCGCTTGGTCGCCTGGATCGCCGCCACGCGCGCGATGCCGAGCACGTCACCCTTCGCGGCCTGCCCCTTCAGGATGCGCGCAAGCGTTTCGGGTAACATGCGGATACGCCCATCCGCAACGGCGACGCGGCGCGTCTCGGCCTTGTCCGCCACGTCGACCATCACGGCCTGTCCGCGCTCGTCAAAATGGGTGAATTCGCTCATAGTCAGGAACCTAGTCGGGAATTCCGGCATCCTAAACCAAATGACGACGCCTCTCCCTGCCCGCTGCGGCACGCCTCGCTGATGCTGCGCCTGTTCCTCGCCTTCATGCTCGCCGTTCAGCCCGTGCTGGCGGCCGACCTGCCCGACCTCGGCGAAGTGTCGCGGCAATACTTTTCCGATCAGGACGAACAGGCGCTCGGACGCGCCATCATGCGCGACGTCTACGCTGACCCGCGCTATCTCGACGATCCCGAGATCGAGACCTACCTCAACCAGCTGGGCTACCGGCTCGTGTCGGTGAGCGGGCGCAACCAGCGCACCTTCACCTTCTTCGTCGTCGACGACCCCACCATCAACGCCTTTGCGCTGCCCGGCGGCAACATCGGCGTCCACACCGGGCTCCTGCTCGCGGCGCAGAGCGAGTCGGAGCTGGCTGGCGTCATCGCACACGAGATCTCCCACGTCACCCAGAACCATCTCGCCCGCATGGTCGAGGCGCAAAGCCAGAGCTACTGGCCGACGATGGCGGCGCTGGCGCTCGCGCTGCTGGCCTCACGCTCCAATCCCAACGTCGCCGGCGCCGCCATCGCCTCGACCCAGGCCTACTCGATCCAGAATCAGCTGGCCTACACGCGGGAATACGAGCGGGAAGCCGATCGCCTCGGCTACGACATGCTCACGCGGGCCGGCTTCGATCCGCGCGCAATGAGCACGTTCTTCGAGCGGCTCCAGCGCGCCAACCGGTTCTACGACACCAGCGCCCCGGCCTACCTGCGCACCCACCCTCTCACCAGCGAGCGTATCGCCGACATGGAAGCGCGCAGCGACTCCGCGCCGTATCGGCAGGTGCAGGGCAGCCTCGAGTTCCAGCTGGTGCGCGCACGCCTGCGCGCACGGGAAAACACGCCGGACGACGCGGTCATCGCCGCACGCGGCATGCTCAAGGACAAGCGCTACAGCAGCGAGGTCGCCGCCCGCTACGGCCTGGTCAGCGCCCTGCTGCGCGCACGACGGTTCAAGGAAGCCGAGGCGGAACTGCAGAAACTCCCGTCCGGCAAGAACGCCGATCCGATGATCCTGCAGCTGGGCGCCTATGCGGCATCCGCCGCGGGCAACCTGCCACTTGCCCTGCAGCGCTACCAGCAGGCGACCACGGCCTATCCCGGATACCGCCCGCTGCAGTATGGCTATCTCGAAGCGCTGCTGAGCGCGCAGCGCAGCCAGGACGCCCTCGCGGTCGCCAACGGGCAGTTGGCGCTCTACCCGCAGGATCGTCGGCTGTGGCGCCTCGCAGCCCAGACACACGCGCAGCTCGGCCACCGCCTGCAGAGCCATCGCGCGCAGGCCGAAGCCGACGCCCTGAGCGGCGACCTGGTCGCCGCGATCGAACAGATCAACCTCGGCATCAAGGCCGGGGATGGCGATTTCCACGAGATGTCCGCGGCGGAAGCGCAGCGCCGCGAATGGGTGGAAATGGAAAAGGAACAGCGCAAGAAGAAATAGGCCGCGCGCAGCGTTTTCGAGCGCGCCGCCGCCGCTGGTAGGAATTTACCCTGCGATTGGGCCGGAAATATGCCCGTGCGGCCTTGCGTGGCAAAAAGCAATTCCACTATCCTTGAACCCATCCATCACTGGATAGCGTTGACTGCACGGCACTTCCAAGCGGCAGACGCTTTCACTACCACGTCAAGAACCAGGAGGATGACCATGCGAAAGATGCATCAGCTAATCACGGCCTGCGCGTTGGGCGCAATCACGCTGACGGGCAGCGCGCTCGCGGCCGATGCCGCGAAGGAGCTTACCGGCAAGCAGATCGCGTTTGACCGCACCAAGGGCAACTGCCTTGCCTGCCACGCCATGCCGACCGTACCCGATGCCGAATCGCCCGGCCTGATCGGTCCGCCCCTCATCGCCATGAGCGCCCGCTATCCCGACAAGGCGAAGCTGCGTGCCCAGATTTGGGATGCGACCGTCGCCAACCCCTCCAGCAGCATGATTCCTTTCGGCAAGCACGGGGTGTTGACCGAAGCGGAGATCGATAAAGTGACCGACTTCATCTACGGTCTGTAATTACCCGTTGCATTGTTCAATCAGGAGATACGCTCAATGAATGCACTTCGTAGAAACGTACTGAAAGGCGCTGCCGGCGCCGGCACCGTGGCCGTGGCCGTGGCTGCCGGGCTGCTGAAGCCCACCCAGGCCCTCGCGGGCGTCCCGCGCAGCGCCTTCGAGGCCAAGAGCGTCGGCGACGCCCTGAAAAACATGGGAGCCGTCTCCCCGGCCGACTCCAAGGACATCACCATCAAGGCACCGGACATCGCCGAAAACGGCGCGGTCGTCCCGGTGGAAGTCACCAGCAATATCCCCGGCACTTCTGCCATCGCGATCCTGGCCGAGAAGAACCAGACCCCGCTGGTCGCCGATTTCGGCCTGATGGGCGGCGCCGAAGGCTATATCTCGACCCGCATCAAGATGGGCCAGACCTCGCTGGTGCGCGCGGTGATCACCGCTGGCGGCAAGTCCTACACCGCCGCCAAGGAAGTCAAGGTCACCATCGGTGGCTGCGGCGGCTGAATCGCCTCACGTCGCACCCACCGAATTTGTCGAATTGAGTTCCCCACCGGGGACATCTGTTACAAGGAAAGGAAAGCCCAATGGCTGAACCGATGCGTATTCGAGCCACGATGGCCGGCGATGTTGCCGATGTCAAAGTGCTGATGAACCACCCCATGGAAACCGGCCTGCGCAAGGACGCCAAAACCGGCCAACTGGTGCCCGCCCACTACATCACCGACGTGACCGCGACCGTCAACGGCGCGAAAGTGCTGGACGCCGGTCTCTCCGGCGGCGTCTCCAAGAACCCCTACCTCGGGTTCAAGGTGAAGGGCCCGAAAAAGGGCGACAAGGTCGTCGTCAACTGGGTCGACAACAAAGGCGACAAGAACAGCGCCGAAGCCGTCATCGGCTGAGTCGGCCTGAACCCGAGCGGGACCCGCGGTCCCGCTCCCGCGTCAATCATCAGGTTTCTGGAGGACGGCATGAAACAAAAAATCATCATGAAACTGCTGACAGGGATGGCCGGCTTGGGCATCGCGCTGGGCGTCGCTACTGCCCATGCTTCGCCCGAACAGGACAAGCAGAATCTCATCAAGTACTTCACATCCAAGTACCCCAACGTCAAGATCGACGACTACGTCTACGGCGCGCTGGCGTTCGATCCCGACAGCAAGGCGCAGTACGACGCGATCATGGAATTCCCGCCCTTCGATTCGCAGATCGACGCCGGCCGCAAGCTGTGGGAGACGCCCTTCAAGAATGGCAAGACCTACGCCGACTGCCTGCCCAATGGCGGCAAGCAGATCGCCGGCAACTATCCGATGTTCGACGAGGCCAAGGGCAAGGTCGTGACGCTGGAAGATGCCATCAACGACTGCCGCGTGGCGAATGGCGAGGCACCGTTCAAGCTGAGCGATCCGAAGACCATCGGCTTGCTGACGGCGTACATGCGTACGCTGTCTGACGGCATGATCATGAACGTCAAGGTTCAGGGTCCGAAGGCCATGGCTGCCTACGAAGAGGGCAAGAACATGTTCTTCCGCCGCACGGGTCAGCTCAACTTCGCGTGCGCGACGTGCCACATCCAGAATGCCGGCACCCGCCTGCGTTCCGAAGTGCTCTCTCCGGTCATTGGCCAGGCCGTCCACTGGCCCGTGTTCCGTGGCGGCGACAACCTCGTGACCCTGCAGGGCCGCTATACCGGCTGCTTCAAGATGATCCGCGCCGTGCCGCCCGCCGAGGACAGCACCGCCATGAACGATCTGGAGTATTTCCACTCGGCGATGTCCAACGGACTGCCGATGAAGGCCTCGGTGTTCCGCAAGTAAGCGGCGCCGACCCACGAAAAAGCCCGGTTCGCCGGGCTTTTTCATTTCCTGCCGGCAGGAAATGAGCGGGAGCTACTATTTACGGGCCGTTTTGTGCCACCGACAATGTCCGCCATGCTTTTTCTGAGGACACTCCCATGCACATGAACCGCCGCGAGTTTCTGCAATTGCTCGCTGTCGCCGCAGCATCCGGCATGGCCCTGGACAGCAAGTCCGCCCTGGCCGGCCAGGCCCCCGCCAACTTCTACGATGTGCCGCGCCATGGCAACGTGTCCTTCCTGCACTTCACGGACTGCCACGCCCAGCTGACCCCGGTCTGGTTCCGCGAACCCAACGTCAACCTCGGCGTCGGCGTCGCCTACGCCAAGCCGCCGCATCTCGTCGGACAGCACCTGCTGAAGTATTACGGCATCAAGCCCGGGACCGCCGAGGCGCATGCGTTCACCTACCTCGACTTCACCGAAGCGGCGAAGGTCTACGGCAAGGTCGGCGGCTTCGCCCACCTGAAGACGCTGGTCGACAGGATGCGCGTGCAGCGCCCCGGGGCCCTGCTGCTGGACGGCGGCGATACCTGGCAGGGTTCGGCGACCTCGCTGTGGACCAACGCCCAGGACATGGTCGACGCCGGGATCGCGCTCGGCGTCAACGTCATGACCCCACACTGGGAGGCGACCTTCGGCGCCGACCGCGTGACGGAGATCGTCAACAAGGACTTCAAGAACGCCGGCGTCGATTTCGTCGCGCAGAACATCGTCACCAACGACTTCGGCGACCAGGTCTTCAAGCCCTACGTGATGAAGGAAATGAACGGCGTCAAGGTCGCCGTGATCGGCCAGGCCTTCCCCTACACGCCGATCGCCAACCCGCGCTACATGGTGCCGGACTGGAGCTTCGGCATCCGTGACGACAGCATGCAGAAGTGGGTCGACGAGGCGCGCGCCAAGGGCGCCCAGGTCGTCGTCGTGCTGTCGCACAACGGCATGGACGTCGACCTCAAGATGGCGACCCGCGTCACCGGCATCGACGCCATCTTCGGCGGCCACACGCACGACGGGGTGCCGCGTCCGGTCCAGGTCAAGAACGCCAAGGGCGTCACGCTGGTCACCAATGCCGGGTCCAACGGCAAGTTCCTCGGCGTCATGGACTTCGACGTGCGCGGCGGCAAGATCCAGAGCTACAAGTACCGCCTGCTGCCGGTGTTCTCCAACCTGCTGCCGGCCGACCCGGGGATGGACGCGTTGATCAAGAAGGTGCGCGCGCCCTACGAGGACAAGCTCAACGAGAAGCTCGCGGTCACCGACGATTTCCTCTATCGCCGCGGCAATTTCAACGGCACCTGGGACCAGCTCATCGTCGACGCGCTGATGGCGGTCAAGGGTGCGGATGCGGCCTTCTCGCCGGGCTTCCGCTGGGGCACCACGCTGCTGCCGGGCGACGCCATCACGATGGAGCGCCTGATGGACCAGACCGCGATCACGTATCCGGAGACGACGCTGACCGAGATGACCGGCGCGACCATCAAGAGCATCATGGAAGACGTGGCCGACAACCTCTTCAACGCCGACCCCTACTACCAGCAGGGGGGCGACATGGTCCGCGTCGGCGGCATCGAGTACACGATCGACCCGACCAAGACGATCGGCAACCGCATCAGCAACATGATGCTGAAGGGCAAGCCGGTCGACGCCGACAAGACCTACAAGGTCGCCGGCTGGGCGCCGGTCGGCGAGGGCGTGCAGGGCGAGCCGATCTGGGAGGTGGTGTCGGCCTATCTGCGCGACAAGCAGGTCATCAAGGGCGTCAAGCTGAACTCGCCCAGGATCGTCGGCGTCGGCAAGCAGAACCCCGGCATCGCCGACTACAACAATTCGTATTCCTGACGCGGGCGCGCAGCGCCAACGGACAAAAAAGGGGCCGCGGCCCCTTTTTTTTTTGGCTCAGTCGTCGCCCCTGCGCCACAGGGCCGCCCAGCCCGTTTCGCCGAGCCGCCGGAGCGTCTCGATGTTGCGCTCGAAGATCGTTTCGGCTTCCGGAAAAGCCGCGACCGCGCGCTCGATGCTCGATTCGCGCAGCAGGTGCAGCGTGGGGAATGGCGCGCGGTTGGTGAAGTTGCCGATGTCGTCGGGCGCGGTCCCCTCGAACTGGAAGCGCGGATGGAAGCTGGCGATCTGGATCACGCCCTCGAGCCCGTGCTCGCCGACCGCCGCCTCCGCGATCTGCAGGAAGTCGTTGAAATCGAGGAAATCCGCCAGCAGGGTCGGATGAACCAGGAGCGTCGTATCGACCGCAGCCGGATCGGCCGCCGCGAGGAAATCCAGCTCGCGGTCGAGCTCCTCCAGCAGACCGTCCAGATGCGGCGCGCGGCTCACGACGATGCGCACCTGGTTCTTCACGTACACCGCCTTGGCGAACGGGCACAGGTTCAGCCCGATCACCGCCTTTTCGATCCATTCGCGCATCGCCGCGTCGACCGCCGCTTCGTCCATTTTTTCCTTCCCGTGCCGCCTGTGAGCCCGGAACTTTAGCGGATACAATCGCTTATTGTCCGTCGTTCACGCTCACCCTCTTCAAAAAATGAAAAGCAGCGCCATCCGCCAGAGCTTCCTCGATTTCTTCGCCTCGAAGGGGCACACCGTCGTGCCGTCCAGCCCGCTGGTCCCCGGCAACGACCCCACCCTGCTGTTCACCAACGCCGGCATGGTGCAGTTCAAGGACGTCTTCACCGGCCAGGACAAGCGGACCTATACCCGGGCGGTGTCCTCGCAGCGCTGCGTGCGCGCCGGCGGCAAGCACAACGACCTCGAGAACGTCGGCTACACCGCGCGCCACCACACCTTCTTCGAGATGCTGGGCAACTTCAGCTTCGGCGACTATTTCAAGCAGGACGCGATCAAGTACGCGTGGGAATACCTCACCACGGTGCTGAAGCTGCCGACCGAGAAGCTGTGGGTCACGGTCTACGCCGAGGACGACGAGGCCTACGACATCTGGCACAACGACGTCGGTGTGCCGAAGGAGCGCATCGTCAGAATCGGCGACAACAAGGGCGCGCGCTATGCCTCGGACAATTTCTGGGCGATGGGCGACACCGGCCCCTGCGGTCCCTGCACCGAGATCTTCTACGACCACGGCCCCGAGGTCGCCGGCGGCCCGCCCGGCTCGCCCGACGAGGACGGCGACCGCTACATCGAGATCTGGAACAACGTCTTCATGCAGTTCAACCGCGACGAGGCCGGCACCATGCATCCGCTGCCCAAGCCCAGCGTCGACACAGGCATGGGCCTCGAGCGCATCTCGGCGGTCATGCAGCATGTGCATTCGAACTACGACATCGACCTGTTCCAGGCGTTGATCAAGGCGGCGGCGCGCGAGACGCAGACGGCCGACCTCGCGAACAACTCGCTCAAGGTCATCGCCGACCACATCCGCGCCTGTTCCTTCCTGATCGTCGACGGCGTCATCCCGGGCAACGAAGGCCGCGGCTACGTGCTGCGCCGCATCATCCGCCGCGCGATCCGCCATGGCTACAAGCTCGGCGCCCGTGCCGCCTTCTTCCACCGCATCGTGCCGGATCTGGCAGCGGTGATGGGGGAGGCCTATCCGGAACTGGTGAAGGCCCAGGATCGCGTGATGGACATCCTGCGCCAGGAAGAGGAGCGCTTCTTCGAGACCATCGAGCACGGCATGGGCATCCTCGAATCCGCGCTCAAGGCGCTGCCCGCCGGCGGCACCTTCGACGGCGAACTGGCGTTCAAGCTGCACGACACCTATGGATTTCCCTTGGACCTCACTGCCGACATCTGCCGCGAGGCCGACGTGGGCGTCGACACCGCCGCGTTCGACGCGGCGATGGCACGCCAGAAGGCGCAGGCCCGCGCAGCCGGCAAGTTCAAGCTCGGCGCCGCGCTCGAATACGCCGGCGAAGCGACCACCTTCCACGGCTACGACACGCTGACGCACGACGCCACCGTCCTCGCGCTATACAAGGACGGTTCGGCAGTCAACGAACTGCGGGAGGGCGAACTCGGCGTGGTCGTGCTCGACCACACGCCTTTCTACGCCGAATCCGGCGGCCAGGTCGGCGACCGCGGCGCGCTGCAGAGCACGCAGGGCGCTTTCGAGGTCGAGGACACGCAGAAGATCCAGGCCCAGGTGTTCGGCCATCACGGCATCGTCAAGACCGGCACGCTGGCGGTCGGCGACAGCGTGCTGGCCCGCGTCGACGACGTCGCGCGCGCCTGCACCATGCGCAACCATTCGGTGACGCACCTGATGCACAAGGCGCTGCGCGAAGTGCTCGGCGAGCACGTGCAGCAGAAAGGCTCGCTGGTCGATTCGGAGAAGACCCGCTTCGACTTCGTGCAGCCCACCCCGATGACCGACGCGCAGATCCGCGAGGTGGAGGCGCGCGTCAACGCCGAGATCCTCGCCAACACGGCGACGCAGGCGCGCGTCATGCCGATCGAGGAGGCGCAGAAGACCGGGGCGATGATGCTGTTCGGCGAGAAGTACGGCGACGTCGTCCGGGTGCTCGACATCGGCAGCTCGCGCGAATTGTGCGGCGGCACCCACGTCGCCCGGACCGGCGACATCGGGGCCTTCAAGATCCTGCTGGAAACCGGCGTCGCCGCCGGCGTCCGCCGGGTCGAGGCGACCACCGGCACCGGCGTGCTCGCCTATCTCGCCGAGACGGAAAAGCATCTCGGCGCCATCGCGCAGGCGGTCAAGGTCACCCCGGCCGACGCCGCCGAGCGCGTGGCCCAGCTGCTGGACCACAGCCGCGCGCTCGAAAAGGAAGTCGAGCGCCTGAAGTCGAAACTCGCCTCGAGCCAGGGCGACGAGCTGTTGCAGCAGGCCGTCGACCTCAACGGGGTGCGCGTGCTGGCGGCCCAGCTCGACGGGGTCGACGCCAAGGCGCTGCGCGAGACCGCCGACAAGCTGCGCGACAAGCTGAAATCCTGCGCGCTGGTGCTGGGGACGGTGGCCGACGGCAAGGTCAGCCTGATCGCGGCGGTCACCGCCGATCTCACCGGCCGGATCAAGGCCGGCGAACTGGTGAATTTCGTCGCCACCCAGGTCGGCGGCAAGGGCGGCGGCAAGCCGGACATGGCCATGGCCGGCGGCAACGACCCGGCGGGCCTGCCGGCGGCGCTCGCCTCGGTGCGGGACTGGGTGCAGGGCCGCCTCGCCTGACTGGAGTCCCGGTACGGATATTGCTAAATTTGCCGTAAAGCGTCGAAACGCGCATCGTGACCACCGGATAGTTCGCACACCATGACTTCACTGGCAAACAAATTTGCTTCGCGCCTCGCCCAGCTGGCGCCTTTCGGCAAGCGAACCGACGACCCGCTGGCCAATCTCAAGACGGCAACCCGCTGGCTCGAGTCCCTGCCCATCGGCGACGCCTTCAAGTGCCAGGAAGCGATTCTCGGGGCACTCCGGCGGTTTAACGAAAACTCGACGGAATACACGAAAGATCGCCTCGCGGTCTTCATGCTGCTGGACGAAAGGTGCCGTGACCTGCAGGACACGCTGGTGCGCCAGTACCTGCGCAATCCGCGCATGTCGCGGCCGCTCGAAAGCCAGCTCTGGCACGCCGTGTACGGCCTCTACTGGGAAATTGCGCGCGGTTACCACACCTTCGTGCTGCACCTGTCGCGCGAAGGCGCCGGCGCCCTCCAGGACGAGACGATCCCCCTCCTCACGCTACGCGCCATCCGCACCTTCGGCCAGCTCCTGAAATGGCGGGCGATCCGCTACCTCCCCGCCGGCGAGAAGCTCTGGCTGCGCCTGCACAATCTCTATCGCATCGCCGAAACCGGCGGTTTCCCGCGGCGAACCCAGCGGGCATACGCCGACGACAGTGCCGACTGCAGCTGCGAAACGGCCTACCTGCATATCCTGATGCTGAACCTGGCCAACTCGGGCACCCTCTATCCGAGACAGCTCGATCTGGTCGACCGCTGGCTGTGCGGCTGGCACGGCATGCTCCGGCTCGACGAGCGCATCGACACCAACGTCCACAACTTCGTCGTCGACCTGTCGGCCGACCACGGCCCGCGCCGTGTACGCAAGGCCGACAGCGACAAGCCCCTGCGCTTCTGGGCCACCGCCGACCTGCTGCAGCGGCTGCAGCAGATCCAGGCAGGCCTGCGCGACGGCACGGCGCCGACCGGGCTTGGCCTCACCGAACTGGCCCGCACGGCGGAAAGCCAGGAACTGCTCGAACACCTGCACCGGCAATGGGCCTCCCTGGCCAACCGGGAACAGCGCCGTGCGCCGCGCGAGACCGTCAAGCGGCTGCTCGACGTCGCACACGGCCTGAATGCCATCATCGGCCAGATCAAGGCCGCCGCCGCCCCTGCCAGCGTGTCGCCCTATGGCATCGGCATCAATTACAACGAAGCGGACGACGTCCAGGTCTATGGTTTCATCACCGACCGCACGCGCGAACGGGTTTCCCAACTGAAAATGCCGGCCTTCCAGAACTCCCCGGACGTCGAGCGCTGGGTGATGCACGACGAAAGCGAATACGGCTACGGCGCGATCGTCGAGACGCGCGACAAGGACTGGCTGCGGGTCGGCGCGCTGATCGGCATCAAGTCGCACGACGATCACGAATGGCGGCTTGGCATCGTGCGGCGGCTGTCCCGGCTCAACGACGAGACCAGTTCGGTGGGCATCGAAACCCTCGCGGCAAGGCCGGCGCTGGTCATGCTGCACGACACCGTCGACTCGGGCTATACCGTCAACGGCTTCGACAACAGCGGTGCCAGCCTGCCGCACCCCGGGCTGTGGCTCGACAGCGACCCGGCCACCCTCATCCTCGACCCCGTCCACTTCGCGCTGGGCAAGGTCTTCCAGCTTCACGGGGGCGCGTCGCAGGAGCGCAGGTTCGTTGCGCTCGGCAATCCCGTCGACCGCAGCGAGGGCTGGACGCGGGTGCTGGCCGAACCCGTCAGCACCTGATCGCCCGTTCCCCCGGACAGCGCCGCGGCAGCAGGATGCTCGCGGCGCGCCTCCCCGCCGTGCCGCCCCCGTTTTACTTTCACGGGCTCTCTGGCACAATCGTCGAAAAACCGACATGCGCACGACAATTCAAGTCTGCCCACAGAGGCAGAGGCGTTGCGGCACCAATCGACCCGGAGGATATGTGGTCCAAACGAACAAGCCTAGCTTGCTGATCGTCGATGACGATCCGCTGATCTCCGACACGCTCACCTACGTCCTCAGCAGGGATTTCGAGATTTCCGCCGCCGAGTCGCGGGCGCAGGTCAAGAGCCTGCTGATGCAGCTCGACGAGCCGCCGCAACTCGCGCTGGTGGACCTCGGCCTGCCGCCGCAGCCGCACAAGCCCGACGAGGGATTCGCCCTGATCGCCGACCTGCTCGGCGTCTCGCCCAGCATCAAGATCCTCGTGCTGTCGGGCCAGAGCGACGAAGCGAACGCACGCCACGCGCGCGCCCTCGGCGCCATCGATTTTGTCGCCAAGCCATGCGAACCCGAGCGCCTGAAGTCGCTGCTGTTCAATGCCCTGATGGTGCAGGATGCGGAACGCAGTGCCGAGAAGACCCCGGCTCCCGCCAAGGATTCCGGCATCGTCGGCAGCAGCCCGGCGATGGACAAGCTGCGCGAACAGATCAAGCAGTACGCGGCCGCGCCCTTCCCCGTGCTGATCGAAGGCGAGTCGGGCAGCGGCAAGGAACGCGTCGCCGCGAGCCTGCACCAGCTGTCGCCGCGTTCGCACAAGCCCTATCTGGCGCTGAACTGTGCGGCGATTTCGCCCACCCTGGTCGAGCCGACGCTGTTCGGCTACGCCAAGGGCGCGTTCACCGGCGCCACCAGCGCGCGCGCCGGCTATTTCGAGGAGGCCGAGAACGGCACGCTGTTCCTCGACGAGATCGGCGAGCTGCCGCTGGAACTGCAGGCCAAGCTGCTGCGCGTGCTGGAGAATGGCGAATATCAGCGCGTCGGCGAAACGCAGCCGCGCTTCTCCAATGCCCGCGTGGTGACCGCCACGAACCGCGACCTGCGCGCCGAGATCAAGGCCGGCCGCTTCCGCGCCGACCTCTACCACCGGCTGTCGGTGTTCTCGATTGCCGTGCCGCCGCTGCGCGAGATGGGTGAGGACAAGCTCGTGCTGCTCAACCACTTCCGCGATTTCTATGCGCGCGAGGCCAAGAGCCTGCCGTTCGCGCTCGACGCACGCGCGCAGCAGATGTGGGAGGACTACCACTTCCCCGGCAACGTCCGGGAATTGCGCAACATCGCGATCCGGCTCACGACGAAGTATCCGGGCATGGCGGTCAACGCCCAGCAGCTGGAAGCCGAGCTCGACACCGACCAGGCCTATCCGCAGGAAATTCCGCTGGCCAGCGACAGCAAGGCCCTCATCGAACTTGCCCGCAAGCAGCTGCAGACGCTGGCCAACTTCAACCTCGACGTCACCCTGCGCCAGTGGGAAAAAGCCTATGTCGAGGCGGCTCTGACCATGACCCACGGCAACCTGTCGCAGGCTGCCAAGCTGCTCGGCATCAACCGCACGACGCTGTACAGCCGCATGCAAACCTACGGAACCGACTAAGCCGTCGCTGTGTATCTCGACCATTTCGGCCTGAAAGAAGCGCCCTTTCGCATCACGCCGAACACCGAATACTGGTATCCCGGTGGCCAGCGCGGGGAAATGCTCGCGGCGCTGGTGTATGCCATCGGCCAGGGCGAAGGCATCATCAAGGTCGTGGGAGAGGTCGGCAGCGGCAAGACCATGCTGTGCCGCAAGCTCGCGGCGCAGCTGCCCGCCACCGTCGACAGTGTCTATCTGGGCAACCCCACGCTGTCGCCCGACGACATGCTGGCGGCGATCCTCGCCGACCTCGGCGTCGATGCGCCCGAGACCGGCCGCCAGGCCCGGCTGGCGCAACTCAACGCCACGCTGCTGGCCCGCCACGAGGCCGGACGCCGCGTCGTCGTCTTCGTCGAGGAGGCACAGGGCATCGCGCTGGACAACCTGGAGTTCCTGCGGCTGCTCACCAACCTGGAAACCGCGACCGACAAGCTGTTGCAGATCGTGCTGTTCGGGCAGCCCGAGCTCGATGCCCACCTTGCCGACCCGCGCATCCGCCAGCTCAAGGACCGCGTCACGCTGAGCCTCGACCTCTCGCCGCTGACCCAGGACGAGGTCGCCGAGTACCTCCGCGCCCGGCTGTCGGTGGCGGGCTACCGCGGCCCCGACCTCTTTCCCCCGGCGCTGATCGCGCGCATGACCCGGCTCTCCGGCGGCCTGTCGCGCCGCATCAACGTGCTGGCCGACAAGACCCTGCTCGCCGCCTACGCCGCGCAAACCCATACGCTCACCCCGGCGCACCTCGATGCCGCCGCCGGCGATGCCGACATCCGGACGGCGGAACGGGCGGCGGGCGGCAGGCAGCTGCCGCGCTGGGCCGCGCTGGCGGCCGGCGTCGCGACGGGCCTCGGGCTGCTGGCGTTCGTCGCCTGGCAGGCGCACTCGCTGGCGTCGCCCGCCACACCGGCACGCGCCGCCGACGCGCCCCGTCCGCCATTGGCCGACCCGGCGGCCCGGGTGACCGAGCTGGCCCGGCAGACCGAGCGCTGGCTGGCCACCGCCGCGCCCGGCACCCGCGTGATCCAGATCGCTTCCGCTAAAGAAGCGGCCGAGGCAGCCGTATTATTGGGTGGGCTGGATGCCGCCACGCCGCGACCGGTGCGGGTGCTGCACGGGCTGAGTCAGGGCGCGCCCGCCTGGATGATCCTCGCCGGCGAGTTTCCCAGCCGCGACGCAGCCCTGGCGGCACTGCATGCCCTGCCTCCCGCCCCCGCCGGTACGCCGTTTCTGCGCACGGTCGGCAAAATGCGCGCGGTAGTCTTGCCACTGGGATAAGGGCTCGCTGATGAGGAATGCGCTGTTGAAACGCTCCATAGTGACCGGCCTGGCGCTGTCCGCCGTCGCGCTGGCGGGCTGCGTCCCGCCGCGGGCGTTCGATACCTCCCCCGACCATATCACGCGCCCCGCCGCCGCGCCGGTGGCGCCGCCGCCCGCGCCCGTGAAGGCGGTGCCGGCGCTGATGCCGCCGAAACCGAGCCCGCCCGTGCCGACCTACACCGTCGTCGTCAACGACGTGCCGGTGAAGGACCTGCTGTTCTCGATCGCCCGCGACACGAAGTACAACATCGACCTCTACCCCGGCATCTCGGGGCGCGTCTCGCTCAATGCCGTGCAGGAGCCGCTGCCCGCCATCCTCGACCGCATCGCCCGGCAGGCCGACCTGCGCTACGAGATGAACGGCCGCACGGTGTCGATCATGCCCGACACCCCCTACGCCAAGACCTATGCGGTCAACTACGTCAACGTCGCCCGCGACACCACCTCCAGCGTCGGCGTGGCGGCCCAGATCGCCAGCACCGGCGTCGGCAACATCGGCACAGGCACCTCCGGCCTCGCGCCGGGCGCGACGAGCGGCAACTCCTCGACCACCACGGTCGCCAGCCGCTCGAACAACGACTTGTGGGCGGTGCTCGCCGACAACATCCGCACCATCCTCGCCGGCACGCGCGCCGTCACCCAGAGCACCGAGGAAAGGGCCGCCCAGCTGGAGGCCGAGAAGGCCGAGCGCGCCGAGCGGGTCTCCCAGGCCGAGGCCGCGAGCAAGGCCGGCCCCGGCGCCGCCAGCCTGTTCAACGCGGCGTTCGCCAACCGGCCGTCCGGCGACGGGAAATACGACGTTGCCGTCAACCCGGTCGCCGGCACGGTCACGGTGCTCGGCACCGCGCGCCAGCAGGAACTGGTGCAGCAATACCTCGACCGCGTGATGCAGTCCGCGCAACGCCAGGTGCTGATCGAAGCGACCATCGTCGAAGTGACGCTGAAGGACCAGTACCGCGCGGGTATCGACTGGTCGAAAGCGCTGCAGGGCACCACCGGCTGGAAGATCACCACGTCCGCAGGCGGCGGCGCCAGTGCGCTGGCGGGGGCGCTGTCGCCTTTTATCCAGGCCACCTACACCAATTCCGGCAACAACGGCTTCACGGCAGCAATCGACCTGCTGGAATCGTTCGGCAAGACCAAGGTGTTGTCCAGCCCCAAACTCATGGCGCTGAACAACCAGACCGCCCTGCTCAAGGTGGTCGACAATCTGGTGTATTTCACGCTCAAGGCGGACACCAACCAGAATGCCAACAACACGACAACTACGTTTACGACGACCGCCCATACGGTGCCAGTCGGTATCGTGATGTCGGTGCTGCCGCAGATCAACGAGAACGGCATGGTGTCGCTGACCGTGCGTCCCACCATCTCACGCAAGGTGGGGGCCGTAGACGACCCCAATCCCGATCTTAAAGCCGGAGGCGTCAAAAACTCCATTCCTGTCATCCAGGTGCGCGAGATGGAATCGCTGCTGCAGGTGCGCAGCGGCCAGACCGTCATTCTCGGCGGCCTGATCCAGGACGACAGCAACAATGCGCGCGACGGCCTGCCGGTTCTGTCCCGCCCGGAAGGCATCGGCGCCGTATTCGGCCAGCACGAGCGCATGAACAACCAGACGGAGCTGGTGATCTTCCTGCGCCCCATCGTCGTTTCCAACCCGACGCTGGAAAGCGAGGAGTTGCGGCAGTTCCAGCGCCTGCTGCCCACCGCGCGGAGCGCGCCATGAGCGCCGCGCGCGCACGGAGCGCCCGGTGAGCCTGCTGCTCAAGGCCCTGAAGCAGGCCGAGGCGGCAAACCCCGCGCGCGGGGGGAGCGGCACGGCCGAGCCGGAACTGCGCATCGAGGGCGATCTCGAACTCGAACCGGCGGTTCCGGGTACCGCGAAGGCGCGCGAATGGGTGGAGCCCCCCGGCCTGCTGTTCGGCAGCAGCGACGCCACGGCGGGTACGCCCCCCCGCTTTCGGCTGCGCTTGCCGCACTTGTCGCTGGTACCACTCACCGCCGTCGTCGCCGCAATCATTGCGCTCGGCTACGGGGTCTATCTCTACTTCGCATTGCAGCCGGTCGAGACGGCACCGCAGCAGCCGCCATCGCCCCGCATCGCGGAGCCCGCCCCGCCCGTCCTGCCCGGTGTGCCCGCCGCATTGCCGAAACCCTCCGCGCCGGGGTCGCCTTCCGTCCCGCGCGCGACGACGCCGGCTCCGCTCGACTCGACCGCGCAGCCCACGACCGCCCCTGCCACGACCGCACCGGCGGCGCACCCCGGCCATGCACCTGCGCCGCGCGCGAGCGCGGCCGAGCCCGCCCCGCGCGCCGCCACGGCAGCGGCGATCGGCGCGCCGGTGTTCCGGCCGGACGCCGAGACGACGCTGCTGGCCCAGGCCTACGCCGCGTATCAGCGTGGCGCCTTGAGCGACGCGCAGCGCCTGTATAGGCAGGCTGCGGCCCATGCGCGCAATCCGGACGCCCTGCTCGGCCTGGCGGTGATCGCCAGCGCGCAGAATCGCGACGCCGACGCCCAGGCCCTGTATCGCCAGGTGCTCGACATCGATCCCCGCAATGCGGTCGCACAGGCCGCCCTGCTCGACCTGCTGGGCAGCGCCGACGGCCAGGCAACCGAAAGCCGCCTGAAGACCCTGCTCGACCGCGACCCGAGCCCGCAGCTGTACCAGACGCTCGGCGACCTCTACGCCGGCGAGGGGCGCTGGAGCGAGGCCCAGGCAGCCTACTTCGAGGCCTACCGGGGCGCGCCCGGCAACCGCGACTACGCCTTCAACCTCGCCGTCAGCCTCGATCAACTGCACCAGTATCCCAGCGCGCTGACGTATTACCAGAAGGCGCTCGCGGGCAGCGGCGCGCATCGCTTCGATCGTGCCCAGGCCGAAACCCGCGTGCAGCAACTCCAGTCGCTTCGATAGGCGCCCGCGATGGAACGCCGCAAGAAACTCCGCATGGGCGAGACCCTGGTGACCCAGGGCCTGATCACGCTCGACCAGTTGCGCATCGGCCTGAAGGAACAGAAGACCACCGGCCTGCCGATCGGCCGCCAGCTGGTCTCGCTCGGCTTCATCACCGAGGCGGTGCTGCGCGACCAGCTCGCCAACGCGCTGGGCAGCCAGGGCATCGATCTCAGCCAGGTCGTCGCGGACCCGGAGGCGCTGCAGCTGGTACCCGAGGAATTTGCGCGCCGCCACCACCTGCTGCCGATCGCGCACGATGCGGCCCGCAACGTGCTGACGCTCGCCACCACCGATATGTTCAACGTGGTCGCGCTCGACCAGCTGAAGGCTGCGCTGGGAGGGCAGCTCGAGATCGACACCCTGCTGGCGGCCGAGGCGCAGCTGCTCGAGTGCATCGACAAGTTCTACGGCTTCGACCTCTCGCTCGACGGCATCCTGCGCGAAATCGAGACCGGCGAGGTCGACTATGCCAGTCTCAATCCCGACACCGAGGAATACACGCAGCCGGTGGTACGCCTGGTCGGCGCGCTGCTGACCGACGCGGTCAAGCGCGAGTCCTCCGACATCCACTTCGAGCCCGAGCATGCTTTCCTGCGGATCCGCTATCGGGTGGACGGCGTGCTGGAACAGATTCGCAGCCTGCACAAGACCTACTGGCCGGGCATCCTGGTGCGGCTGAAGGTGTTGTCCGGGATGAACATCGCCGAGACGCGCGCGCCGCAGGACGGGCGCATGTCGCTCACGCTGAACGGCCGTCCGATCGATTTCCGCGTCTCCTCGCAGCCCGGCATCCACGGCGAAAACGTGGTGCTGCGCATCCTCGACCGCGAGAAGTCGATCATGCCGCTGGAGCAGATGGGCTTCACCGCCGACGCGCTGCGCGAACTGCAGCTGATGATGGCGCGCCCCGAAGGCATCCTCGTCGTCACCGGCCCGACCGGCTCGGGCAAGACGACCACGCTGTACTCGATGCTCTCGCACCTGAACAACGAGACCGTCAACATCATGACGCTGGAAGATCCGGTCGAGTACCCGGTCACGCTGATGCGCCAGAGCTCGGTCAACGAAACGCTCAAGCTCGATTTCGCCAACGGCATCCGCTCGATCATGCGGCAGGACCCGGACATCATCCTGGTCGGCGAGATCCGCGACAAGGACACCGCCGAGATGGCCTTCCGCGCCGCCATGACCGGCCACCAGGTGTTCACCACCCTGCACACCAACTCCGCCCTCGGCGTGTTCCCGCGCCTGATGGACATCGGCATCCAGCCCGGCATCCTGTCGGGCAACATCATCGGCGTCATCGCCCAGCGCCTGGTGCGCAAGCTGTGTCCGCACTGCAAGGAAGCCTACACGCCGGACGAAGACGAGGCGCGCATCCTCGGCGCCGACCCTGCCGCCCCGCCGCGGATCTATCGCGCCGCCGGCTGCCCGGCATGCAGCAACAAGGGCTACAAGGGGCGGCTCGCCCTGATCGAACTGCTGCGCATGGACCCGCAGCTGGACGAGCTCGTCGCCAACAAGGCGCCGTTGCACGAGATCCGTCGTGCCGCCTTCGAGCATGGCTACCATCCGCTCGCCGAAGACGGCGTCCAGCGCGTGCTGGATGGCGTCACGTCGCTGTCGGAGGTGTCGCGCGTGGTTGACCTGACGGGGCGCGTGTGACGATGGCCCCGCTCGCTCGCCTTCGTGAGCCGCGTGCGTTGCTCCGTTCCTGCAGCGGCCCGTCGGTCGCCCCCCTCCCGCGGGCCGGCGCGAGAGGCGACTAGCGATGCCCTTCTTCGACTACCGCGCGATCGACCAGACCGGCCGTACCGTCCGGGGTACGCTGTCGGCAGTCAACGATGTCGATCTCGAACTGCGCCTCAAGCGCATGGGGCTCGACCTCGTCACGCTGTCGGAGCTGTCGCGGCAATACGCACCGACCGGTCGCGAGCGCGTCACCCGACGCGACCTGGTGACCTTCTGCATCCACATGCGCTACATCACGCGCGCGGGCATTCCCCTGCTCGAGGGCCTGCGCGACTTGCGCGACAGCATGGAGAAGCGCGGTTTCCGCGACGTGCTGACCGCGCTCCTGGAAGACCTCGAGGGCGGCAAGGTGCTGTCGCAGGCGCTGGCGGCGCACCCCTCGGTCTTCGGCGCCGTGTTCGTCCACAGCGTGCGCGCCGGCGAGCAGACCGGCCTGCTCGATGCGGTCTTCGAGCGGCTGTCCGAGTCGCTCAAGTGGCAGGAGGAAGTTGCGGCGAAAGCCAAGCGGCTGATGATCTATCCCGCGATGGTTCTGGCCGTCGTCGGCGCCGCAATCGTGTTCCTGCTGGTCTACCTGGTGCCGCAGGTCCTGGGCCTGATCAAAACGATGGGCGTGGCCATGCCGATGCCGACGCTCGTCCTGATGGCGGTCTCGAATGCGCTTCGCTCCTACTGGTTGCTGGGTCTCCTCGTCGTGCTGGCGATCAGCGTGGGGCTGCCGCTGTGGGTGCGGAAGAGCGAAGCCGGGCGGGAATGGTGGGACCGCACCCAGCTGCGCCTGCCCATCGTCGGCCCGATCGTCCAGAAGATCGTGCTGTCCCGCTTCACCAACACGCTGGCGATGATGTACCGTTCGGGCGTCACCGTGCTCGAGGCGCTCCGTGCCTGCGAACTGATCGCCGGCAACCGCGTGATTGCCGCCGGCCTGCGGCGCGCGGGGCAGCAGATCGCGGACGGCCGCGGGCTGTCCGAGAGCTTCCAGTCGCTGGCGCTGTTCCCGCCGCTGGTGATCCGCATGCTGCGCGTCGGCGAGACGACCGGCGCGCTCGACGAAGCGCTCGACAATGTCACGTTCTTCTACAACCGCGAGGTGCTCGATTCGATCGAGAACGGCCTGCGCGTGCTCGAGCCGATGCTGACCGCCATCCTCGGCCTCGTGCTGGGCGGCATCCTGGTGTCGGTGCTGCTGCCGGTCTACGACCTCATCGGGAACATGCCGCTGTGATGCTCGGCCACCGCCTTCTCCTCTTCGCCACGCCGCGCCAGGTCGGCGTGCTCGACTGGCGCCCCGGCCACATGCACTGGCTGGGCGACTTTCTGCCCAATGCCGAAGGCCTGGGCGCGTTCCGCAAGATCATCGCCCGGCACGCCCATCTGCCCACGCTGGTGGTCGCCGACACCGTGGACGAGGACTATCGGTGCGAGGTCATGCCGCACGTGCAAGGGCATGCCCGCGACGAACTGCTTGCGCGCAAGCTCAAGCAGGTATTCCGCAACACACGCTTCACCGGTGCATGGCGGCAGACGCGCGAGACGACCGGCCGCCGCGACGATCGCTACCTGCTGGCCGCGCTGCCGGACGCGGAATGGCTGACGCCCTGGCTCGGCATCCTGCATCGCGAACGCGTTCCGCTCGCGGGCATCGCCCCGATGGCCCTGGCGTACCAGCACCTTCTGGAAAAACTGCGCGAGCAGTCCGCGCACACGCTGCTGGCATGCCGCCTCGGCAGCGGCCTGCGGCTGTCCTACTACCACAATGGGCTGCTGCGCTTCTCGCGGCTGATCGGCGGCGAATCGCCGACCCAGCTGCCGGGCAACGCGGCCGACGAAATCGCCAAGACCCAGCTGTATCTCAGCGGCCAGCGCATCCTGCCCCGCGAGGCCCGTCTGCACGTGCTTCTGCTCGACCCGAGCGGGCAGTTGGACAGCGCCCAGGCGCCGCTCAACGCGGACCCGGCTTTCAGCACCCGCTTGATCGACATGCCGGCGCTCGCGCACGCGCTGCGCATTCCCGACGACTTCCTGGCCGCGACGCCGGAAGTCGCGCCCCTGGCGGCGATCGCCGGCGAAGTGCCGAAGTTGAACCTGGCCCCGCCCGAACTGCTGCAGCACCATACGGAATTTCGCTGGCGGCGCGCCTTGCATGGCGCCGCCGGGCTCGTCGCGCTGGCGGGGCTGGGCCTCACCGCAGCCTTCTGGCTGCACGCCCAGGACCTGGCCGACCAGGCACGCCTGCTGGCACAGCAACATCAGCAATACGACGCCCGTTATCGCGCCATCGCCCGCAGCTTCCCGGCCGACGCCGCCACGCCGGATCAGCTCGTGCAGACCGTGGCCGTGGCCCGCCGGCTGACGGCCCCGCAACCCGACATCGCGCGGCTTCTCGCGGTGGTCGGCCAGCCCCTGCTTTCCGCACCCGACATCATGCTCGACAGGCTCGACTGGAGCGACGATTCGCCGGCCGCCGGGGACGGCGTGCGGGTCGACATCGACGCCGCCGTGGCCTCCTTCGACGGCAATTACCGCGCCGCGATGCAACGCATCGAAGCCTTCATCCACATGCTCGAGTCCATGCCCGGCGTGCGCGAGGTGACGCTGCGCAGCAGCCCGGTGAATGCCGATTCCGGCAGCACCTTATCGGGCAAGACACTCGATGCCGATGCCGCCGGCGCCCCCATGGCCCGTTTCAGCCTGCGCCTGCTGTACCGGGAGGCGCGCTCATGACGCGCCCGCCCTTTGCGGTCCTCAAGCTGCCGCTGCTGCTGCTCCTGGCTGCCCTGGTGCTCGCCGGCGCCGGCACCTTGTGGGGGCTCAGCCAGGCCACGCGGGCACGCGCGGAGCTGCTCCAGCAGCAGACCGCGGTCAACCAGGCTCGCCAGCAGCTCGACCGCAGCCGCCAGCAGCAACAGATCATCGCCTCGCATCTGGCCGACTACCGCGCCCTTGCCGCACACGGATTCGTGGGCGAGGAAGACCGGCTCGCCTGGATCGAAGCGGTGCAGCTCGCCAACCGGGATGCCGGGCTGTATGGACTGACCTACCGCCTGACCCCCCGCACGCCCGCGCCGGCCGTGCTGGCTCAGGGCCTGCCGCTGGGGCAGACACGGATGACGCTGACGCTGCCGTTGCTGGTGGAAACCGATCTGCTGCGATTCCTCGAGGCGCTGAAGGCGCGCGCACCGGGCATGGTGCGGGTCCAGGGCTGCCAGCTGTCGCGCCTCGACGCCGCAACCGCCGACGATGCGAGCCGCCCGCACCTGCGTGCGCAGTGCGACCTGCTCTGGTTTACCGTGGCGACGGCCGCCGGAGGCCGCCATGAATGACCCGCGGCCGCGTTCCCGCAAGCCGATGATCGAACGCTGCCTGGCCATCCTGGGCATGTGCTTGGCGGGCCTCGGCGCCGCGCTCGCCGCGCCGCCGCCCGACCCGGGCCGACTGTTCTTCACGCCGGCCGAACGTGCCCGGCTCGAAGCGATCCGGGCGCGCGCCCCGGAAGCCCGTGGCCCGGGCACGCCGGCCTCGCCTGATACGGCCCCGCCACCGCTTCGCTACGACGGCATCGTCGTCCGCTCGGACGGCCGCACCACGCGCTGGATCGACGGCAAGGCCGCGCGCGACGGCGCGGCCGTCGCCGGCCTGAAACCCGGCCAGCTTCGCGCCGAGGGGCGGATCTACGAACCCTATCAGGTGGTCCGGCCCACCCCGCCGGCCCCGCTTCCCCCTGCCAAGGAACCCGCACCATGAGAACCGCACGCGGCTTCACGCTGATCGAGATGGCCATCGTGCTGATCATCGTCACCATCCTGATCGGCGGGCTGGCCGTCCCGCTGACGGCGCAAATCCAGGCGCGGCGGGTTGCCGAGACGAACCGGACGCTGGAGGACGCGCGCACGGCGCTTCTCGGCTACGCCATGACGCATTACGCAAGCAGCCCGGCGACCAACCATTACCTGCCGTGCCCCGACACCACCGGCGACGGGCGCGAGGATCGCGTCGGCACGAGTTGCGCCGCCCAGCACGGCCTGTTGCCATGGGTCGACCTGGGCACCGCGCCGCAGGACGCCTGGGGCAACCGTCTGCGCTACGCCGTCATCTCGGCCTTTGCCGACACCTCGAGCGGATTCTCGGCCAGCACCGTGTTCCCCGACATGCTCGCCGTGTGCACCACGCACACCTGCGACAAGACGAATCCGGACGTCGCCAAGGACGTCGTGTTCGTGCTCGTATCCCACGGCCCCAACGGGTGGGGCGCGCGAAACGTCAACGGCAACACCCTCGCGGCGCCAAGTGGACTCGACGAAACGGAAAACCTCAACACGAACCTGATCTACATCAGCCGTTCGCCGACCAAGCCCGACTCGGCCAGCGGGGAATTCGACGATTTGGCCGCCTGGGCCTCGCGAAGCTACCTGATCGCCCGCGTCTGTCCTACGGGTTCGGACTGCAATCCGTAGCCTGCAGCCTGAACGTCACGCGGCCGGGGCGATTCTCCGGCAGTTCCATCCGGAAGCCCGTGCGCGCTGCCTGCCGCGCCGCCTGGTAGAGGCCCACGCCGAGCCCGAAATCCGACGCGACGGGACTCTGGAAAAGGTTGCGCGCCACATGCTCGGGCGCGGCGGCGCCGCTGTCGGTCACCGTCAGGCACACCAGCGGATGCAGCGCCAGGCGGACTTCGACGGCGACATCCGGCTGGCCCTGCCGTTTGCGCAGGGCGTTGGTCAGGAGATTGTCGGCCACGCTGTCGAACAGATCCTGCGGCAAGGGCGTGTCGTCCAGCTCCTCCCCGACGAAGCGCACTTCGTCGTGCTCGTAGCGCGTCTGCAAGGCCGCCCACCAGGCCTGCGCGGGGACATGCGCGACGTCCATCTCGGCCGGCTGCTTCAGCTTGTCGACCGTCTGCGACAGCCGCGTCGCCAGTTGCGGAAGCTGGCGCTTCATCAATGCCAGCAGGCGTTCGCTGTCTTCCGGCGTCGACACGTCCGCGGCGGCCAGCAGGGTCTTCAGCGACTGCAGGATGTTCTTCACGTCGTGCGTCAGCCGCGCGCCGGTGTCGTGGATCGCCTGGCTGTAGGCCTGCTCGCGCAGCGTCTGCTCGCGCACCTTGGCGGCATAGAAATAGCCGAGTAGCTGCGACAGCAGCCGCACGTGCAGCGCCAGCGCCGGCGTCAGCGGGCGCGCCGAATACCAGGTCAGCGACAGGCCATGGAACGCGTGGTCGACCCGATGCGCGGCCGGCTCGCCGAAGCTGCCTTCGCCGCGCGCGGCCTGCCAGTGCCCGCCGCGGATCCAGGGTAGCTCGTCGAGGCGGGCAAGCGCATCGCGGACGAAGGATTCGGGATCGCGCTCACGCTCGGCCAGGGTCGCCAGCCGCTGCGCCCAGCCTTCGAACGGCAGACCGACCGACAGCAGATAGCGTGACGTCACCTGGCCCAGGCCGGCGAAGCCGGCGCGCGGATTCCACAGCAGGGACAAGGCCAGCAGCAGCGCCGCCATGCCCAGCAGCGTCTGCACCAGCGCCCAGGCATAGCTGACCTTGGCAATCGCCACCACGGCGAAGACGCCCAGCGCCATCACCACGATCAGCAGCGACAGCATCAGGCCGTAGATGAAGTCCAGCGTCGACGACGCCGTGCGCTGCCAGCCGCCGGGCAGGAACAGGATCGCCAGCGGCAACACGGGCAAGCCATAGCGCACGGCCGCCCGGAGTTCTTCCGGCAGCGAGGTGCCACCCAGGCTCTGCGGCAGCACCCATGCCAGCAGCAAGGCGAGCAGATAACCCAGCGCGAGCAGGTAGGCGAGGTGCTGGCTGCGCGCGTTCTGCGACGCCGCCACCGCGCCGACCAGGCCGGCCAGGATCGCGAGCCACAGGGCCATGACCCAGGTGCTGTCGACCAGGACCAGCAGCGCCGCCATCGCGAACACCGGCAGCGCGAGGCGCGGCTCGATGCGCGCCTCGCTGCGCACCAGCGGCTGCCAGAGCAGGAACAGGCCATAGTGCGCGAGCAGGAACGCACGGGTCACCGAGAGATCCGCGTCGTAAACCACGGCCACATGCAGGGCGAGGAGCATCAGCGCCAGCCAGCGGCCTGGCGCCACGCGCGTGAAAAGGCTTGCGAGCGCCGGCAGCCAGGCCCGCCCGGGCACCGTTTCGGTACGTTCGGTCATGGATGCGAATGCAGTTCGGACAGGGAGACGATCGGCATGCCCTTGCTAACGGCATTGCCTGGAGGAAATGGAGTAGGCGGCCCTTCTTGCAGGCCGCCCATGACGGAAATCCCGCACCGCCGTCGCAATTTCGTCAACCGGATGCCCATCCAGACCTGTTTTATGGAAATTTGTAATTTATCATCAATCGTTTAGCAATTTGCGCCAGGTGGCACGCAAATTGCAAATGCACGACTGGCCAATAACAACGGAGAGCGCCATGCCGCACCCCCACTTCGCGCGACGCCAGTCGGGCTTCACCCTGATCGAGATCGCGATCGTCCTGGTCATCATTGGCCTGCTGCTCGGCGGCATCCTCAAGGGCCAGGAACTGATCAACAGCGCCCGCGTGAAGAATCTCGCCACGGATTTCCGCAATGTCCCGGTGTTCATCTACGGCTATCAGGACAAATTCAGGGCGCTCCCGGGTGATGACAATGCCGCGCAGACACACGTTGGCGCCTCGGCAACAAACGGGGACGGCGACGGCATAATCGGAGGCAATTGGGATGACGCGCCAAATGGGGCCTCATCCTCGAATTCCGTTCTCTTTTGGCAACATGTGCGGATGGCAGGACTCGCCCCCGGGGCCACTGATCTCACTGCATCGACTTTTCAACAACGCAACGCGGTAGGTGGCATCGTCGGCATCCAGAGCACCGCCCCGTTCACGGGGATGAACGGGACCTATTTCATCTGCTCAGGCAGCATACTGGGCAAGTATGCCAAGCAGCTCGACACTCAACTGGACGACGGCAACACCGCGACCGGCTCCTTGATGGTCGGCACCGTCACGAGCCCCGCCGGCGCACCGGTCGCCACCGCCAGCATCGTCGACTCCACTGCCTACACGGTCTGCATGGGGGTCTGATTCCCCCACCCGCCAACCCAAGCCCGCCTCGGCGGGCTTTTTGTTGCCCCCTACCCCTGCAGCACCCTGAACTCGGCCGCCGCGAGTCCGTCTGCGGCGCCGCGCAGCACCAGCACGTCACCGACCTGGATGCGCGTATCGGGCTGCGGGTCGACGCCCTTGATGCCCTGGCGGCGGATCGCGACGACCTCCACCAGCAGGTCGTCGAGCTTCAGTTCCTCCAGCGTGTGGCCGGGCGCGGCCGCGCCCTGGGTGATCAGCACCGTGTGCAGGCGCGGCTGCGCGTCCTGGTCCAGTTCGTCGTCGACGTCGCTGGCGCCGCGGAAGAAGCCCCGCATCATCGCGTAGCGCGTTTCGCGGACGTCGCGGATGCGCTTCAGCACCTGGGACAGCGGCACGCCGAGGAGCATCAGGGCATGCGAGGCCAGCATCAGCGAGCCTTCCATCACCTCCGAGACGACCTCGGCCGCGCCCGCGGCCTTCAGCGCATCGATGTGCGTGTCGTCGATGGTGCGCACGATCACCGGCAGCTCCGGCCGCAGTTCCCGGACGTGGCGCAGGATCGCCATGCTCGAGTGGACGTCGGCGTAGGTCACGACCACGGCCTGCGCACGGCTGAGGCCGGCAGCGACCAGCACCTCGCGCCGGCTGGCGTCGCCGTAGACCACGGACACGCCGGACGCCGCCACCGCACGGATGCGCTCGGGATCGGAATCGAGCGCGATGAAGCTCAGCCCCTCGGCCTCCAGCAGCCGCGCCAGGTTCTGCCCGCTGCGCCCGTAGCCGCAGACGATCACGTGCTGGTTCTTGCCGAAGGTCTTGACCGCAATGTCGTGGACCTCCTTGGCGCGGCCCGCCCACTCGCTGCCGGCGATCAGCCGCGTCAACACGTCCATGCGATGGAAGACCAGCGGTGCGATCAGCATCGACACGACCATCGCCGCCAGCACCGGCTGGGTGATGCCGGCGCCGAGCAGATGCAGGTCCGCCGCCTGCGCCAGCAGCACGAAGCCGAATTCCCCCGCCTGCGCCAGCCCCAGCGCGGTGCGCACCGCGGTCGGGCGGCTGCTTCCGAAGGCCATCGCCAGCCCGGCGACCAGCGCCCCCTTGCCGACGAGAATCGCCATCACCAGCAGCAGCACGTCGCGCCAGTTGAGCAGCACCTGCATCAGGTCGAGCCGCATGCCGATGGTGACGAAGAACAGGCCGAGCAGCACGTCGCGGAAGGGCTTGATGTCGTCTTCCACCTGGTAGCGGTATTCGGTTTCGGAAATCAGCATGCCCGCGAGGAAGGCGCCCAGCGCCAGCGACAGCCCTGCGCTCTCGGTCAGGAAGGCAAGGCCGAGCGTGAACAGCAGCAGATTGAGCGTGAACAGCTCGGGCGACTTGTGGCCCGCCACCCACTGGAACCACGGCCGCATGATCCGCTGCCCGACGAACAGCAGGAAGCCGAGTACGGCGACCGCCTTCAGCGCAGCCAGCGCCAGCTTGGTCGCCATGGCGCCGGATTCCTGCGCAAAGGCCGGGATCAGGATCAGCAGCGGCACGACGGCGAGGTCCTGGAACAGCAGGGCGCCGAAGATCTGCCGGCCGTGCGGGGTCTGGAGTTCCAGGCGCTCGGCGAGCAGCTTCGACACGATCGCGGTCGACGACATCGACATGATGCCGCCCAGCGCCAGCGCGGCAAGCAGCGGCAGGTGCAGCAGCCAGGCGATCAGGGCCGTGAGGGCGATGGTGGCGACGACCTGCGCGCCGCCGAAGCCGAATACGGTCAGGCGCATCGTCATCAGGCGCGGCAGGCTGAATTCGAGGCCGACCGAGAACATCAGGAAGACGACGCCGAATTCGGCGAGGTAGCGCGCGTCCGGACGGTCCGGAATCCAGCCCAGTGCGAACGGCCCGATGGCGATGCCCGTCAGCAGGTAGCCGAGCATGGTCGGCAGCCGAAGGGCCCGCGCGGCAGCGGCCACCAGCACGGCCACGGCAAGCAGAATCAGGACGAGCTGGAGGCTGGAATGCATCGGGGAAAACGGGGTGGGACAGGCAGGCTTTAGTATACTTGCCGCCCATGCGTCCCCAAGCCACTTCGCCCGAACATTTGCTCGCCCTGGCGCGTCAGGTCCTCGAGATCGAGGCCGATGCGCTGCATGCGATATCGGCCCGCCTCGACGCCGGCTTTGCCGAGGCGGTGAACCTGATCCTGGCCTGCACCGGCCGCGTCGTGGTGTCGGGCATGGGCAAGTCGGGACATGTCGGCAGCAAGATCGCCGCCACCCTGGCCTCGACCGGAACGCCCGCGTTCTTCATGCACCCCGGCGAAGCCAGCCACGGCGACCTCGGCATGATCACCCACGACGACGTCGTGCTGGCGCTGTCGAACTCGGGCGAGAGCAGCGAGATCGTCAGCATCGTGCCGCTGATCAAGCGCCGCGGCGCCAAGCTCGTCGCAATGACCGGCAACGCGAATTCGACCATGGCGCGCGAGGCCGACGTCCATCTGAATGCCGGCGTCGACAAGGAAGCCTGCCCGCTCAACCTGGCCCCCACGGCAAGCACCACCGCCGCGCTCGCGCTGGGCGACGCGCTCGCCGTGGCGCTGCTCGACGCCCGCGGCTTCTCGGCCGACGACTTCGCGCGCACCCATCCGGGCGGCAGCCTCGGCCGCCGCCTGCTCATTCACGTGCGCGACGTCATGCACGGCGGCGACGCGCTGCCCCAGGTCGGCCTCGACGCGACGCTCAAGGCCGCGCTGTTCGAAATGACGCAGAAGGGCCTCGGCATGACCGCCGTGGTCGACGCCGCCGGAAAGGTGGCAGGCCTCTTCACCGACGGCGACCTGCGGCGCGCGCTGGAGCGCCCGCTCGATCTGCAGCAGTCGAAGATCGCCGACCTCATGACCCGAAACCCGAAGACGATCCGCGCGGACGAGCTCGCCGTCGCGGCGGTGGAAAAAATGGAAAGCCTCAAGATCAACGGCCTGCTGGTGGTCGACGAAAACAAGCTGCTGGTCGGCGCGCTCAACATGCACGACCTGCTGAAAGCGGGAGTGGTGTGATGACAGCCGACCTCCTCGCGCGCGCGCGAAAAATCAAGCTGATCGCCTTCGACGTCGACGGCGTCATGACCGACGGCACGCTGTTCCTCGCCGACGACGGCCAGGAATACAAGGGCTTCAACTCGCTGGACGGCCACGGCCTCAAGATGCTCAAGGGCAGCGGCGTCGAACTTGCCATCATCACCGGACGCAGCTCGCGCGTCGTCGAACACCGCGCGAAGAACCTCGGTATCGAAATCGTCCACCAGGGCGCGCACGACAAGCTGGCCGTCTACGAGTCGCTGTGCCGCGACCTGAAGATCGGCTGCGAAGCCACCGCCTACATGGGCGACGACGTGGTCGACCTCCCGGTCATGCGGCGCGCAGGCCTGGCCATCACGGTGCCGGCCGCACCCGACCTGGTCAAGGCCTACAGCCATTACACGACGACGCGCGAAGCCGGCCGCGGTGCGGTGCGCGAAGCCTGCGAGTTCCTGATGCGCGCGCAGGGGACGCTCGACGCGGCGCTGGCGCCGTATCTGAAATGACCGGTCGCACACGACGCGCAGCAGCTGCGCCCCGGCCGGGGACGGCATGATCTCGCGCGGAACGCTGTGGCTGCCGCTGGCCATCCTGCTGCTGCTGGGCATCCTGAGCTTCTGGATCGACCGCCTGGTGGAGACGCCGGGCAACGGCAATGCACCGACTCGCAGCGATCCCGAGGGCATCATGGAGAATTTCGACGCCATGCGCACCGACGCGACCGGCAAGCCGCACTATCGCCTGTCGGCCAAACGGCTGCGCCATTACGCAAACAGCAAGCGCACCGAGCTGGAATCGCCGCGCTTCGTCCAGCTGGATGAACAGTCGGGCGACGTCACCGCGGTGTCCCGCGAGGCGACCGTATCGCCGGACGGCAACGAGGTCGAGCTGCGCGGCGACGTGCAGGTGGAGCGTGCCGCCCGCCCCGGGCAGTCGCGCATGACGCTGCGCTCGGCGCGGCTGCTCGTTTATCCCGACCGCGATGAGCTGCGCTCGCCCGGGCCGGTCGAGATTCACGACGACACGCTCGATCTGCGCGCGAGCGCGATGGCATACGACGCCAGGCAACGCGTCCTCAGACTGACAGGGCGGGTGCATGCCCGCTACATTTCCGGGAAAGGCTGACCCATGAAACGATCCAGAACACGCCTCTGCGCGGCCCTGTTCGCCGGCCTGATGGCGAGTGCCGCCCATGCCGAGAAGGCCGACCGCGACAAGCCGGTGAACCTCGAGGCCGACACCGTCACCCTCGACGACATCCACAAGGTCAGCGTCTACCAGGGCAACGTGGTGTTGAGCCAGGGGACGATGCTGCTGCGCGCCGACCGGGTGCAGGTGACCCAGACCGCGGACGGACTCGACAAGGTTAGCGCCACCGGCCGTCCGGTGGCATTCCGCCAGAAGATGGACGGCCGCGACGAATACATCGAGGGCTTCGCCGACCGCATCGACTATGACGGCGCAACCAGCCAGCTCGAACTGATCGGGCAGGCCATGCTGCGGCGCGGCGGCGACGAACTGCGCGGTGCCCAGATTTCGTACAACGCCAACACCGAGTTCTACAAGGTCGTCGGCCAGCCCGGCGCGAAGACGCCGAGCGGACGGGTGCGCGCCGTCATCCGTCCGAAGCCGCGTACTGCGCCCCAGCCGCCCGCGAAGCCATGAGCGAGATCATCGCCCAGGGCCTGCGCAAGACGTACGGCAAGCGCACCGTCGTCCACGACGTGTCGTTCGAGGTCAAGAGCGGCGAGGTCGTCGGCCTGCTCGGGCCCAACGGTGCCGGCAAGACCACCTGCTTCTACATGGTGGTCGGACTGGTCGCGGCCGACGGCGGCACGGTCCAGATGGATTCGCACGACCTCACCCACATGCCGATCCATCAGCGCGCCCGGCTGGGCCTCTCCTACCTGCCGCAGGAGCCGTCGATCTTCCGCAAGATGACGGTGGAGGAAAACATCCGCGCCATTCTCGAACTGAAGCCCTACGGCAAGGCCGAACGCGAGGAGCATCTCGAGAACCTGCTGGAGGACCTGCATATCGCCCACCTGCGCGAGGCCTCCGCCGTCAGCCTCTCCGGCGGCGAGCGCCGGCGCGTGGAAATCGCGCGCGCGCTGGCGATCAACCCGCGCTTCATCCTGCTCGACGAACCGTTTGCCGGCGTCGACCCGATCGCCGTCCTCGACATCCAGAAGCTCGTGCATTTCCTCGTCGAGCGCGACATCGGCGTGCTGATCACCGACCACAACGTGCGCGAAACGCTCGGCATCTGCAACCGTGCCTACATCATCAGCGAAGGTCGGGTGCTGATCGCGGGGACGCCCGAGGTGATCATTCAGGACGACAACGCCCGCAGGGTGTACCTCGGCGAAAATTTCCGCCTCTGATTCCGCCCCCCGGAAATCGAATCGCGCTAAACTTGGCTCAAGTCGGCATGCTTCTTGCCGTAGTCAAGTTTCATGAAACACAGTCTTCAACTCAAGCTTGGGCAACATCTCACGCTGACGCCCCAGCTGCAGCAGTCGATCCGACTGCTGCAGCTGTCGACGCTGGAACTCAACCAGGAACTCGAGCAGATGCTGCAGGACAATCCCCTCCTCGAGCGCGAGGACGAGGATGAGTCCGCCTATGCGACGCCGGACGAGGCGGGCGCCGCTGCGGGCGAGGCCGAAGGTCAGGGCACGACGGAGGCGGCCCAGCCCGACCATCCGGAAGGCGAGCCCTCCACGGCCCTCGACGAGGCCGACTGGAACGACTACAGCGCCGCGAGCGGCGACGAGGAAGACAGCGATTTCGCCCACGGCGCCATCTCCGGCGCGACCCTCCGCGAGCACCTGTTCAACCAGCTGATCGTCAGCCCGCTCACGCTGCGCGACCGCACCCTGGTCGCCGCGCTGATCGACGACCTGGACGAGGCGGGCTTCCTGACCCAGCCGCTGGAGGACATCGCCGCCAGCCTCACGGGCGAGATCGAGGACCTCGAACCCGAGGAACTCGAGACGGCGCTCAAGCACCTGCAGAACATGGACCCGACCGGCGTCGGCGCGCGCAGCCTGGCCGAGTGCCTGACGCTCCAGCTGCGCGCCCTGCCCGCGGACACGCCGGCGCGCGACGCGGCGATGCGGCTGACGACGCATTACCTGGATCTGCTCGCGGCCCGCGACGTGGGGAAGCTGAAGAAGATGCTCGGCATCGACGACGCCACCCTGCGCACCGCGCGCGCGCTGATCCTGTCGCTCAACCCGCGGCCCGGCACGGCCTTCGGGCGCGACGAGACGCACTACGTCATCCCCGATGTCTACGTGCGCAAGGTCAAGGGCATGTGGATCGCCAGCCTCAACGCCGACGCCATGCCCAAGCTGCGCGTCAATCGCGTCTATGCCGACATCCTGGCCCGCCACCGTGAAGCCGGCGGCAGCCAGCTTGCCAGCCAGCTGCAGGAGGCGCGCTGGCTGATCAAGAACGTGCAGCAGCGCTTCGACACGATCCTGCGCGTCTCCCAGGCCATCGTCGACCGCCAGAAGCAGTTCTTCGAGCACGGCGAGGTCGCGATGCGCCCGCTGGTGCTGCGCGAAATCGCCGAAGCCGTCGACTTGCACGAGTCGACCATCTCCCGCGTCACCACGCAGAAATACATGATGACGCCGCGCGGCCTGTACGAACTGAAATATTTCTTCGGCAGCCACGTCGCCACCGACAGTGGCGGCGCCTGTTCGTCGACGGCCATCCGCGCCCTGATCAAGCAGCTGGTTGCGGCCGAGAATGCCAGGAAGCCGCTGTCCGACGGCCAGCTCGCCGAGGTGCTCGGGCAGCAGGGCATCGTGGTGGCGCGCCGCACGGTCGCCAAATACCGCGAGTCGCTGCAGATTCCGCCCGCCAACATGCGCCGGGCGCTGTGATCCGGCTGGCGTTTCCGGCCGTCGCGTCCGGCTGCCGGGAATGCGCTTGAACGCACCGCGCTTTCGTCCCACAATCAAATCGGGCGTGTTCGATCGCCCCCGGAAGCCCGATCGTGGATCGCCTTCCGGTTCTTCCATGCAGACCAAGGAGGCGCTATGAATTTGACGATTTCCGGCCATCATCTGGACGTGACCCCGGCCATCCGCGGGTACGTGGCCGACAAGCTTGACCGTGTCAAGCGCCACTTCGACCACGTCATCAATGTCAGCGTGATCATGCAGGTGGAAAAGCTGGTGCACAGGGTCGAAGCCAACCTGCACGTCAAAGGGCATGACTTTCATGCCCACAGCGAGGACGGCAACATGTATGCCGCGATCGATCTGCTCGCCGACAAGCTGGATCGCCAGATCGTCCGGCACAAGGAGAAGACCTCCGACGTCCATCAGGAGGGCGGCGGGCTGAAGCATCGGCCCTCGGAAACGCCCGCCTGACGGCCGCGCACCCGGCCCCCGAAGGCCCCTCGCCGGCCTTCGGGCGTATAATCCGCAGCAGCCGGACTCCCCCTTCCCCGGCCGCGCACAGGCATGAACCTAATCGCCCCTCTCATCGCTCCCGACACGACCTTGCTGGATATCAGCTTCACCAGCAAGAAGAAGCTGTTCGAACACGCGGCGGACCTGTTCGCCCAGACCCGCGGCCTCAAGGCCGCCGACATCTTCACCAGCCTCTTCGAACGCGAACGCCTCGGATCGACCGCGCTCGGCCACGGCATCGCGATCCCGCACGGGCGCATCAAGGGCCTGAAGGACGCATGCGGCGCCTTCTACCGGCTCAAGACGCCGCTCGAATTCGATGCCCCGGACAACCAGCCGGTGACGCTCTGCTTCATCCTGCTGGTTCCCAAGGATGCCAACGAACAGCACCTGCAGATCCTCGGCGAACTCGCCCACTTGTTCGGCGACGCGGGAATGCGCGCCCGAATGCTGGACGCGGACAGCCCCTCGGCGTTGCTGACGCTGCTCGATTCCTGGTCGAGTTGAGCGCACGGGCCGGCGCATGGACGAACTGCTGAGCCACGTGTCGGTCGAGACGCTGTTCCGCGACATGGCGGAACAGGTCGGCCTGCAATGGCTCGCCGGCCGCACCGGCGGCGGTCGCACGCTGTCGTCGGAAACCATCCAGAAGCCCACGCTCGCCCTCATCGGCCACCTGAATTTCGTCCATCCCAACCGGGTGCAGGTGCTCGGCTGCGCCGAGATGGACTACCTGCGCGGTCTCTCCGCGACGGGCCTGCAGGAGGCCATCGACCACCTGTTCTCGAACGATCTTGCGGCCATCGTCGTTTCGAACGGCGAGGCGGTGCCGCCGCCGCTGCGCGAAGCGGCCGAGCGCACCGGCACGCCCCTCTTCACGTCGTCCCTCGCCAGCCCGATCCTGATGTCCTTCCTGGGCCATTACCTGACGCAGCGCCTCGCCGAAACCACCTCGCAGCACGGCGTCTTCCTCGAGGTGCTGGGGCAGGGCGTGCTGGTCAAGGGCGACGCCGGCGTCGGCAAGAGCGAACTGGCCCTCGAGCTCATCACCCGCGGCCACCGGCTGGTGGCCGACGACGTCGTCGAACTCAAGCATGTCGCGCCGGAAACGCTGGAGGGCAACTGTCCAACGCTGCTGCGCGACTTTCTCGAGGTCCGCGGCCTCGGCATCCTCAACATCCGCTTCCTGTTCGGCGAGACGGCCGTGAAGCGGCAGAAGAACCTCAAGCTGATCGTCGAGCTGGTGCATCCGCAGGAGATCGGGGAAGTCGGTCTCAATCGGCTCGACATGGTGGCGTCGACGGAGAACATCCTCGGCGTCGCCATCCCCAAGGTGCGGATTCCCGTTGCGGCCGGCCGCAACCTCGCGGTGCTGGTCGAGGTCGCCGTGCGCAACCACATCCTGAAGAGCCGCGGCATCAATCCGGTCGAGCAGTTCATCAAGCGCCAGCAGGCCGCCATCGACGGGGGGGATTGAATGCAGATCGTCCTGGTTTCGGGCCTGTCGGGGTCGGGCAAGAGCATCGCGATCGCGGTGCTCGAGGACGTCGGTTATTACTGCGTCGACAACCTGCCGCTGGCGATGCTGCAGCCGCTGGTCGACCATCTGCGGCACGAAGGGCACGATCGCCTCGCCATCGCGATCGATGCGCGCAGCGGTGCGAGTTTCAGCCAGCTGCCGCAGATCGTCGACACCCTCCGTGCGCAAGGCGCCGACCTGCGGGTCATCTTCCTCGAGGCCAAGACGCTGACGCTGGTCCAGCGCTTTTCCGAAACGCGCCGACGCCACCCGCTGTCGAGCGATACCGTCTCGCTGCAGGAGGCCATCCAGCTCGAGCGCGAAACCCTCGCCGACATCGCCTCGCTGGGCCACCGCATCGACACCAGCGACCTGTCCGCGTCGGCGCTGCGCCTGTGGATCAAGGACCTGATCGGCCTCGATCGCTCGCGCATCACGCTGCTGTTCGAGTCGTTCGGCTTCAAGCACGGCATTCCGCTCGACGCCGATCTGGTGTTCGACGTGCGCTGCCTGCCGAATCCGCACTACGTCGCCGAGCTGCGCCCGCTCACCGGGCGCGACCAGCCGGTGAAGGACTACATCGAGGCCAGCCCCAACGCGATGGCGCTGCTGGCGGATATCCGCGGCTTCGTCGAAAACTGGCTGCCGTGCTTCATCCGCGACCATCGCGCCTACCTGACGGTCGCGATCGGCTGCACCGGCGGCCAGCACCGCAGCGTCTATTTCGCGGAGACGCTGGCGGCGGCCTTCCGCGAACGCGAACAGGTGCTGGTTCGGCACCGCGAGCTGTCATGATGGACCTGCGTGCCGGCGACGTGGGCGTGCTGCTGGCCGGCGCCGGCGTCGTCGTCACGCTGGCGGTGTGGGGCTGGGGCGGCGCGCACGGCGACACCGTCGTCATCCGCGCGGCCGGCAAGGTCATCGAGACGGCGTCGCTGACGCGCGCCCGGACCTATGCCGTCCAGGGCCCGCTCGGCACCACCGAGATCGAGATCAGGCCGGGTCGCGCACGCATCGCACGCGACCCCTCGCCCCGCCAGCTCTGCGTCAAGCAGGGCTGGCTCACGCAGGCCGGCCAGGCGGCCCTCTGCCTGCCCAACCAGGTCAGCCTCGAAATCCGCGGCCGCGCCGTCGCCTATGACACGCTCGGCTATTGACCTGCCGATCACCGACGACGACCGCCGCATCGCGCGGCTGGCGGCGCTCGCGATCGGCCTGACGCTCGCCGAGGCCGCACTGCCGAGCCCGATTCCGGGCGTGAAGCCGGGGCTCGCCAACATCGTCATCCTGCTGGTGCTGCTCCAGCACGGCTGGCGGGCGGCCGCGTGGGTGTCCGGACTGCGTGTGCTCGCGGGCGGACTGCTGCTCGGCAGCCTGTTCGCACCGGGGTTCTGGCTGTCGCTCTGCGGCGCGCTGGCGAGCCTGTCGGTGCTGGCGCTGGCGCGCCATCTGCCGACCCGCCATTTCGGCCCCGTCAGCCTGTCGGTGCTGGCCGCCTTCGGCCATATCGGCGGCCAGCTCGCGCTGGTCGGTGCGTGGCTGCTGCCCGCCGCCGCGCTGATCAAGCTGATGCCGGTATTCGCTGCCGCCGCCCTCGTCTTCGGCACGGTCAACGGCCTGCTCGTGGCACGCATGCTCGCCGCGCCCGGGAACGACGCAGCGGAGCTGTCCGGCATCGCGACAGGCGCCCGCGACGGGTAGGCCGACGCACGGCGAAAACGTGCGCGCTGGCCGCGTCCGGCCGCACTCCGCAGTGGATTATTGGCGGCATCCGGGCGACAATCCGTGCCATGCATGCTCCCCTCAATACCGTCACCCTCGCGCTTTCCGGCGCATCCGGCATGGCCTACGGCCTGCGTCTCCTCGAATGCCTGCTGGCGGCCGACCTGAATGTCTATCTGCTGGTCTCGCAGGCCGCCCACATCGTCGCCAAGCAGGAGCTCGGTGTGGCGCTGCCCGCGCGCGCCGGTGATCTCGAAAACCAACTGTCCGAAGCGCTGAACGCAGGCGACGGCCAGCTTCGCGTATTCGGCCGCGAGGACTGGAACGCCCCGGTCGCCTCCGGCTCCAACCCCGCCGACGCGATGGTGATCTGCCCGTGCTCGATGGGCACCGTCGCCGCCATCGCGCACGGCCTGTCCGACAACCTGATCGAGCGCGCCGCCGACGTGATGCTGAAGGAGCAGCGCAAGCTCATCCTCGTCCCGCGCGAAGCTCCGTTCTCCACGTTGCATCTGGAGAACATGCTCGCGCTGTCGCGGATGAACGCGGTCATCCTGCCCGCCAATCCCGGCTTCTACCACCGGCCGCAGTCGGTCGAGGACATGGTCGATTTCATCGTCGCGCGCATCCTCGACCAGCTGGGCATCCAGCACGCGCTGACGGAGCGCTGGGGCGAGAATCGGTGAGCACGACGCTTCCACTGTTCCCGCTCAACACCGTCGTGTTCCCCGGCGGGCGCCTGCCGCTGCGGATCTTCGAGCAGCGCTACCTCGAGATGGTGAAGCAGGCCATCGCCGACGATGCACCCTTCGGCATCTGCGCCATTCGCGAAGGCAGCGAAACCGGCTCCCCGGCGCTGCCCTACATGGTGGGTACCCGGGTGCGCATCACCGAATGGGACATGCCGGAGACCGGCATCCTGCATATCGACACCGAGGCGCAGGAACGCTTCGTCATCCGCCATCTCCGCAGCGAACCGAGCGGCCTGCTGATCGGCGAGGTGGACGCCGTGAGCGCGGAGGCGGCAGTGGCCGTGCCGTCCGACCTTGCACTCGTCGTCGAGATCCTGCGGCACATCGTCGACGAACACGGCGCGGCGCGCTTTCCCGAGCCGCACGCGTTCGACGACGCAGCGTGGGTGGGCTACCGGCTCTCCGAGGTATTGCCGCTCAAGCTCTCGACCAAGCAGAACCTGCTGGAAATGAACGACAGCGTGACCCGCCTGCACATCCTCGCGGGCTTCATCCGCAAGCAGATCAACTGAGGGCGGCGACGGGCGCCTCAACCAGCGCCCGCGGGAATGGACGACGTTTCGCGCCGCCCCGCAAGGCATCGCCGACGTCGGCGCGGACCGCAGCGACGACGCATTTGAGACGGCACCCCGCACCCCGATCGGGCGAACGCGGCTAGCCATTCAAGCCGGATCAGGCTTGTCGGTTTTCTTTACATCCCCATCCGGCAGAAGACGAATATTTCCTTAAGAAACAATGGCATACCAAAAATGGCATGAAACTTGCTGAGGCTATTTAGAATAATTAGCAAATATTGACCAGCGATATCTCTCTGGAGGAGACAGCACGTGAAACTGCACGCCTTGGCCCTGGCCGCCGTCCTTGCACTCGCAAATGCCCCTGCGCAGGCGAGTACCTACGCCGTTTCCTACAACACGATCAGCAACTTCGGCCTGACGTTTAGCGGCCCGGGCACCCTGAGTCCTTTCACCTTTTCCACCAGTGTCGCGGCCCAAGGGGTCCTGTCGGATACGAACTTCGGCACAAATGACGCACCTGCCGCATGCGTCGGCACATTTTGCAGCGCGTTCAACAACAGCTTCGCCGCCCACGGTTCGGGCAGCGACTACGCCTACGGCGACGCACTGATCGGAAGCGGCAACGTGCTGGCCGGCACGGGATCCGCTTCAAGCATCGGCGAAATATCGGCCGGGCCGGCGGGGTTCGCATCGGGCTCGAACAGCATGGTCGCCAGCTTCCTGCTGTCTGCGCCGGGCACCGTTTCATTTGCCTTCAATGCGCTTCCTTATATGCAGGTCGCAGGCGCCGGAAACGCCTTTACCACCATGACCATCGCGATCAGCGATGCATTGGGGCATCAGGTGTTCAGTTGGGCGCCCGACGGGGTGACCGGCTCGGGGATCACGGGAGGGACGGAAACGAGCGACAGCCACAACCTGAATTTCGGGATCGCCTCGGGCGTGACGTACAACCCCTCCGCGGGCAGCTTCGCCGCCACCACGGGCAGCCTGGCGGGCGGCGCCTATACGCTGAACATCTCCATGACGAACCAGGTCACCGCCGTACCCGAGCCTGAGACCTGGGCCATGCTGCTCGTGGGCGTGGGCCTGGTCGCCCTGCGCGCCCGCCGGAAAGTTCAGTCCGAATCCATCTGAGGCGAATTTCGTCGCGCCTTGCAGAACGCCGGCCCGTCCGGCGTTTTTCTCGCCCGCCGTTCAGGCGGCGATCAGCCGCTGCACCACCGCGCCCGCCAGCATCAGTCCGAACAGCGGCGGCATGTAGCTGATGGTGCCGTTGACGGCGCGGTCGCGGCCGCGCCCCTCGACCGGTTGCGGCGGCAGCGGCGTGCGCCCGGGCTCGTCGGAAAACACCGTGAGTACGCCTTTCGGAATGCCGCGCTTCCGGAGCCGTTTGCGCATGACCGACGCGAGTGGGCACATCTCCGTCTTCGAAATGTCGGCGATGCGGATGCGGGTCGGGTCGAGCTTGTTGCCCGCGCCCATGCTGGAGGCGACCCGCAAGCCGCGTTCGACGCTGCTGGCGACGAGCGCGACCTTGCAGTTCAGCGAATCGATGCAGTCGATGACGAAGTCGACGTCGGCCGGAACGATGTCGGCGACGGTCTCCGGAATCAGGAATTCGCGGATCACGTTGAGCTCGCACGACGGATTGATGTCACGGATCCGCGCCGCCATCAGCTCGGCTTTCGGCTGCCCCACCGTGGACAGCAGCGCAGGCAGCTGACGGTTGATGTTCGATACCGCGACCACGTCGTGATCGATGAGGGTCAGCCGCCCGACCCCCGCGCGCGCGAGCGCCTCGGCGCAATACGAGCCGACGCCGCCGAGCCCCGCCACCAGCACGTGCGCGCCGGCGAGGCGCATCTGTTCGTCGGCATCGAGCAGGATGCGGGTGCGTTCGAACTGCGGCAGGGCGTCCATCGGTTAAAATTTCCTCATGCTGAAATGGTTGCTCACACTGGTTGCAGCGCTGCTGGTGCTCGGCCTGCTGACGCCCTGGCTGGAACGCCTCGGCCTCGGACGACTGCCGGGCGACGTGCGGGTGAAGCGTGCGCGCGGCACATTCTACTTCCCCTTCACCAGCGTCATCCTGATGTCGCTGCTTCTCACCCTGCTTGCCCACCTGTTTGGCCGATGAACAAGGCATTCGTCAAGGAATCCGATGCCCCCGAGGCCGACGACGAGGACGTCGCCGCGCCCGCGTTGCCCGCCGGCTCGAAGAACTACATGACGCCAGCCGGCTACGCGCGGCTCGACGCCGAATTCAACCAGCTGTGGAAGGTCGAGCGGCCGAAGCTGGTCGAAACCATCGCCTGGGCCGCAAGCAACGGCGACCGCTCGGAAAACGGCGACTACATCTACGGCAAGAAGCGCCTGCGCGAGGTCGACCGGCGCATCCGCTTCCTCTCCAAGCGCCTCGAGCACGCCGAGGTCGTCGACCCGGCGACGCGCGAGGAGACCGACCAGGTGTTCTTCGGCGCGACCGTCACCGTTGCGGATGCCGACGGCAAGGAGGCGACCTATGCCATCGTCGGCATCGACGAGGCCGATGCCGGGCGCGGCCGCATCGCGTGGATTTCGCCGATGGCGCGGGCGCTGCTGAAGGCGCGCGAAGGCGACAGCGTCAGCGTGCAGACACCGGAAGGCCGGCGCGAGGTGGAGATCGTCGAGGTGCGCTACGTGCCGCTCGACTGAGCCGGACTAGTTCAGCGCACTCGCCAGCATGCGCCGGTAGCGGCTCACGAGCTCGCCGCCGCCGAGCAGGTTGAACACCGACAGCAGGGTCTTGCGGCCGACGTCGTCGCCGAAGCTGCGGTCGCGCCGCACGATTTCCAGCAGTTGCTCCATGCCCGGCTCGTACCGGCCGGCGGCAATCAGCAGGTTGGCGAGTGACAGGCGCGCGTCGAGGTCGTTCTCGTTCGCGGCCACGCGCGCGCGCAGCGCCGCATCGTCCGCGCCCGCGGCGCCGGCGAACTGCAGCCGCGCCTTCAGCTGCGCCGCGCGCGGATCGGCGTCGGCAGGCACGCTGGCGATCAGGCGCTCCGCCTCACCCGTCTCGTTGAGGTCGAGCATGATCTCGGCGGCGTCGAGGCGCACGCCGACGTCATGCGGATCGAGCTTCGACGCCTCGGCGAGCAGCCGCAAGGCGCCCGACAGATCGCCCGCCATGCGCGCATCCGCCGCCTGCGCGCGCAGTTCGTCGGCCGGGCTGGGAATGAGGCGATCGAGAAAGGCCCGAACCTCGCCTTCCGGCAGCGCGCCGGAAAACTCGTCGACCATCTGGCCGTCCACGAACGCCTTGACGCTGGGAATGCCGCGCACCCCATGGCGCGCCGCGAGCTCCTGGTTGTCGTCGGAATTGATCTTGGCCAGCAGGAACTTGCCGCCGTATTCGGCCGCGAGCTTCTCCAGGATCGGCTTCAGCGATTTGCAGGGGCCGCACCACGGCGCCCAGAAATCGACCACCACCGGGCGGCGCTTCGATTCTTCGAGGACGTTCTGGGTGAAGTCGGCGAGGCCGACGTCGAGTGCGTGTTCGGACATGGAGCCTCCGCTCAGATCTGGCGCGCCAGTTCCGCCGCGATGCCGGTGTAGGACGCCGGCGTCATCGCCTTCAGGCGCGTCTTCTCGGCGTCGGGGATCGCCAGGCCGTCGATGAAGCCGTGCAGGGTGTCGCGGTTGATGCCACCCTTGCCGCGCGTGAGTTCCTTCAGCTGTTCGTAGGGATTCGCCACGCCGTAGCGACGCATCACGGTCTGGATCGGCTCGGCGAGCACCTCCCAGTTGGCGTCGAGGTCGGCGGCAAGCGCAACCGGATTGGCCTCGAGCTTGCCAAGACCGCGCAGGCAGGATTCGTAGGCCAGAAGGCTGTAACCGAAGCCAACGCCCATGTTGCGCAGCACGGTCGAGTCGGTGAGGTCGCGCTGCCAGCGCGAGATCGGGAGCTTCTCGGCCAGATGGCGCAGCACCGCGTTGGCGAGGCCGAGGTTGCCTTCGCTGTTCTCGAAGTCGATCGGGTTGACCTTGTGCGGCATCGTCGACGAGCCGACCTCGCCCGCCTTCACCTTCTGCTTGAAGTAGCCGACCGAGATGTAGCCCCAGATATCGCGGTTGAGGTCGATCAGGATCGTGTTGGTGCGCGCGATCGCGTCGTACAGTTCGGCCATGGCGTCGTGCGGCTCGATCTGGATCGTGTACGGGTTGAAGGTGAGGCCGAGCTCCATCACGAAGCTGCGCGCAAACGCTTCCCAGTCGAGCTCCGGATAGGCCGACAGGTGCGCGTTGTAGTTGCCGACCGCACCGTTGATCTTGCCCAGCAGTTCGACCGCGCCGATCGCATCCCACGTGCGGCGCAGGCGGTAGACGACATTGGCGATCTCCTTGCCGACCGTGGTCGGCGAGGCGGGCTGACCGTGCGTACGCGACAGCATCGGCAGGTCGGCGAATTCGTGCGCGAGGTCGGTCAGGCGCGCGATCAGCTTCTCCAGCGCGGGCAGCAGCACACCGTCGCGCGCGCCCTTCAGCATCAGCGCATGCGACAGGTTATTGATGTCTTCCGAGGTGCAGGCGAAGTGGAAGAACTCGGAGACCGCGGCGATCTCGGCGTTCGATTTCGTCTTCTCCTTAAGGAAATATTCGACCGCCTTGACATCGTGGTTGGTCGTCGCCTCGATCGCCTTGACGCGCTCGGCGTCGGCTACCGAGAAGCGATCGGCGATGCCGTCGAGCAGCGCGATGGCGTCGCTCGAGAACGCCGGCACTTCGGCGATCGCCGGCTCCGCCGCGAGCGCCTTCAGCCATTCGATCTCGACGATGACGCGATTCTTGATCAGCGCATACTCGCTGAAGAACTCGCGCAAGGCAGCGGTCTTTCCGCCATAGCGGCCGTCGAGGGGGGACAGGGCAGTCAATGCGGTCAATTCCATCGTGTCTTCCGATTCAGTTGTCTGTTCGTCAATTGCGCGTCTCGCGCACCTCGCTACACGGTTCGCCGATCGCGGACAGCCTGCGCCAGCGTGCCGCTGTCGACGTATTCGAGCTCGCCGCCGACCGGCACCCCGCGCGCCAGGCGGCTCACCTTGAGCCCACGCGCCTTCAGCAGTTCGCCGATCGTGTGCGCGGTCGCCTCGCCTTCCGGCGTGAAGTTGGTCGCCAGGATCACCTCCTCGACGACGCCATCGAGCGCACGCGCGATCAGGCGGTCGAGATGGATCTCGCGCGGCCCGATGCCGTCGAGCGGAGACAGCCGCCCCATCAGCACGAAGTAGAGGCCGCCGTAGCTCTGCGTGGCCTCCATCATGTTGAAGTCGGCGGGCATCTCGACCACCGCCAGGAGCCGCTTGTCGCGCTTGGGACTCGCGCACACCTCGCACACCTCCGCCTCCGAGAAGTTGTTGCAGAGGCGGCAGTGATGCAGGTGCGTCAGCGCATGGTGGAGCGCGCCCGCCAACTGCTCCGCGCCGCGCCGGTCACGCTGCAGCAGATGGTAGGCCATGCGCGCGGCCGACTTCGGGCCGACCCCCGGCAGCACGCGCAGGGCGCTGATCAGGCTTTCCAGCGCAGCCGGCTGCATGTCGCTGCCTCGACCCGGTCAGAACGGCAGCTTCATCCCCGGCGGGATCGGCAGGCCGGCGGTGACGCCGGCCATCTTCTCCTGCACCGTGGATTCCACCTTGCGCACGGCGTCGTTCATCGCCGCGGCAACCAGATCCTCGAGCATTTCCTTGTCGTCGGACATCAGGCTCGGGTCGATGGTGACGCGACGCACGTCGTACTTGCAGGTCATCACGACCTTGACCATGCCGGCGCCACTCTGCCCCTCGATCTCCAGTTCGGCCAGCTTGGCCTGCATCTTGGCCATGTTCTCCTGCACCTGCTGGACCTGCTTCATCATGTTGCCGATGCCGCCCTTGATCATGTCGATTCTCCTAATGGCTGTATGGACGTCGCGTCGATCTGGCCGCCAAACTGGTCGACCAGCTCACGCACGAAAGGATCCGCCTCGATCGCCGCCACGGCCTCGGCCTGACGCGCCGCCTTGACGCGCGTGCGCACCTGCTGGGGCGTCTGCTCCGCCGCCTGCCCCACCTCGAACGTAACCTGAAGCGCCGCGCCATACCTGTCGCGCAGGGCCCCGACGAGCCGGTCCTGGTAGGCGCGATCGAGCAAGTGCCGGTGTGCCTCGCCGACGCGCAGCGTCACCGTGCCCCCCGCCTGCGACACGAGTTCGCAATGGTCGGCGAGCATCTTCGCCATGCCGCCGAGGCGCAGCCCTGACACCACGGCCAGCCAGTCCCAGTCGCCATCCGGCGCCGGCTCGCTCGCGAGTCGGGCAGGCACCTGCGGCGCATCGTAGCGGGCCTCGGCCGGTGCCGCGGGCGTCGCGACTGCCGCCGGCGGCGCCGTGCCGGGGTCGACGGTCGACGGCGCCACAGTCGCGGCGGCGGCCGGGCTCGCGACCGTGGGCGGCGGCACGCCTGGCGCGGCCGGCGTGGCGCGGGCCGGCGTCGGCCGCACCGCTTCCGCGCCATCCGGCGCGAACGCCAGCATGCGCAGCAGCGTCATCGCGAAGCCGGAGAACTCGTCCGGCGCATAGGGCAGATCGCGGCGGCCGTTCAGCGCGATCTGGTAGAAGAGCTGAACCGTCTCGGGGTCGAGCCGCGCGGCGGCGGCGTGCATGCGCTCGGCATCGAGTCCCGCTTCCTGTGCGCCCGGCGCATGCAGCAACAGCGCAAGCTGGGTGAGCAGGTTGCCGAGATCCTGCAGCGCCGCGTCGAATGCGATGCCGCGTTCCGCGAGCGCGCGCGCCTGCGCGAGCAGCGCGTCGCCGTCGCGCGCCGCCAGCGCGTCGAGCAGGTCGAACAGGTAGTCACGCCGCACCGCGCCGAGCATGGCCTCGACGCCGGCGGCCTCGACGCGCCCGCCGCCGTAGGCGATCGCCTGGTCGGTGAGCGACAGCGCGTCGCGCATGCTGCCGGCGGCGGCGCGCGCCAGCAGGTTCAGCGCCGCCGGCTCGGCGTCGACATGCTCCTGCGCGAGCACCTCGCCCAGATGCTGCGCCACCAGCGCGGGGGGCATCGGCTTGAGGTTGAACTGCAGGCAGCGCGAGAGCACCGTCACCGGAATCTTCTGCGGATCGGTGGTGGCAAGGATGAACTTGACGTGCGCGGGCGGCTCTTCCAGCGTCTTCAGCATGGAATTGAACGCCGGCTTCGACAGCATGTGCACTTCGTCGATGATGTAGACCTTGTAGCGGCCCACGGTCGGCGCGTACTGCGCGTTGTCGAGCACCTCGCGCATGTTGTCGACGCCGGTGTTCGACGCCGCGTCGAGCTCGAGCAGGTCGACGAAACGGCCGGCGTCGATCTGGGTGCAGGCCGAGCAGGTGCCGCACGGCGTCGCGGTGACGCCGGTCTCGCAGTTGAGGCACTTGGCCAGGATGCGCGCCAGCGTGGTCTTGCCGACGCCGCGCGTGCCGGTGAGCAGATAGGCGTGGTGGAGCCGGCCCTGGGTGAGTGCGTTGGAGAGCGCCTGCACCACATGCTCCTGCCCCTTGAGGTCGGCGAACGCGCGCGGCCGCCACTTGCGCGCCAGCGCAACGGTGGGGGTAGCGGAATCGCCGAAGAGGTCAGTCATGGGTGATGTCGTTGGCTATGGCCATTCCTGGCTGCATTCGGACGGAGGCAAGGCGGAGCGCCGCAGACAGTACAGATCAGTACGGCAAGGCGCGACAACGCCCGATCTGATCCAACACAGCCCGTCCGAATGCAGCCAGGAATGGCGAGCCAGAACCCCGGCACTGGCGTCGGTCGCTGGGGCTGCTTCCTTCCGGACCTGACCCGATTCACGACTTAGCCATGCGGGGAGGCCCGCCGCGAGCATTTTACTCCGGAAGCGCGCTTATTCCTCATCCGCCGGCGCGGTAAGGCGGCGTTTTTTCACCGCGTCGGCCAGCAGCCTGAGGAGCGGCACGGTGTCGTCCCAGCCGATGCAGGCGTCGGTGATCGACTTGGCATATTCCAGCGGCTGCCCGGCCACCATATCCTGGCGCCCCGGGTTGATGTGACTTTCGATCATGGCGCCGATGATGCGGGTGTCGCCGCCCGCCACCTGCGCGGCGACGTCAGCGCCGACGTCGAGCTGGCGCTGGTACTGCTTGCTCGAGTTCGCGTGCGAGAAGTCGATCATCAGCTGCTGGCGCAAGCCCGCCGCGGCCAGCTCGCCGCACGCGAGATTCACGCTCGCGGCATCGTAGTTGGGCGCCTTGCCGCCGCGCAGGATGACGTGGGTGTCCTCGTTGCCCGAGGTGCTGAACACGCCGACGTGGCCCGACTTGGTGATCGAGATGAAGTGGTGGCGCGCGGCCGCGGCCTTGATCGCGTCGACCGCGATCCTCAGGCTGCCGTCGGTGCCGTTCTTGAACCCCACCGGGCACGACAGGCCGGAGGCCAGCTGGCGATGCGACTGCGATTCCGTCGTGCGTGCGCCGATCGCGCCCCAGCTCACCAGGTCGGCGATGTACTGCGGCGAGATCAGGTCGAGGAACTCGGTCGCGCACGGCAGGCCGATCTCGTTGGTCTCCAACAATAATTTACGCGCGAGCCGCAGGCCCTCGTTGATGTCGAAGCTCTCGTCGAGGTGCGGGTCGTTGATCAGGCCCTTCCAGCCCACCGTCGTGCGCGGCTTCTCGAAGTACACGCGCATCACGACGATGAGATCGCGTGCCAGCTCGTCGGCCAGCGGCTTCAGCCGGCGCGCATAGTCGAGCGCGGCCGCCGGGTCGTGGATCGAGCACGGCCCGACGACGATGAACATGCGGTCGTCGGCACCGCGCAGGACATCGTGGATGGCGCTGCGCGCCTGCGCCACGTGCGCGTGCACCGCCTCGCTGGCGCGCAGTTCGCGCATGATCTGCATGGGGGCAAGCAGTTCGCCGCTCTGCTCGATGCGGGTGTCGTCGGTTCGGGTGGCGGTCATCTCAGACTCCGGTTGTTTGCGTTGGACTCCAGCGGCGGCTCATAACGAAAAAAACCGCCAGCATGCTGGCGGTTTCGTGAAGGGCATGCTGTTCGTCTCAGCGCCTCCCGACCGCCTGCGGCGTGGGATAAAAGCGGCTAAAAAAGAACTTTGCGGCACGAATCATGCATGGCAGTCTACCAAATTCGGGCAGGCCCCGCCAAGCGCACGGCGGGGATCGGCCAGACCAGAACAACCAGGGAGCTCAAGTGTGGAAATGACGGCTAATGCGACAGACGCCCAACACGCCGGACCGGACCTGCGCCGCGACAGGCGCTTCCAGGTCTCGCAGCCAGCCATCATCACCCAGCCGGGATACACCGAGATCGCCTGCGAGATCCGCGATTTCTGCCTGGGCGGCCTGTTCCTCAAGTTCACCAACCCGGAGGCGGCGATCACGGCGCTTGCCAGGCGCGACAACGCCGCAGTGGAGATCGTCTTCACCCCGGTTTCGATCAGCGCCGCCGAGACCTTCCGGGTGCCCGCCCAGCTCAAGCGACTGAGCCCGCTCGGGGTTGGCGTCGCGTTCACCCAGCAGCCGACCGAGGCACTCCGTGCGCTGCAGCGCCTGCGCATGGCCGGCCACCGGCAGAAGCTCGCGGCGCTGCCGGCGTCGACCGCGTACCCGCACCTGCGCGAGGCCAGCACGACCCTGCTCAGCGAATCCCTGCTGCAGGTGCACGACCAGGTGATGCGCCAACTCACGGAGCGGCTGAACGCCGCCGCCCTGCATGCTGCCGGCATCGCGGAGCACAGCGGACTGCTGAACGCCGTGCATGAGTTCGCCCATCACGCACCGGCGGTGCAGACCCGTTTCGTGCAGGCGGTGCTCGATGCGCTGAAGCAGGCACGGCCGGTGCAGACGCAGGCGACGCGCGACACGTCCGGCGATCTCGCGCTGGTGGACGAGCTCGACTTCGAGGACTGGCTCGCCACCTCGTCGGAAGCCAACAGGCTGGAGGAGCACTTCCGCGAGCAACTGGCCGACATCGAGCCGCGCATCGGCCAGCTGTTCGGCTTTGCCTGCGACCACAGCAACAACCCGTTCGGCCCCGCCGTCATCGGCCACGCCTACCGTGGCGCGCTGCAGGACGTGCCCGTGCTGGCGAAGGCGCGGCAGGTGGCCTACGCCACCCTGCGCGACGTGCTGGCCGAGCAGCTGGCGCCGCTCTATGCCGAATTGCTGGCCCTGCTGCC